>LFSG01000056.1 GCA_001512685.1 Clostridiales bacterium DTU072
GAGCGTAAGGAAGCGGATATTACAGCAATTATAGAAGAAGAAAGATTAAAGCCTGAAGAAACCCGCCGTTTCATCGACAATGCATTCCGAGACGGAATGCTTAAAACGACCGGTACAGATATTGATAAAATCATGCCACCTGTATCCCGCTTTGGCGGAGGCAGAGCTGCGAAAAAGCAAGGAATTATCGAAAAACTGATGTTATTCTTCGAGAAGTATTTAGGGTTGGTGTAGAATTCAGCTCTTCGCTTCTTATATAGCCATAAGAAATGTTGGGGAATACTAGTCACTTGAACAATAAGCAGGCTGGACAGATTTATAAGGAAATTTTTAGTAGAATAATTTTTTAGAAGGGGGAAATTAGATGGGCGATTTAAAACTATATTTTTCAGATTTTTTTGGGATAGATGAGGATATAATTGAATCATATGGTGCGATTAACATATCGCTCATCAATGATTTGCCTCTTTTTATAGATCCTTTTCTTCTATTCAATAGTGAAAAAGAAGAGTATCAGAAGATACATAAGGAAATTATTGCATACTTATTATTTTTACAAGAACAAGCGGAAAAATATCCTCAGCCACCTTCGGGTATGATTGCATCTTGGTATCTCTTCCCAGAAGTAAAACAAACATGGATTGGTTTTAGTCTAGATGGAAATTCAGGGCGTGGACTTGGGATGAAGTTTGCATTAACCCTTCATAAAGGTTTACAAACTATTTTCAAGGATTTTGGTAAAGAAACAATAACTAAAAGCTCACACCTAGAAAAACTCTGTCTAATTAGCCCATTAGTTGGACGAGATAAAATTAGTGACTTTACAACAAACTTTGCCAAGAAATATTTATTAGAATACACAACAACATTCGCTAGTGAGTATTTGAATCCATGTCAATGTAAAAAGTTTAATGTGCCAAAAGTTGAATTTAATTATGCTACAATGACTTGGATGTCAAAAGAATATTACTTGCCGTATTTTGATGGAGATTACATTCTATTAACTCCTAGAGATCTTTTAACGCGTGATGATACATTTATAAATCGTACTGATATGATCAATAATTTACAAAACATTGCTCCTTCTATTGAGGATGCTACAATTAGATTTGAGCTAAATAATTATTTCATTAATGTCCTACCTAAGAAAAAGAAAGAGATGTCAAAAACCGAAAAAGATAAAGCTGCTTCAATATTGATACGGGAACATCCTGAAATTATTGATTACTATATAAAATATAAAGAGGAAAAAGAAGAAGAGGCGACTTCAATTAGCAAGCAAGTTGTCCAAGAAGTAAAACAATTATTTAATACTCAGTTGCAAGAGCTTACTCGTATACTTTTAGAGAAAACAGATTTTTATAAAACTAAAACAAATTCTTATGATGAAGCCTACAATAGAGTGTTATTTTTAAAATCTGTAATTGAAGATATGGACGGATATCGCTTATTTTACTTAAATGGTAAACCTATTAAGCGTGAAAGTGATTTGCAAATTATGTATCGTCTTGTTTGGTTTGCTAGTGAAATGGATGTAAATCGGGAAGTGAACAATGGTCGTGGTCCAGTTGACTTCAAAATATCTAAAGGTTCTAAGGATACCACTCTTGTTGAATTCAAATTAGCTTCTAACAGTAAGCTAAAGAATAATCTTGCAAAACAGGTTGATATTTATAAAAAAGCTAGTAATACTGATCGTGCAATAAAGGTTATACTATATTTTAACGATAATGAGTATAAAAAGATATCAACTATTCTAAACGAACTAGGTTTGCAAGGTTGTAAAGATATTGTTTTGATTGATGCGATTGACAATAAGGTATCTGCATCCAATGTAAAAATATAAAAAATGGCCAGCCAATTCAAGTATTTACTCTTGAATATGACTGGTCATTTTTATCGCCGCTTGAAGCTGTTCATTTAAGTTTTTCTTCAATCCCTAAGTGAACGCTTCTTTATGGGCGGGTTTTTTGCGTTAATCATAATAATTGACCGCTAATTTTTTTCGTCTTTCTTTTTGTCGGCGTTTTCGTCCTCTTTCTTTTGGTCTGTTTTATCACCGCTTTCGGGAACGCTCTTTTCTTCCGCTTTTTGCCGGGAATTTTCTTTTTGTTCTTGCCCGGCGGGCTTTGCGGCGGTTGGGGAATCATCGTTTTTTTCCGGCGGCGTTATTTCCTTAAAAGGCTTGTAAGCGCTTTTATTGACGTTATTATTGTCAAGCTCTTCTTGTTTTTTGAGCTTGTTGTCAATGTATTCGTTGATTTCGGACAGCGGCTTTCTGGCTATCAGCATATCCACTTCGTCGCTGTAAATTGTTTCGCGTTCAAACAAAAGCTTGACCATTTCGTCAACGATGTCTTTATTTTCTTTAAGAACTTCCAAGGCTCTCTTGTAGTTGGTGTTAATGATGTTTTGAATTTCCTTGTCTATTATCGCGGCGATATTTTCGCTGTAATTTTGATGCGTTTTGTAATCCCTGCCGATAAAGACTTCTTCATCTCCGCCAAAGAAAAGGTTGGGCAAGGCTTCGCTCATACCCCATTCGCTTACCATGCTCCTTGCGATGTTGGTAGCTCTTTTTAAGTCGTTCGCGGCGCCCGTGGATATATCCTGAACAATGATTTCTTCGGCCGCCCTGCCCCCCAGCAGCATGGCGATTTCGTCGTTAAGACGATTTTTGGTTATATGATGGTCGTCGTTCTTGGGAAGAGACAGGGTGTAGCCTGCCGCCGCTCCTCTGGGGATGATGGATACTTCCTGAACATCGTTGCAGTATTTCATAAACTTAGCGACTATGGCATGGCCGGCTTCATGGTATGCGGTTATGCGTTTATCGCTTTCGGTAATTACGCGGCTTTTCTTTTGGGGGCCCGCTATTACTTTGTTGATGCCTTCGAGAAGGTCTTTCATCAATATGACGTTTCTGTTGTTGCGAGCGGCGAGAATGGCCGCTTCGTTGAGAAGATTGGCTATGTCGGCGCCGCTGAAACCGCTTGTCAAACGCGCCAGATTCTTAAAGTCAATATCGGGCGCCAGCGGCTTGTTGCGGGCATGCACCTTGAATATGGCTTCCCTGCCTTTGACATCGGGGATATGGACATAAATCTGGCGGTCGAACCTGCCCGGCCTCAATAAGGCGGGGTCAAGTATGTCGGCTCTGTTGGTTGCCGCCATGATAATTATGCCTTCGTTGGTGCTGAAACCGTCCATTTCCACCAGCAATTGATTGAGCGTTTGCTCTCTTTCGTCATTGCCGCCACCCAGGCCGGCTCCCCTTTGTCTGCCTACGGCGTCTATTTCGTCTATGAATAAAATGCACGGCATGTTCTTCTTGGCTTGATTGAATAAATCCCTTACTCTGGAGGCGCCCACGCCCACAAACATTTCTACGAAATCCGAACCCGATATGGAGAAGAAAGGCACATTGGCTTCGCCCGCCACGGCTTTGGCAAACAATGTTTTACCCGTTCCCGGAGGGCCTACCAACAATACGCCTTTGGGAATTCTTGCTCCCAGGCTAAGGAATTTCTTGGGGTTTTTCAGGAAATCCACAATTTCCTTTAATTCTTCTTTTTCTTCCTCCGCGCCCGCCACATCGCTGAACCTTACCTTTACGCCCGATGTCAGTCTGGCTTTGTTTTTACCGAAGTTGAGCGCGCTGTTGGCTCCCTTGCCCCCGCGCATGGATATGAAAAGGAAAACAAGCATTACAGCTATCAAAATTATGGACAAAATGGGTATGATGTTAGACCAGAAGCTGCCCTCGGACGGGTCGTTCAAAGCTATATAGGGCAAGGTGTCAAAGCCTTCTTCTCCGGCTTCTTTTTGGGCGGCGTAAATGCTCCTTATGTCGTTCACGGTATCCGTACGGTAAGCGGCGATACATGTGTAATCGCTGTATTTTTCGTTATCTTTGAATTGTTCCATGGTAAATTCGGAATCTTTCAGCCTTACTCTGATGGTATAGCTGTCAGTAAAAATAACGCCGTCAACCTTTCCGTTTTGGATATCTGTAAGAAATTCGCTGTATGATTTTACTCCGGGTTTTTTTCCGAGTATCCCTCCCGACCAAAGGAGAGTGGCTATAAGTATTGTTCCAAGTATTATCGCTATTATTACATATATTGTTCTCTTGTTATTGTTTTTATCGTTCACTATTTATCCTCATTTTATTATATTTCAGAATGTAATTATAGCATACCCGTTATAACTTTGGCAACAATATTGTCTTTTATATTATATAAATAATTATACAGCTTTTTTGCCGTATATTCGCAAATCATACAATTCCGACACCAGTTTATTGATAATCTTAGCTATTGATGAAGCCATGGCTGATATAAAATGTTTGTTTACCGATTTCAGTGTTTCCATATTGTCTGATTTTGTGGCTTCGCCCACGATGCCCAATATGCCTATGTCGCCTATTCTCTCATAGTTTTTGTTAAGCGCTCCGCCCGCGGCTATGCCTTTCAAGGAACATTTGATTTTGCCCACATCCTGTTTTTTGCCCAAGCAAGCGTCCACGGCGATAATCACATTGTTTTTGTGATGGGTTTCGATATGTTTGACATAATCGACGTAGTTCAAGCCGTTTATGGGACGGGCGGTATGACCGTAAACATAAGCGTCGATATTGTATTCCATTATCAAAAGATCCCCCACGGCAGGGCCAAGACTGTCGCCCGTTATATTATTGGCGCCTATACATAGAATTACCGGCTTATCCATAAAATACTCCTTTTTGTTTAACTAAAAGGTTTGACCAAATAATGGAAAATATACAGTCGACAAAAAAGGCGGTTTGGCAAGGGGTTTGTGTGGAATAAAACTTCTTGATTTTTTTAAGCACATATGCTAAACTTGCTTTGTATATAATTAATATAATTTATAAAAGATATTCAGGAATTTGCCGGAGGGTTGTATGGCAAACATATTTAACAGCATCAATATACTGGACATCGTTGTGGTAACGGTAACAATTTTGTTACTGCTGTTCGGTATTTGGAGAGGTATGTATAAGATGGTATCCGGTCTT
>LFSG01000037.1:0-21033 GCA_001512685.1 Clostridiales bacterium DTU072
CCGAGCCATAATTGTTGACGATTATATGCGCACAAGCATTGACGATATCTACGCGGCAGGCGATTGCGCCGAACATAACGGCGTGGCGGGCGGTTTATGGATTATCAGCAACGCTCAAGGATATGTGGCGGGCGCGAATATGTGCGGAGATGAGGTAAAATATGACAAAATGCCTTTCTCTACGGCTTTTGAGGGCGCGGGCAAGCAGTTCTTCAGCGTGGGAAACATTAATGACAATGTGGACGAAAGCCGTATTTTTGAAGATCAGTCAAGCGGGATATACAAAAAACTGGCGTTTAAGGAAAACAAGCTGCAAGGCGTAATTCTATGGCAGGATACCGCGCTGAGCAATAAAGCCATTGAGCTTGTCAAAAAACAATGCTTGGCGGAAGAAGCCGAAAAGATATTATTTTAGCGTTTGGTAAAAGCGCCTGAAACTTCGTCTACGGGCAAGGCGAAAACAAGGCCGTTGCCTTCTTGATTTAAGCCGGCTTGTTCGTTAATGGATTTCATTATGGCTTTTTTGTTTTCTGTTTTGGCTAAAATCAATATCAAGTCTTTTTCGGGCTCTATATTCATGCCCATGAACTTTTGCGTTTCAAGCTGACTGGTGCCTCTGGCGTGTATTATGGTTCCGCCCTTGGCTCCTTCTTTTCTTGCGGCGTCCATTACCGTATCCGAAAACCCTCTTTTTACCACCACGATTATCAAACAATATTTTTTCTCTTCCATAATTATATCTCCTTGGTTTCGCCCAGTATATATTGCAGTACGCTCATGCTTGCCACGCTTTCAAGCGGAATAGTAAAAGCCAACCCTGTGTTTGGTCTGTATAGTTCAAACTCTTCATTCAGCATTTGCATAATGTCGGGCGCGATATCGTCTTGAATTAAGGCAAAAACTATGTCCTTTGAGGTCTGCCCCAGCCCGAGGTAATCGAACATGGCTTTATTTGCCGTGCCGTAACCCAACGTGGCAAATTGACGGCATGCTACTTTTTCTTGCAAAAATTTGATTACTCTCTTGCCTTTGCCTTTATCAAGGATTACGGTAAGCATCTTTATTTTTTTTAGATGTTCGTCATTTTCCATAATTATCTCCTCATAAGCTTCTATTTATATTATAGCTTATTCATTGATTAAATCCAGAGGTTCTGTTTCTTCAATTCCAGAAGGCTGCGCTTGCTGCGCTTCGGGAATTTCCTTTTTCTTGGTTTTCTCTTTTAGTTTTATCTTATATACCAAGCCAAACGCTTGAATGGTCAATAAAGGCGCCATGGAGACCATGGCCACGATACCGAAAGCGTATTGCATGATGTTGCCGCCCAAAACCGCGCATATGCCTATGGCGAACGGCATAATAAACGTTACGGTCATGGGGCCTGATGATATGCTGCCCGAATCAAAAGCTATGGACGTAAAAATTGAAGGAACAAAAAAGGTAAGCAATAAAGCAATGAAGTATCCCGGCAGCAGAAAATACCATATGCTTATTTCCGCCATTATCCTTATTATTGAAAGCATTACGCTTACCGCCACTCCCAGAGTAAGACATATAAGCATAATCTTTTTTGATACCGCGCCGCCCGTCAATTCTTCCACTTGTTTAATCAGTATATGGACGGTGGGTTCAGCAAGGATAACAACCAGTCCAATTATAAAGCCCAGAGGTATAAGAATCCAATTATAGGGTAAAGCGGCAAGCTTTGCTCCCAGCAGCTTGCCCACCGGGAAAAAGCCCACATTTACCGGCCAAAGGAATAAAACAAGACCTATATAAGTATAAATCAAGCCCACGGACAACTTTATGACCTTTGTTTTTGGGAATTTCAATACAAAGATTTGAAAGATGGCGAACACCACGATGAGCGGCGCGAAAGCTATCGCCACATCTTTGAAATATTTGGGAGCTTGATACACAAACTGCATTAATATATTGCTGTTTGGGGCGTCTTGTACACCCGTGGAAAAATTTTGCGGCGTATAAATAAGACCGAGCAGCATGACCATCAATATGGGGCCTATTGTGCATAAAGAGATTATTCCAAAAGAATCATTGTCTTTGGAGGATCTTTTTACGGTGGAAATTCCTATGCCAAGCGCCATAAGGAAGGGCACCGTCATAGGGCCGGTCATTACGCCGCCCGAATCAAAAGCCAACGGCATAAAGTTGTCGGACGCGAATATAGCCAAAATGAATATTGCGGCATAGCCGATAATAAGTATATAGGACAGTTTAATGTTAAAAAACACTTTCAAATAGTACAATATCAAAAACACGCCCACGCCGCCCGCTATCATCGACATTAACAGCGGTGTGGGAATGGAATAAAGCTGCTCGGCAAGCACCTGTAAATCGGGTTCGGATATGGTGATAAGGAAACCAAGGATAAATAAAACAATCAACATTAAATAAGGCTTTTTACTTTCGGAAAGGCTGGCGCCTATGCTTTCTCCCATGGGAAGCATGGACAAATCCACGCCCAGAGTAAACAAACTCATTCCGATTATAATCATAAAGGAAGATATGACAAACGCAATAATTGTCTGCTTGTCTATTTCAACCAAAGTTAAACTTAATAATAAAACAATTGCGGTAATCGGGAATACCGCAAAAAAAGAATCTCTAAATTTGTTAAATAAGTTTTTCAGCAAGTTTCCGCCTTTCTCCCTTTAGTCACTTATTTTATATCTGGTTTCGCTTACAATCCTTATGTTGACCAAGATGCCGTCGGGCATCATATTTTGGAAGTTAAAAATATAATTTCCCACAATAGGCACATTTGGTATAACCAGTTTTCTGTCAAAATATATTTGCTTTATGTTTTCGGGGATATCTTCTATGCTGTTTATCAGCTCGTCCCCGTCTTCCCACGGCATAAAAACAGAAATGTTTTGATTGTTGCTGAAGCTGTTTAATCGAAAGGCGCCGTCGTAAGTAATTGCACCGCTTACTCTGCTTATATTGGCGTATTGTTCCAGCAACCCGTTTATGTCCCAATCGGCATACCGCTTCAATACTATAGACGCTCTTTGCAAAAGAAAAGATATTGAGTCATTTCCCCTTATCGAAAAAGCGCCTTCTTTGTCGATGGTTATGTTATCGGTATCGTAAAGCGATATTTTAGAACGCCCCAATTCGATATCGCGCAATTCATCGTTAGATATTTGCATGGATATGGTTTCAAAATCCACAAAGCCTTCGTTTTTGGCTATTATAAGCTCATTGGTATTTCCGTCGCCTATGAAGCTTAAATCCAGCCTTAATATATTCAAACCTTTATATATTATATCAATATCATAATCAAAAGTAAAATTATTTCCGCGGTAGATTCTGTCTCCGTATATCTCAAGCAACACTTTTTCGGCTCGGTCATCTTCGTCTTTGCCCAATTGTATTTCCAAAACTATATCGTCCTGCGCCGATTTGTTTTTGGCTTTTACCCAATTGTCTTGGGCTTTGGCAAAACGCACGCTTGGGGTGTATCTTTGATACAGAAATATCCCCAAGAAAGTCAAAGCCGTTATTAAAGCCGCGGCGACGACTGCCCAAACTATAATTACAAAAGTTTTGTTGCCGAATATTTGCTTTAAGTTTTTTGATTTGCCTTTGCCCATAGTCTGTTACCCGCGTTAATTAGTATGCTTAAAAGCGATATATCAAACAGCCCCTTTTTAAAGAGGCTGTAACGCTATTGTTTTTGAAACGCGCCCGCTTCATATCTTCGGGAAATATTGTTGCAAGCGTCATANNATAGCTTCTGTTGGAAGAATTATAAGCGTCCGTAACCGCGTTAATATTAAAATCAATGCTTGAATTATCGGACAAGCTATCTTCGGCGGCTTCTTTTCCTTTAAATTTGCCGTCGGAAGGAGCGTTTTTTGCTTGGCTTTCTCTCAAAAGACCTATGGCATAGGTGGTCAAAATCAATACGCCCGCGAATATCAAGAAAAGCTTTCTTACCGACAACAGCGATGTAATCATGAATATTAAGCCGTTGCTGTTCAGCCACGCCATACTTTGATAGTCGAGCACGCCCCTTGACACATTGGAAGGAGTCAATACTATTGACGGACCTTCTATTCCGATATATATGGGAGAGCCTACCACATTTTCGTCTTCTATGGCGTTGGTTACATGCAAGAGTATATTGTTGATTGCGGTTTGAAACGTGCCAACTATTCCGGAAATGTTTTCAGGAAGAAGCTCAAACTCCATGGGTTCGCCCAACATGTCAAGTATTGACCACATAACGGGATCGTCTGCTTCTTTAAGGGGATAGGGCACGCCTACCACCTCTCTTTTGTTTACTATAAGATGAACAAGGGTGGGAATGGTAAGACGGCCGTCGTTGGCCATATCTATCCACGGCCCCACAAAAGTCGCGTAGCCGTCTTTGTCGATGCTTTCGAAGTGTGATTTCAATAAAGCCATTACTTCTTTATTTCTCGCGCCTTGTTCAAGATATTCTTCTTCGCTCAGCTTAGTAAGGTTGCCGTTGGCGACATTTCTTTTGATGTATTCGTCCAGCAAATTTTTGTTGACTTCCGCTCTTGCGTTAAAGTCATCAATGAGATCTTCGTAATAAATGGTATCGCTGGTGGCGTCCTTCAACAAATCGGGCAAAGCCACGTCTATTACTATCCAAAGCCCGCCCAAGCATATTGCCGCGACGATTATGGAAATGATGGTCTGTTTTTGAATGGTCTTTTTGCCGCTTTTTGCCATGAGGAAAAACACAAGATAATAAATTATTGCCATCACAACGGTGATAATCAAGCCCACAAAGACCATTATGCCGTAACTGATGCCCGCTTTATATAAGCTTAAGCTGCTTACAACGACAAGCGCTATAAGAAGGGGAAAGCCCAATATATGCAATATTATTTCCAAAGCTTTTTTGAGTTTCATTTTATTTACCTCCCACCGTTAATGTGGCAAATATTTCTTTCTCTTTATTATCAAAATGATAGAAGAACAAATATCCTATGCCGATAACTACCGCAAACACATACAGAAATCTTCTTGCCGCCATGAGGGGATAAAGCGTAGGCACATAAGAAAGGTCGGCTTTTAATTGATAAAGCTCGTCAAGGGTGTAGCCGCAATACGCGGGAAGTCCGGGACTGTCCATGGTAACGCAGCCTATGTTGCCGTATTCCGTTTCTCCTTTATCGTTAACGGTTTTTTCTCCTATAAGAACGGAGGCTACTTTTGCGCCATGTTCGGTGGCGTAATACTTGGCGTAGGCGTAATCGCGCAAACGCTGGTCTTCGATAAATTCAAAAATCGGTTTTGTTTTGGGCGACTGATAGAAAGAAAAATCTTTGGCTATTGCCATCAAGTCATCTTCGGTAACCGGCTCTTCAAAAAGACCTAATCCGTTAAGCAATACGACTATTTGGTCGACAGTCAGGTTCTGGTTGAGATAATTGTTCAGCCATGCCTTTAGTTGTTGATGAGTGCTGTCGTCAATCATGCCCGCAACCTTTAATGCGGCCAATATGGAATTGAACTTGGATTTGTCTACTTGCAGTTCTCTGCCCAAAGCCGATATTATTTGGTTGAGTCTGTCTTTTGTGAGCATATACTTGTATGCTTCGCCGTTTGTTCCGTAAGCCGCTTTGTATTCGTCGGTTTGTTTATATTCATTCCATGCGGACGAAGAATCCTCTTCCAAAGCTTTTATGGCCGCGGCAAGCTCGTCGTCGGCGTCTTTGTCCAATTCTTTATAATATTCCTGCGTTTCATGATAAGTAATTAAAATATCGATAGCCTGCTTTATTCCGAATATGTAGCCGTCGCTGAACATGCCGTTGGGGCTGTAATAAGCGTCGTCCTTGGCATTGTAGGTAAATTCCGAAAGGTCGGTGTTTTCATCGCCGTAATTTTTAGATTTGAATTCGATATTGTAAGTTTTTAAGAAATTGTCTACATTTTCAAGAAATTTGTCGTTAAGGCTTTCATTATCCGTAGTAACGGTTACGAACCAGTTGACTTGATATGTATAGTCTTTAACGACCACATTTTCGTGAGCCTTATATTCTTCCTGAACGTCTTTGATTTTGGCCGCCGCCACCGCGTCAAAGACCAAAGCTCCCGTAAGCGTAAGGATTATTGTAACCGCAAGCATGAACATGGTTCTTGCTTTATGGTTTTTTGAAAACTTTGAAAACACTATCTGAGCAACGGTAACCACAAACCAAATGCCGATAACGAGAAGGACGCCGTACCAAGCGCCAAACCCGTAAACATCCTCGCCCATAAAGAACGTGGACGTAAAGAACACCATTATGGTCAATAGCGGGAAACCGATGAGATAGGATATGGTTTTCAAAAGACGATAAAAAGTTAGTTTCTTTTTGACATTATCCATAAGAAATACCAATCTCCTTATAAATTTATATAACTATTATACAATGGCATTTTAAGCAAAGTCAAGAACCAATTAAATCAATAAAAAAGGACATTAAATTGCTTAATGGCGTATATTTTATTAATAACATAAATCTTGACAAATATGGGAAAAATATGATATGTTTAAGTCAAGTCAATAAGGAGAATTTTTTCATATGGATTTCTTTTTGCAAATAGGCTATCTTTTTACCAATATGACATGGCCCGTCATTGTGTGTCTTATTGTGGGGCTTGTATTTGTAATGATAGAAATCTTTCAGCCCGGCTTCGGCGTATTCGGAACGGTAGGATTGCTTTTGCTTATATTGGGAGTAGTGCTCAGGGTTATTTTTCGTCAGGAAGAAGACAATGTTCTGGCGCAGATTTTTATTTTATTGTTCCTTATATCGTTAATTATTATCGGGGGATTCATTATTATGGTCAAATCCTCAAAAATGGGATGGCTGAGCCGCTCTCCGTTTATTGAAAAATCCACCGCCGTTTCTCCCGGTATATCCGAGGGAACCAAGGATTATACTTATCTAAAGGACAAAATCGGTTATGCCGCCACCGATCTTAAGCCTACCGGCAAAATAAATATTGACGGCGTTGTGGAAGACGCTTATGCGGAAGGCTTCTTCATTAAAAAAGGCGAGGGCATTAAAGTAGTTGATGTTAAGGGCGGAAAAATAACCGTCCGCCGCATAGAATAAATATTAAACGGAGGTAATATGGGCGTAGGTGGTTGGATTGCTTTAATTGTAACAATAATTGTTTTTTTCATAGCGTTTTTCGTTATAGTACCCGTGAATTTATGGTTCAGGGCTTTGGTGTCGGGCGCGCCTGTTTCAATGAGCAGGCTGGTAGGCATGAAGCTCAGAAAGATAAGGTTGGCAATGATAGTGGAAGCCTACATTACGGGAAAGAAAGCTGGTCTTGATATCAATATAAGCGAGCTTGAAACGCATTATATGGCAAAGGGGGACGTGGTCAAGGTAGTCAATGCGCTGATAAGCGCGCATAGCGCAAATATAGAATTAAAAACAAAAACGGCGATGGCCATTGACCTTGCGGGCAGAGACGTATTGAACGCCGTCAAGGTCAGCGTCAATCCCAAGGTAATAGAAACGCCCATTGTTGCGGCTATCGCTAAGGACGGCATAGAACTTCGCGCCAAAGCCAGAGTTACCGTAAGGGCAAATATAGCAAAGCTTATAGGCGGAGCGGGGGAAGATACCATAATTGCCCGCGTGGGCGAAGGCATAGTAACCACGGTGGGATCTGCGGAAAGCCATAAAGATGTATTGGAAAATCCCGACAGAATCAGCAGAACGGTGCTTGACAAGGGTTTGGATTCGGGAACGGCGTTTGAGATTCTTTCCATAGATATTGCGGATATTGACGTGGGCAGAAATATAGGCGCGCAGCTGCAAATGGACCAAGCCGAAGCCGACAGAAGAATCGCTCAGGCAAAAGCAGAAGAGAGAAGGGCGATGGCGGTGGCTCAGGAACAAGAGATGAGAGCCAGGACTCAAGAAATGAGAGCCGCCGTTGTGGCCGCCGAGGCCGAAGTGCCTAAGGCTTTGGCCGAAGCTTTCAGAGCGGGCAGGCTGGGCGTTATGGACTATTATCAAATGCAAAACATTCAAGCCGATACCGCAATGAGAAACGCCATAAGCGGCGTAGACAGCAAGGGCGCTTCCAATGACAGCGACAAAAATAAAAAATAAATTAAGGTTTGATTAATGGTTTCAATTATATTCATGGCCATAATCGCGGTCTTTGTGATAGTGTCGGTAATAAACGCTGTCAGCCAAATAAGCAAACGCGACGGCAAAAAAGGTTCCTATGACAATAAAAAACCCGCCTTCGCTCCGCAAAAGAGCGAAGGCGTGGATCTTGCCGATGAAATAAAAAAATCTTTTGCCCCTACTTTTTCGCCCAAGACCTCTAAAGTATCGGATTGGGCAAGCAGAGACAGAATATATGCCGAAGAAAAGCATTCTCATCCTTACGAGGAAGGGAATACGCTCACAGAAAAGGCGTATATTGAGAACAGCATGGAAGGGGAAAGCATGGAAGGCTGCCGTCAGCATTATTACGAGAGGGCTGTCTCTCTGCCAGATGAAGAAAATTTTGATAACGGCATAAATAAAGAATTGGCGAGGATTATTGTTTTAGGGGAAGCTTTGAATAATCCCCCGCACAAAAAATACAGGAGAAAATAAAATGTTACGCTCTTCGGGTGTGCTGCTCAATATTTCTTCCCTGCCAGGAGAATACGGCATCGGAGGGTTCTCTATCGACGCCAAGAACTTTGCGGAATACATATCTTCAATGGGGTTCCATTGGTGGCAGATTCTTCCTCTCACCACCATCGGAGAAGGGAATTCGCCTTATTGCGGATTGTCGGCTTTTGCGGGCAATTTTTTATACTTGGATCCATACAGTTTTGAAAGCGGTTTGTTGACCGACGAAGAAAAGGTTTCGGCCAAATATCAAGGCGATATCTACCTTACCGATTACGCTTTCGCGTATTATTGCAAAAGGGACTTGTTGCAAAAAGCGTACGGTAGGATAACCGATACCATTAAAAACAATGTGGAATATTTTCGGGCTCAAAACAGCTATTGGCTGGAAGATTACGCCTTATTTATGGCATTGAGGGAGGAAAACGGCAACAAGCCGTGGTATCAATGGGAGGACAAGCTCAAATATAGGGACAGCCAAGCCATTCAGAACGCCAAGGACAGGCTGAGCGACAGAATATTTTATTATTGTTTTGAGCAATATGAATTCTTTCGTCAATGGAAAAATCTTAAACTTTTTATCAATAATTTAGGCGTGAACATATTTGGCGACATGCCTATTTATGTTTGTTACGACAGCGCCGATGTATGGGCGCATCCCGAAATATTTCAGCTCAACGATAATTTGGAGCCTTTGAAGGTGTCCGGAGTGCCCCCGGATTATTTTTGCGCCGAAGGGCAGCGCTGGGGCAATCCTTTATATGATTATCAAAAAATGAAGGAAAATAATTATGAATGGTTGATTAAGCGCATTTTACACAATCTTAATCTGTATGACATGCTCAGAATCGACCATTTCAGGGGCTTTTATAAATATTGGGCCATCCCCGCCGCAAGTCCGGGCGCCAAGCAGGGAGAATGGCTGGACGGCCCGCAATACGCCATTTGGGAAGAGCTGCAAAAGCATGTGGTAAATCCCAATATTATTGCCGAGGATTTGGGAATAATAGACGACGATGTCAAAAAATATTTACAAAAAACCGGATTTTACGGCATGAGGGTTATGCAGTTCGCTTTTGACGGCGACCCCTGCAACATTCATTTGCCGCACAATTATAACAAAAAATGTGTGGGATATACCGGCACCCACGACAACGACACCACTTTAGGTTGGCTGCTGAATTTGCCCGAGCAAACAAGGAATTACGCGTTGGAATATGTCCATTGCAATTATGAGAGCGGATGGGCGGGAGGAGGCGGCGACTGTCAAGCCACCAAGTGTTTCATTAAAACGCTGTTGAGTTCGGCATGCGACCTTGCCATTATACCCATGCAGGACCTTTCCGGCTATGGCGGCGACACCAGAATGAACACCCCCGGGAAAGCTACCGGGAATTGGGAATACCGCACCAATTATTCGGCCATGGAAAGCGTGGACATATCCTATATGCGAAAGCTGAACAACCTCTACGGCAGAAATGTTTGGGGAAGCAATGTTAATATTTTTTGACACAGGCGAAAATGGTTCGGACGAATTAATAAAAGAAGGAATAAAGGAGTACGCCCGTATTTATGATATAAAAATACCGCAAAGGTATGACATAGTCAGGAAAGAAGGCCATAAGCCGAGGTTGCAGCCGCAATTCCTACACTTCAACATCTCGCACAGCGGAAATATGACGGCGCTGGCGCTTTCCGAAAAAGAAGTGGGCATAGATATACAATATCATACTCCATGCGATTATAAAGCGATAGCCCAAAGGTTCTTTGACAAAAGGGAAATGGCGGAGATAGGGGAAAACAAAAAAGTTTTTTTTGATTTATGGGCGGCAAAAGAGGCTTACGCCAAAAAAAACGGCGTCATGCTTACGGACGGGCTAAAGGAGTATATAAAAGATAAAGATGTCGTCATCCTTAATCTTTTTGAGAATTACAGCTTAGCTTTGGCTTGCGAGGAAAAGGATTACATCTTTATGTTTTTATATAAAAATAATATAGAGGAAGGATAAAAGAATGAGATTTTTAATCAGACAAAAGTATTTTTCTATTAGGGATGGTTTTTATATAACCGACGAGGCTGGAAGAAACGCTTATTTTGTTCAGGGCAAAATTTTCACGCTGGGCAAGCAATTGACCATGTATGACCTTTCAGGCAGAGAAATTCTCTTTATTAAGCAGAGAATTTTCCGCATATTGCCGACTTTTGACGTTTACCAAAACAATGAAGTGGTGGCCAAAATCAAACGCATCCTTCCTTTAATCTTTGTCAAGAGATATAAAGTGAAATCTTCATTGTTCGGCGATTTGAAAATAAAAGGCAATGTTTTTGCATGGAACTTCGCCATAGTGGACGCTCAAGGAAAAGAGGTGGGCCGAGTAAGCAAAAAAGTGCTGCGCGTAAGAGACACATATGCGGTGGACGTATACGACAAGCAGCTTGAGCCCATGGTGTTGGCGCTAACGATTATTCTTGATGCCGTTCACCATCGACATCATTAATCGATATTTATAAATTATGCGGGGAGAAAAAATGAAAGAGTTGACATTTACAAGCTTTGATGGCTATCGGTTGCATTGCGCCTTATGGGAGCAAGTAAAAGAGCCCAAGGGTATCATACAATTGATACATGGCATGACATCCTACGGGCTAAGGTATGACGATTTTGCGAAAAAACTTAATCAAGCGGGCTACATTGTTTTTGCAGACGACCATAGAGGGCACGGCCTGACGGCGGGAAAAGACAAGTTGGGGCAGGTCGATAAAAACAATTTTTTCAATTGCGTAAAAGACCAAATAGGAATTACAAAAATGCTGCGAGAGAAATACGGCTTGCCCGTTCAGCTTTTCGCGCACAGCTACGGCTCTTTTCTTGCTCAAAGATATATTCAGCTGGCGGGAGAAAAGATAAGCGGCGTAATATTAAGCGGGTCGTCTTATATGGGCGGCAAAAAGCTGATTCTCGGCAAAATCATCACATCTTTGCAAAGACTGTTTTTTGGCGATTACAAAAAAGACAAGCTGTTATATAACATGACCTATAAAGCCAACAATAAGCCTTTTTTGTCCGACAATCTTGACAACGCTTGGCTTAATCGCGATTTGGAAAAAGTTAAGCAATATAACAGCGATCCCCTTTGCGGCTACATAGTTTCCATAGGCTTTTATTATTCCATGATGAGAGGGCTTATTGAATGCTACAAAGAAGAAAACATCGCCAAAATCCCCAAGGATTTGCCTATATTGATTATGAGCGGAGCGTTGGATCCTCTGGGCGGCATGGGCGAAAAGGTAAAGAAGCTTTATGAAATGTATAAGTCTTATGAAATAAAGAATTTATCTTTGAAAATATACGACAATGTTCGTCATGAGCTGACCGGAGATCCCGAGCAAGACAAGATAATCGCCGATATGCTTGATTTTTATAACGGCAATATACAATAATTTATGCGTAAACAAGCGTAAAAAAAGACGCCGTTCATTGGCGTCTAATAGAAAATTAAACTTAATACTATTCGTTTTCCAATAATCCGTTGCTTTGCAGTTGTAATTATAATTTCTTTGGTTTTGAACCTGCCATTTCAAAAATACGCATAGTTTCAAAAGCAAGCGGTTGTACCATTCCTTTGTGGCGCATATCGCCCATAAGGATAGCGCAAAACTTGTTTTTTTTCAAAACGCGATAACACTCATCGGCAACTTTGCCTATTTCTAATAAAAAATCTTTCATCGACATAAGCGACATATCGTCGACAATATCTTCACTGTAATGAATAATATTGGCATACGGCGGGTGCGTGCAAATAAGGTCTATCGAGTCATCGGCAATTGGCGAAAGATTGCGCGCGTCGCCTTTCACAATATCTATTATCGGGTTAAATTCACACTCAAAATTTACTTTGTTTTTTGTGATTTCAAGTGCGTTTGGGTTAATATCAACGCCGATAAAATTTCTGTTCGTCAATTTCGCTTAAACGGCAGTAGTTCCGCCGCCGATAAACTGATCTAAAATAGTGTCGTTTTCTTTCGAATAACGCAAAATAATGTTTCGTGGAATATATGGCGACCAATTTCCGCGATATTTTGCGTCGTGTGTTGCCCACTTACCGCGAGCAGGGAACGCCCATACCGTGTTTGTTTCAAGTTCAAAATTTTCGGATTGTAACGGAATTTGTTTCGCCATATTAATCAAATAACCTTTCAATTATGCCGTTCTCTAAATCGGCTATACAGTACATATTTTCTAAAACGTCAAATGTTTCTTCCAAATTATGTCTTGCTGATTTCCATCCATCGTAACCGTCTGTAAACCATACGAAAGCAAAACCGTCGATTTGTTTTGCTTCTAATGCAATTGTCTTATAACTACGCGCTGTTTCGTTAAGTTTTGAGCCACCACCCGTATAAAAATTAGTTTCTATTGCAAATATTGTTTTACCTCTCTTAACAACAAAATCAAATCGCTTTTCTGCTTTGCCTTGATTAGAAATACCTGATAAATCGATATGCCATTTGCTTTCAATAGCGGACAGTTTCATTTCTTTAAAGTATGTTTCGCCTTTGACAAGTCCAGTTTTAACAAGATAATCTTCTACAAGATTTTCCATTAAATGACCACCACGATTTTTGCGACCGTTGCTGTCTAAACCTACTTCTACACCTGTAACATAATCGACAAGATTGTTAATTACGTGATTTGCGATTAAATCAAACAAACCAGTTTTTTTCATAAACATTATGTATTCTTGTGTAGTATAATTAGGTTTATTAAAATTGAAAAGGTATTCGCCATCTCCGTCAATAGTCCACGTTCCACTTGACGCGAGCCTCTTAGGAAAGTGTATATAGGCAAATAAGGGCGAAACACAACAACCCGACTGATTGATACCAGTCGGGTTTGGTTTGCCTTTGGCAACGACAGCCTAACACGTTCCTTTCTCACGTCAAGCGTCTTTCGCGGCATAAACCGCCTAAATGTATGACCTCACCGATAACGGCTCTTTGACGGCTTGAAACGGCACAAAATAAGCCTAAAAAGGTAAAGAAAAAACCTAAAACTGTTCTCTCAAAAGGAGTTCGTTTTAGGTTTGAACTGGTGGAGCATAGGAGAGTCGAACTCCTGACCTCTACAATGCCATTGTAGCGTACTACCAGCTGTACTAATGCCCCTTGTATGTTCCGTCAAGGTTCGCCTTGAAGCTTTGCGCCCCGTCGGCTATATTATTCTATAAAAAAATTTGTCAATTGTCTATTAAATTACCGCACTTTTTTATATATTGTTATTTTTATCTTTATTTTGTAAAGAGCCTAAGCGTTAAAAAAGGAACAAGCTTAAGGAAAAGCTTATTCCTTTGCGTGTTATATATTTACCTAAAGAGCTTTTGCTTTTATGCGTGGACGCCCCTTTTCTGAGCGGCGGCAAGCAAACGCTTAAGAGCAAGCGCATAGGCGCCGTTTCTCATATTGCATTTGTATTCCATGGCGTTTTGATAGACTTCGTCAAAAGCTTTGGACATTATTTTTCTAAGCCTGTCGTTAACTTCGTCCTCGTCCCAAAGCAAGCCTTGAAGGTTCTGCACCCATTCAAGATAGGAAACCGCAACGCCGCCAGCGTTGGCGAGGATGTCGGGCACCACAAGCACATTTTTGGAATTGAGTATAGCATCGGCTTCTTCGCTGGTGGGGCCGTTGGCGGCCTCAATGATTATGCCCGCCTTTATCTTGTCGGCGTTCTTTTCGGTTATTTGATTTTCCAAAGCGGCAGGAATAAGTATGTCGCAATCGCATTCCAACAATTCGCTGTTGGTTATGCGGACGAAATCGCCCTTATAGCCTTCCAATAAATTCCTGCCTTTATCCAGGTAGTTCAATACATCGGGGATATCGATTCCTTTTTCGCTGTATATGCCGCCCGAAACATCGCTTACCGCAATTATTTTGGCTCCGCTTTGATGCAAGAAATTAGCGGTAGTGCTTCCCACATTGCCCATTCCTTGAATGGCTACTCTTTTGCCTTTAATGTCTTGGTTAAGAGTTTGAAGCGTTCTTATGGCTATTATGGTAACGCCTCTGCCCGTGGCCTCGTTTCTGCCCAAAGAACCGCCCACATCTATATCTTTGCCAGTAACCACGCCATAGACGGGATAACCTTTATTGGCGCTGTACGTGTCCATTATCCAGTCCATTACTTGAGAGTTTGAGCCAACGTCGGGAGCGGGAATATCTTTTTCGGGACCGATGAAAGGCATAATGGCCGTGGTGTATTTGCGGGTAAGCCTTTCCAATTCGCCCATGCTCAATTCTCTGGGATTAACGGTCAAGCCACCCTTTGCTCCGCCATAAGGGATATTGACTATGGCGCACTTGAATGTCATCATGGCGGCAAGGGCTCTTATATCGTTTATCTCCACATTCTGATGGTACCTAATACCGCCTTTTCCCGGTCCTCTGAGCGTGGAATGCTGCACTCTATATCCTTCAAAAACATTAATTCTGCCGTCATCCATTTTTAACGGGATATATACCTTAAGTTCGCGTTCGGGATACTCCAAAGCTAAATATTCATTCGGCTCCAAACCCATTATGGAAGCGGCTTTATGCATAAATTTCAAAAAATTTTCGTATGGATTGTTTCTCATATAATCTCCTCAATAAAACATGGATTTATCATAAAATATATCATATTGATATTAATTATGCAAATACATCAAGGAAAAAAATAGGAAAATTTTTTAAGGCTCTTCAATTTTTATATGTATTTTAACATTTATACCAAAAATCGGCCTAATTATTATTGAAAAAATATTAATAAACGGCGACGGGATTTAATCTTACGGTAAAATTATCTTCCAAGAAAGCGTCATAGTCATTTTTTGGCAAAATTCTTCCGTATTCCATATCCGTAGTCAGTATTTGGGCGCCGCTGTCAAGAGCGTCAAGCCTTCTTTGCCCATCGTATATGACATCGATATCCATTCTGGAGCGGACAATATAGTTATTGGACACAAGGGAAGCGATTTCGTCTTTGTTTGGGTCGTTATACAATAATACGGCGGCGTATTCTTTGTAACGGTCAATTTGGGCGTATTCTATGAGCGGTATCATGGCTTGAGTCTTCATGGTAGGGTCAAGCGCTATATATTTGTCGGTAAGCGTGGAATGCTGATGCAAAAGGAACATAAATTTTCCTTTGACGCGGCTCAATTTGGGCCAGCCGTTATTTTGCCTCATATCAACAAGTGAATGATAATCGCCGATAAGGAATCGGGGCGTAACCAGTTTGTGTTCTCCCAAAATTCTTTTTATGCCAAAGTCTAATTCCCGCAAAAGCTCTTCGTTAATCTTTTTGCGGGAAGGATTTAGGAACAAGGCGTCGTCTTTTATTTCAATGATAACGTTGACCATAATGTGCCCAGGATTGTTAAGCGACCACAGCAATAATTCCTCCAGCGTTTTTTCCCAGTCGGGATTGTTGGTTCTTTGGTCATAAATCGGGTTATGATAAACAATAAATTTATCGTGCTGATAACGCAAATCAAGCTCCAATCCCCTTACGCCTTTGTTAAGCTGATCGGTTAAGCTGTTATGGTGATATTGCTTATGCATGGGAGATTTTGTGACGGCGCTGAAAGCCCTTCCCACGCCGTAAAATAAAGAAGGCATTTTCTTTTTGTAGCTGTTATGGGTGGCAAGGACTTGCAAGCAGTTTATCTTAGGATTCAAGGAAAGCGGAAAGGCGCAAAAATCTTGTTCGTTTATTGGCTCATAATCATTATTTCTTAAATTATTAAGGCGTTCTTTTTGCAGTTTAAGGTCTTTTGACAGCATTATGCTTGCTCCAAGATACATTGAGCCGCCCAAAAACACGGACAGAATTATTATTATCGAAAGCGCGAAAGCGGAAATCTTAAAAAACTTAAATAAAATTCGATGCGCCATTTTGCCTCCGAAATTCATTATAAATTCTTTCCTTTTCGCTGTCAATGCAAAGCATGGCCGAATAATTTAACGGCTACTACAAAAAATAAATTTAACTATGTTTTACGACAGCGACAAAAATATTAGGAAATACGGTATATACGCGATATTGGTCATAATGCTGCTTTACCTTTTATATCCTATATGCGCTTTTCCAATCCATGAACAAGCCCGCGCCGCTCGCCTCAACAATGACAATTATATAAAATGGGTGGATTTCAGAGTGCCGTACGAGGTGATTAGAAAGGCTTACGAATATGACGCCATACATCATAAATCAAAATACATTAAATTTGATTTTGTGAAAGCGCTTGCTTATCTTGCCACCAAGAACGGCAACAGGTTTAACGCTACCAAAGATTTGAATGAGCTCAATAAACTGCTTGAAATGATTAAGAAAGGCAAAAATATTGACGATTTTTATGGACAGAACAAATATTATCAATATTATGTGGAAGCCTATCAAGCCATTTTTGCCGAATTTATCGGCGAATATGTGGAAGAAGGCTCAAATGAAATCAAATACGGCTTAAAAAATTATCATCCCATCCCAAGGGGTTTTTGGTATTCTCATTACGACGACTTCGGCGCTTCAAGGTCTTACGGCTATAAAAGGCGTCATCTCGGACACGATTTAATGGGTTCCATAGGCACGCCCATTATCGCCATTGAAGGAGGCACGATAGCAGAGATAGGGTGGAACAAATACGGGGGATGGCGAATAGGCATAAGGTCTTTTGACAAGAAAAGGTCTTATTATTACGCCCATATGAGAAAGGACAGGCCGTATGTCCAAGGATTGAAGAAAGGCGATAAGGTTTACGCAGGTCAAGTAATAGGTTATTTGGGCGTTACGGGATACAGCAATAAGGAAAATACGAATATGGGGACCAAACCGCATTTGCATCTGGGCATGCAGCTTATTTTTAACGAAGAGCAAGTGCAGGGCCCCAAAGAGATATGGATAGACATGTATCAGATATGCAAATTCTTGTCCCATAACAGGGCGGATGTAATAAAAGATAAAAACGATTATAGAAGCGTAGGATTGAAAAAAAGTTTGTGATAAACAATAAACCGCCATGGCGCATATGTTGAGAAAGGAATATTAACTAAAGACAAATGATATATAAATTACTGCAAAATACAAGAAAAAAGAAAACTTTTATAAAAAATACAAAAACGGTAATAACCTCCACCGCTTACGGCAAAATTAAAGGCGTGGTCAACAAAGGCGTTTATGTATGGAGAGGAGTGCCTTACGCAAGACCGCCAATAGGGGATTTGAGATTTAAGCAGGCGCAAAAACCTTTTGATTTTGACGGCGTATACGACGCTACTTCATTTAAGCCTATTTGCCCGCAAATGATAAGATTTGAAAAAGAGCAAGAGAGTGAGGACTGCCTTTATTTGAATATATTTTCCCCTTCGCTTTCCCCGCCTCTTAAACCCGTCATGGTTTTTTTGCATGGAGGTTGCTTTATCGCGGGCTCGGGCTCGCAATACCTTTACGACGGAAACAACATCGCCAAAAAAGGAGTGGTTACGGTAACAGTCAATTATCGTCTGGGTGCGTTGGGAATGCTTGATTTTTCCTTTCTGGGCAAAGAGTTTGAAGACAATATAGCGTTAAAAGACCAGCTGGCGGCTTTGGAATGGGTGTATGAAAACATTGCCGCTTTCGGAGGCAATCCCCATGACATTACATTGTGCGGGCATTCGGCGGGAGCCATAAGCGTATTGTGCCTGCTGAACGTTCTCCAAGCCGCCAAATATATAAAAAAAGCCATAGCCATAAGCCCTTTTCCCGATATACTCAATACCAAAGAAAGAGCTTTGGAGATAGCGCAAGGCTTTTTGAAATTCGCGGGGATTGAGCAATCGGAAGCTAAGCGGCGTTTGAAGGAAATGAGTTGCGAACAATTAAACGGCTTGGCGAGAGCGTATGCGCAAAGCCACCAAAGGCGCAACGGTCTGGACTTGCTTATGCCAGTGATCGATGGAGAATTTTTGCCTTTGCGTCCTATAGAAAGCGTTCGAGACGGGCATTCTTGCTGTCCGCCGCTTCTCATCGGCGTTACAAAGAACGAAATAGACATTATGTTTAAGGTAAAATACTATAAAAGCATGGCGCTGGACGAATTGAATTATTTAATGGAAGCCGAAGAAGATGTGGGCAGAGAGCTTTTTGAAGCGTACGCGCAAAGCGGTTGTCAAAACCCCCATGCGGCTTTGGGCAGGGATTGGCTGCTGAAAATCCCTTCGGAGTGGTACGCCGATTTTCATTCCCGTTACGGAAAAGCTTGGCTGTACCGTTTTGATTACGATAATTTGTTTTTGAAGCTGACGGGGTTGCACGCCGTCCATACGCTTGATTTAATTTTTGTTTTCGGCAATTTTGACAATATGGTGGGAAAAGCGCTGTTCTCGCTTACTCCTTTTCGCAAAAAGGCTTTTGAATTGGCGGACAGGATAAGGGAAGATTTTGTGAAGTTTATTAAAAGCGGCGAGGCAAGTTGGGACAGCTTTGATTTGGACAAAGCCGTCAAAATTTTCCATAAAGACGGCGATTGGGTGGAGCGTTCGGAAGAAAACTTTATACGGAGTATTTGGGAAAAAACCAAAGTTTACAAAACTCTGAAAGGAGATATTCAATCCTTCGTATAAATTTATGCGTTTATCCAATACTATTTATAATTCATAATGAATTTCTTAGGAGGAAAAATGAACATCAAAAAATATATTTCGGAATTTTTGGGAACAATGTTTATAACACTGATCGGCTGCGGAGTGGCGGTGGCTTACGGTTTCAGCACGGGATGGCTGGCGATAGCGCTGGCGTTCGGGCTTACCGTAATGGCCATGTACTACATTTACGCGCCGATATCGGGAGCTCATCTCAATCCTGCCGTATCGCTGGGAATGTGGGTAACAAAAAAGATAGACTTTAAGGATTTTATTATCTATATAATAGCTCAATTTCTCGGCGGCATTGTGGCGGCGGCGGTGTTGCTTATTTTCTTTGATGCGGGCAGCGGGCTGGGCGCCAACGCCTATAACGATTTAAGCAATTGGGATCTGAATTGGTGGCAGGCGCTGATAGCGGAGATTTTATTGACTGCCGTATTTGTTATGGTATTCATTACGGTTGTCAAGAAGAAAAACAAAGATATCCGCGGAGTGGTAATCGGATTAACTTATACGGCGGTGTATTTGCTGGGCATACCATTGACGGGCGCGTCCATAAATCCCGCAAGAAGCTTGGGCCCCGCGATATTTACGGGCGGCCTTGCCATAAGGCATGTGTGGCTGTTTATAGTCGCTCCCATGATAGGCGGATTATTGGCGGCCATAGGTTGCAAAGCTTATGAGAAAAAAGCGGAGAAGATAGAGAATGAGCTTATGTAGCCATGGCTACAAACAAAACCGTTTGTAACGCTCAAGCAACGGCAAAAATCAAGAAATCCCCTCGGTTTGTAACATGAAGGGGATTTTTGTTGCTTAGGCCAAAAGGCTTTTGTAGCCAAGCGGCTACGAACAAGTCAGCTTGACAACCAATGGTTTAGCGTTTATGATTTATATTAAGCTTGCTTATAGCGAGGCAAAAGAATACCGCCCTTAGGAAAAACTTATGCAAAAAAAATTTACGGTTACGGGTATGACATGTTCGGCGTGTTCGGCGAATGTGGAAAAAGCCGTAAGGAAAATAGAGGGAGTGGAGCGCGCTGATGTTAATTTGTTAAACAACAGTTTAACGCTTATTTATGACGAAAACATTGTAGCCGAGGATAAAATTATCGACGCGATAAAGAATATAGGATACGGCGTTTTGCCATATGGTCAATCGGAAAAAGGCCAAACAAAAACCGCCGCTCATGACGAAATTTCGGGATTAAAAAACAGATTTATATTTTCGCTTATATTTTTGATTCCTTTAATGTATATATCGATGGGGCATATGATTAACCTGCCCTTGCCCTCGTTTTTGCATGGCTATAAAGGCGCTTTGAGCTTTGCGTTTTTGCAATTTTTATTAACCCTTCCCATAGCCGTTATCAATCGAAGCTATTATATAAAAGGCTTTAAGAGTTTAATCAAACGGCGCCCCAACATGGACACGCTTATCGCCATAGGTTCGTCGGCCGCGTTGTTTTACGGTATATTCGCCATTTTCAAAATAGGGCGGGGCTTGGCGGAAAGCGATATTGGCACGGTGAACAAATATGCCATGGATTTATATTTTGAATCGGCCGCCATGATACTCACTCTTATTACAATGGGCAAATATCTGGAAGCAAGGTCAAAGGGAAAGACGGGAGAAGCCATTTCCAAACTGCTCAACCTGACGCCCAAAACGGCTGCCGTTTATATTGACGGCGTGGAAACTCAAATTCCAGTAGAGGATATTAAAGT
>LFSG01000037.1:21104-52436 GCA_001512685.1 Clostridiales bacterium DTU072
AAATTCTTTGGTGGACGAATCGGCTTTGACGGGAGAAAGCATACCCGTGGAAAAAAACGCGGGCGATAAAGTAATAGGGGGAACAATCAACAAAGCGGGCGTGTTGAAATTCAAAGCGCAAAAGGTGGGCGAGCATACGGTTTTGTCCCAAATCATAAAGCTTGTGGAGGAAGCGGGCTCTTCCAAAGCCCCCATCGCTAAGCTTGCCGACAAAGTAAGCGGGATATTTGTGCCCATAGTTATTTTTATTGCGATTGTTACGCTGAGCGCTTGGCTGATAGCGAATAAAGGCATTGAAAGGGCGCTGTCCTCCGCCATCGCGGTGTTGGTGATATCTTGCCCCTGCGCTTTGGGGCTGGCTACCCCCGTCGCCATTATGGTGGCTACGGGAAAAGGCGCGTCCAACGGAATACTTGTCAAGTCCGCCGAAGCTTTGCAGACTGCCCACAGCATAAATTGCGTGGCGCTTGACAAAACGGGCACCGTTACTTTGGGCAAACCCGTCGTTACCGACATTATTCCGTTAAAGAAAGATTTAAGCCAAGACGATTTATTGCGCTTAGCGTATGCCATGGAGCATAATTCCGAGCATCCGCTTGCCGAAGCTGTTACCGAAAGAGCAAAGGCGCAAAAGCTTGATTTGGCCGAAGTCAAGGATTTTATTAATTTTCCAGGAAGGGGAATAAGGTGCGAAATAGGCGGCAAAGTATTTTACGCGGGGAATACCGCGCTTATGAAAGAAAACGGTATTGACATTAAAGGCATTCCCGCGCATCACGAGAAATTGGCAGCGGAAGGCAAAACGCCCTTGTATTTTGCCGACAATAAGGAGCTTATCGGCATAATAGCCGTTATGGATACCATAAAGGAGGATTCAAAAAGGGCTATCGGCTATTTTCAAAAAATGGGCATAGAAACAATATTGCTTACGGGCGATAACGAAAAAACCGCCGAAGCGGTCAGAAAACAGCTTAACATAGACAAGGTTTACGCCGAAATCATGCCTCAGGATAAAGAGCAAATAATAAGGCAGCTAAGCCAAAGCGGAAAGAAAACGGCAATGATAGGCGACGGCATCAATGATTCGCCCGCTTTGGCAAGAGCCGACATAGGCATGGCGATAGGCGCGGGCGCTGACATAGCCATAGAATCAGCCGATATAGTGCTTATGAAAAGCAGTTTATTGGACGCTGTGGCCACCATAGAGCTTAGCAAAAAGACTTTCAGAAACATTAAACAGAATTTGTTCTGGGCATTTTTCTATAATGTCTTAGGGATACCGCTTGCGGCAGGGGCGCTGGCGCCGTTAACGGGTCGGACGCTTAATCCCATGTTCGCGGCGGCGGCCATGAGTTTAAGCTCGGTGTTCGTGGTAACAAACGCGTTGAGATTAAGGTTTTTCAAACCGTCATATCAAAAAAAGAAAGGAGGGAAGGAATGAAAAAAACAATGCAAATCAGCGGAATGAATTGCAAGCATTGCGCAAGCTTGGTGGGCAAAGCGCTTAACGCCATAGACGGCGTCAAAGCGAAAATCGATTTGAAAAACAAAACCGCCATAGTAAAGCTGAGCAAGGATATAAGCGACGATGTTTTGAAAAAAGCCGTAATTGACGCGGGCTACGAAGTTGCTGAAATAAAAGAGAAGAAAAGTTTATTTTAGATTAGTTCAATCTTAATATGGCGGCTGACATTTTTTGCACCGCGCTTATCGTTTGCCCCGAAAGCTCATCGTAATAGCTTTGTTTTAACTCATAATTATGCTGAGTGGGGTTGGCTGCCAACAAATAATTATGCCTTTTAATAAATAAAACATTGCCTTCGTGTCTTATGTAATCAAACATATTAGAAAATACTTCGCGATTGTATTTGCGCAAAGCGCCAAGCTTTTTGTAATGCTCAAGAATTCTTTTATCGGCTTTGCTTTCGTCGAAAGTTCTGCGGTTGAGCGGATCCTCAAAGCCCTGCATGCCGATTTCGTCGCCGTAATAGATGGTGGCCAGTCCGGGCAGGAAATACTGAATGGCGCTTGCGATTAAAAGCTTTTTTACCGCGCTTTCGTATTCTTGTTCCGTTAAGCGGTAATTCTTTCTTTGCTCTTTTGTCATTTGAATATCAAGCTTAATAAAGCTGTTGAGCGCTCTGATGGTATCATGGCTTCCAAGCAGCGTCATGCAGCAATTAAGACTTTGAAGGGGATAGTTTTCGCAAATGGTCATTACGCTTTCTATAAATGTCGAAGCTTCGGCTCTGTTGACATAATCTATTAAAGCGGTCCTGAAGGGATAATTCATAACCCCGTCAAGCTGTTTGCCTCGGAAATATTCTCTTTCTTCGCCGTAGCTGTGTTTGGTGCTGGCGTCTTCCCAAACCTCGCCTATGACAAGGGCATCGGGGTCGGCAGATTTAATGGCAGAGCGTATCTTTTCCACAAACGAAGAAGAAAGCTCGTCCACCACATCCAACCTCCAGCCTTTTACGCCCTGCGAAGTCCTTTTTTTAAGCACCCCGTTCTCCCCTGCTATCATGTCTTGAAAATCATAAGCCGTGCGGGATATGGTGGGAACGACTTCAATTCCCCACCAGCAGACATAATCGTCGGGGAAACGGTTGAAAGTATACCAATGATAATAGGGGCTTTGCTTGGACTGATAAGCGCCCAGGGAAGGGTAATGCCCGAATCTGTTAAAGTACAAACTGTCGCTGCCCGTATGGTTAAAGACGCCGTCAAGCATGATGGCTATATTTTTTTGAGCGGCTTTTTCTATAAGCTCCTCAAAGTCTTTTTCGTCTCCCAACAGGTAATCTATTTTGCTGTAATCGCCCGTATCGTATCGGTGGTTGCTGCTTGCTTCAAAAATAGGGGAGAGGTAAATAATATTCACTCCCAAAGCTTCCAAATAATCCAGCTTTGAGATCATGCCTTGGAAATTGCCGCCAAAAAAGTCATTGGCTCTATAAACGCCGTCTTCGTCCATAATGGTAACGTCTTCATGCCATTGCTTAAGAACGCCGTATTTGGGATATCTTATGGGGCCTTTATAGCAAAATCTGTCCGCGAAAATATGATAGACAACACCGCCGTTGTAAATCGTGGGCGTTTTATAATTTTTGTCGTAAACGGACAATTGCCATTCGGGCAGCCAGTCCTGAATTTTGGCTTTGCCGTTATAGCTTCTGCCCACAAAAAACAAAACGCCGTTTTTGGCTATTTCAAACCTGTAGAAATATACGCCTTTTTGTTTGAGGGAGAATTTAACATAGAATATATCGTAGCCGTTTTCGGTTTTGATTTTGGTTAAACTATATTTTTTGGTCTTTTCTCCAAGGCGGACAATCATATCCACGCCTTCGGCAAGAAAGCTTTCTTTTACGGGAAAGGTGATTTCGATATCGCTTTCGGTAGCGACCGCTCCGAAAGGCTTTTTGTAACATGTCTCCCGTGAGGAGAAAAGCAGAGTGGAATTATATTTTCCTGATATTCCAGATTCGCTGCGCATATTCTTCCACACTCCTGTCCGCCGCAAAGAAGCCGGCCTTGGCAATATTAACTATGCTCATTTTGCCCCAGCGGTATTTGTCGTTATAAGTCTTGTCAAGCTTGTCGTGCGCTTCGCAATATGAGGCGAAGTCGGCAAGTACCATATACGGGTCGGCCACTCCTTCTCTGCCTATGGTCAAGGAGTCGGCGATTTCAGCGAAACTCCTGCCGTTAAAGCCCGTCCTTAAACGATCGATAATAGCCTTTATTCTTCTGTCGGAGGCGTAATAATTGGTGGGCTGATAGCCGTTTCTGTAGAGTTCCTCCACTTCGTGAGCCCGCAAGCCGAAAATAAATATGTTCTCGTCGCCCACTCGCTCGTGTATTTCCAAATTCGCGCCGTCCATAGTGCATATGGTTAACGCCCCGTTAATCATAAATTTCATATTTCCCGTTCCCGAAGCTTCCTTGCCCGCGATGCTTATTTGCTCGCTGACTTCGGCGGCGGGCATGATTATTTCGGCAAGCGACACATTGTAATTTTCCAAGAACACGACTTTCAGCTTGTCGTTTATGCTCTTGTCGTTATTGATAATTTCGCCCAAAGCGCATATAAGCCTGATGATTTCTTTGGCCATATAATAGCTTGAAGCGGCTTTGGCTCCGAAAATAAAAGTTCTGGGATTAATGTTAAGGTCGGGATTGGCTTTAAGGCGGTTATACAAGTCCATAATATGGAGGGCGTTAAGAAGCTGGCGTTTGTATTCGTGCAATCTCTTTACTTGAACGTCAAATATGGAATCGGGATTGACTATGACATTATTGGCTTTTTTGATGTACGCGGCCAGTCTTTCTTTATTGGCTTTTTTGATTTGCGCCATTTTTTCGATAACCTGATTATTGTTCTGATACACCAATAAATCTTCCAAGCGGGAAGCGTCCTTAAGGAAGCAATCGCCTATCAGTTCGGTTATTAAATCGGTCAACAGCGGATTGGCTTCGGCCAGCCATCTTCTGTGAGTAATGCCGTTGGTAACATTGGTAAATTTATGGGGAGCTATTCTGTAATAATCGGCGAAGACATCTTTTTTAAGTATTTCGCTGTGCAGCATGGATACGCCGTTAATGGTGTGAGACGCTGCCAAGCAAAGATTAGCCATTTTGATTTGATTATAGCTCATAATTGCGTTTGCGGAGATTTTTTCCCATTGATTAGTATACGCTTTCCAAAGGTCGGCGCAAAATCTTCGATTTATTTCCACCACTATTTGATAAATTCTGGGCAGCAAGCTTTTGAATAAATCCTCCGGCCATGTTTCCAAAGCTTCCTGCATTACGGTATGATTGGTGTAAGAAACGGTATTCGTAACGATTTCCCACGCCGTGTCCCAATCATAGCCGTATTCGTCCAGCATTATCCTCATCAATTCGGGTATGCATAATGTGGGGTGGGTATCGTTGATGTGTATGGCGACTTTGTCGGCAAAGTTATCCAAACTGTCATTGTATTTGAGATGTTTCTTTATTATGCTCTGAATAGAAGCCGAAACGAAGAAATACTGCTGGCGCAATCTCAACGATTTGCCTTCATAATGGTTGTCGGCGGGATAAAGCACTTTTGATATTGTTTCCGCCATGGCTTTGGCTTCTATGGCCTTGATGTATTCGCCGCGGGAGAACAAATTCATATCAAAGCCCATGGGAGCTTTGGCGCTCCATAGTCTTATGGTGTTCACCGCGTCGCTTTGATAACCGCTGATGTTCATATCATAGGGCACGGCGATAATGGTGGTGTGGCCCTTTTGCTCTATTTTGAGCTTGCCGTTTTCCCAATGCTCCTCAATAGTGCCGCCGAAATTGACCTCAAAACTGTCTTCCTCTCGGGGATTCAGCCATACGCTGCCGTCCACAAGCCAATCGTCGGGCAATTCCATCTGCCATCCGTCCACTATTTTCTGCTTAAAAATGCCGTAATCGTACCTTATGGAAAAACCGCCCGCGGGATAGCCCAGGGAAGTAAGGCTGTCAAGATAAGCGGCCGCCAATCTGCCCAAACCTCCGTTGCCCAACCCCGCGTCGGGCTCAATATTCATTATGTTTTCGAAATCAAAGCCCATTTCTTTAAGCGCTTGGCAAGCTTCGTCCAGAATGCCGTTGTTATACAAATGGTTTCTTAACGACCTGCCCAGCAAAAATTCCATGGACATGTAATAAACCTGTTTAAGACCTCTGCGGCGCACCTCTTTTTTGAAGTTTAATCTTTTTTGCGTCAATAAATCCTTAACAACATGGCATAAAGCTCTGTACATTATTTTATCGCTGGCTTCGTCATATTTAATTCCGAATGTTTTGGCCAATTCTTGTTCGATAAGCTCTCTTAATCCTTTCTTGTCTACCATTATTCTCCTCTTGTGATTATCGCTTTAAGTGCGTACCTTCTGGTACGCACTAAATAAAAGTTTATTACCTATTATTGATTTTGTCAAACTAATTCTCAATAACATTATAAACTGTTATAAAGCGCAATATATTTTTTTGATTGTTCTTGCCAGGAATAATCCCTCTCCATGGCGTTTTTCATTATTTGCCGCCATTCTGCCGCGTTGTCGTAAACGGCTATCGCTCTGTTTATGGCGTCAAGCATATCATAAGCATTATATGTTTTGAAAGTAAAGCCCGTACCTTCGCCGGTAAGTTTGTTATACTGTATGACGGTATCTTTCAATCCGCCCGTTTCCCTGACAATGGGAATGTTGCCGTATCTCATGGCTATGAGCTGAGACAGTCCGCAGGGCTCAAACCTTGAGGGCATCAAAAGCATATCGCTTCCGCCGTAAATCTTGCTGGCAATATCTCTGGAAAAATTAATAATGACGGCAAGTTTAGTGGTGTAGCGCTTGGACAATTCGTTTAAGGCGTTTTCATATTTCCAATCGCCGGTGCCCAAAATGACCATTTGGACATCTTGTTTAAGGATTTCGTCAATAACCTCCATTAACAAGTCAAGCCCTTTTTGATTGGTAAGTCTGGATACCATTCCGATAAGCGGGCGGTCGGTAACGGGAAGGGAAATCATTTCCTGCAAGCCTTCTTTGTTTTTCTTTTTGCGGGCAATGCTTTTTATGGAATACCTTTGAAAAAGCGACGGATCGGTTGAGGGATCGTAAAGCGCGGTATCTATGCCGTTTACTATGCCGCTGATTTTATAACTTCTTTTTTGCAGGATATCCTCAAGCCCGCAAGCGAAATACGGGTCCATAATCTCCTTGGCGTAAGTTTCGCTTACCGTGGTAACGGCGTGGGCAAGCTCTATGCCGGCTTTAAGCATATTGGCGTTACGGTCGTATTCCACTATGTTTCTATGGCTTTCGGGAATGCCGAACACGTCGGTTATACAGCTTTGATCCATTCTGCCTTGAAATTCAATGTTATGTATGGTCAATACCGTTTTGATGTCCCCGTAACCTTTCTTGTCGCGATAAAAACAATCCATCATAACCGGAATAAGCGCTGTCTGCCAATCGTTGCAATGAATGACATCGGGATAAAAATCAATTAAAGGTATTATGTCAAGCACGGCCTTTGAGAAGAAAGCAAACCTTTCTCCGTCATCGAAATGGCCGTATAGTCCTTCTCGCTTGAAATAATATTCATTGTCCACAAAATAATACTTTACGCCGTTTATGGTTTGGGTAAACACGCCGGCGTATTGATGTCTCCAGCCCAGCGCCACCACCGTGGAGCCGATAAATTCCATGGTATGACGGTATTTTGAAGGAATGCCTTCATAGAGAGGCAACACAACCCTTACGTCTATTTTTTCTTTGGCAAGAGCAATAGGCAAAGCTCCGCTCACATCGCCCAGTCCGCCTGTTTTGATGAAAGGCTCGGCCTCGCTTGTGGCAAATAAGATTTTCATTTTGTTTCCCTCCTTTTCTATACTGTTTTGCCTTTGACTATTACTATGGGATAGGTAATAAATCCCGAGATGTTTCGGCTCTCGCTGATTGTAACATCTTTATCGGTTATGGCGTATTGCAAAGAAGCGTCCTTTTGCACCACTCCCGACTCCATTATGATGGAATTCTTTACTACCGCTCCTTCTTCTATTCTTACATTTCTGAACAATATGCTGTTTTCTACCGTGCCGTTAATTATACAGCCGTCGGCGATAAGGGAGTTTTTAACTTTGGCGTTGGCTTGATAAATTGTGGGAACGCTGTCTTTTACTTTGGTGTAAATCTTATTTTCTTTTCCAAAAAGCTGCTCCCTTACATCGAAGTTCAACAATTTCATGCTTTCGCCGTAATAGGTTTTGATATCGTCGACGATGGCCGCGTATCCCGGCACTTCATAAGCGTAGATTTTATTTTGGTCCACCATCTTGAACAAGATGTCTTTTTCAAAATCCAAATAGCCTCTGGCATAAGACCTTTCCACAAGAGATATGAGCAAGCTCTTTTTAATCATGTAGATGTTCAAACTGATAAGTTTTTCGTCCGAGCTGCTGCTTTCGGATATATACATATCTCTAATTATATTATCGGTGTCTTTGTTTAATACTATTCTTCGTGAAGTCGTGGTCTTGCCTTCCTTGCAAAGTATGGTAATGTCGGCCTCTTTTTCGATATGCTTTTTATATACATCCTCAAAGTCGATATTGGCGGCGATATTGCAGTTGCTGATGACCACATATTCTTCCTTTGCCCTTTTTAAGAAGTCCAGCACGGTATATAAAGCCTCTATTTTGCCTTTATAGATTTCCCTTGATGTGTTCAAAACAAAGGGAGGGAAAACCGCTATGCCGCTGTTTTTTCTGTTCAAGTCCCAATCTCTGCCCATTCGGATATGGTCCATGAGGGAAGAATAGTTGCTTCTTGTTATAATCCCTATGCTGGTTATGCCGGAGTTTACGAGATTGGACAAAGTAAAATCTATCAAACGATATCTTCCGCCGAAAGGCAAGGAAGCCGTCGTTCTGTGCAGGGTAAGCTCGTTAAGCTTGCTTTCGTTTCCCGATGCGTAAAGTATACTCATTATATTAGGCATTTTGATTTCCTCCTATCATTTCGCCGGCTTTAAGGATAGAGCCTGCTTCAAGCTTATATTTCGGCCCCACAACCGCTATTGGCCATTGTCCTTTGACGGGGGCTTTTTGGCGGGTGCCGATAATGCAATTTTCTCCTATAACCGCGTTCCATCCTATAATGGCGTGTGAAATTCTTGCTCCTTCTTTTATTACGGCGCCGGGCATAATGATGGAATCGGAGATTTCCGCCGCGGTTTCCACATCGGTTCCCGTAAATATAATGGAATTGGTTATTTTGCCGTTGACATTGCAGCCTTCGCTTATTATGGAATTGCAGATTTGACTGTCAGGTCCCGAATAATGAGGGGGTTCGGCCATGTTTCGCGAGTAAATCTTCCATTTGGGATCATTGAGATTAATTCCGCATTCGGGATAAAGCACGTCCATGTTGGCTTCCCACAACGAGCTTATGGTGCCCACGTCTTTCCAATAGCCGTTGAATTCGTAAGCGTACATATTCTGGTTTTCCGCAAGCATCATAGGTATCACGTTCTTGCCGAAGTCGTTTGAGGAATTTTTGTTTTCTTCGTCCCGTATAAGGTAAGCGCGCAGCTTTTCCCAAGTGAAAACATATATTCCCATGGAAGCTTTTGTGGATTTGGGGTTTTGAGGTTTTTCCTCAAATTCATAAATCTTGTTGTTTTCGTCGGTGTTCATTATGCCGAAGCGGGAAGCTTCTTCCAAGGGCACGTTGATTACCGCGATTGTGCAGTCGGCGTTGTTTTCTTTGTGGCTTTTGAGCATCAGCGAATAATCCATTTTATAAATATGGTCTCCCGACAGAATAAGCACATATTCGGGATTAAACCTATCGATAAAGTTTATGTTTTGATATATGGCGTTCGCCGTGCCCTTATACCATTCCCCGCTTTTGGCTTTTTGATAAGGGGGCAGTATGAAAGCGCCGCCGTTAAGCCTGTCAAGGTCCCACGGTTGCCCGTTGCCTATATATTGGTTAAGTTCAAAAGGCTGATACTGCGTTAATATGCCTATGGTGTTAATGCCGGAATTGACGGCATTTGACAGCGGAAAATCAATTATTCTGTATTTTCCGCCAAAAGGCACGGCAGGTTTTGCCACCTCTTGAGTGAGCACTCCCAGCCTGGTGCCTTGACCACCCGCAAGCAGCATGGCCACACATTCCTTTTTTGATAACATTATTTTTTCTCCTTTATCTTTTTTATAAATATTGCCGAATTGCCTTCCAAATCCAAAACAAGAGCGTATCTTTGGTTATGGATTGATTTTTCTATGGTTTCCATGGTTTTGCCCGTTTGTCCGTTGCCGCCGTATTTCTTGTCGGCGGAATTGAATACGGTTTGATAAACCCCCGGATGCTCCACGCCTATTTCATAACAAATCCTGTTGACTCTGGAAAAATTCAAAACCGCAATTATGCTGTTTCCTTCGCTGTCGTATCTGGTAAAGGCTATCATGTTTTGAACGCTGTCGTCAACCACTATCCAGTTAAAACCGTTATATGTGTTGTCCAGCTCGTACAAAGGTTTGTTTTCGAGATAGAATTTATTCAAGTCTTTTACGTATTTGTGCAAATTTTTATGGGTGTCGTAATCAAGCAGCGTCCAATCCAAGGCTTTTGTGTGGTTCCATTCAATAAATTGCCCGAACTCGTTTCCCATAAAGTTTAATTTTTTTCCGGGATGAGCCATTTGGTAAGCGTACAGCGTCTTCAAGCCTTCAAATTTTTCCCAATAGCTGCCCGGAATTTTGGAAATCATGGAAGCTTTGCCGTGCACAACCTCGTCATGCGAAAAGGGGAGCACAAAATTTTCGCTGAAAGCGTAGGTTATGGAAAAGGTAAGCTTGCCATGAACGCTTTTGCGGAAAAAGGGGTCTGTTTTGATATAATCAAGGGTGTCGTTCATCCAGCCCATGTTCCATTTGAAATTAAATCCCAATCCGCCGTTGTCGGGCGGCATGGTTACCATGGGAAAAGCGGTGGATTCCTCGGCTATCATAATCACGTCCTTAAATTTTGACAAAACCGCCTTATTTAGCTGCTTTAAGAAAGAAACGGCCTCCAAATTATGGTTGCCGCCGTGTTCGTTGGGCATCCATTCTCCATGTTTGCGGTCATAATCAAGATAAAGCATGGAAGACACGGCGTCCAGCCTCATGCCGTCGATATGATAATAATCAAACCAAAAGAACACCGCCGAGATAAGGAAACTTCTCACTTGCGGCTTGCCATAATCGAACACTCTGGTGCCCCACCTTTTATGTTCTTGTTTATACGGGTCGGAGTATTCGTAAAGGCAGGAGCCGTCGAATTCCATAAGCCCGAACTCGTCTTTGGGAAAATGGGACAGCACAAAATCCATAATGACGCCGATTCCGTTTTGGTGGCATTTATCCACTAAATACATAAAATCATGGGGAGTGCCGTATCTTGAGGTGGGGGCGAACAATCCCGTTGTCTGATAACCCCAAGAGCCGTCAAAAGGATGCTCGGTAATGGGCAATATCTCTATATGCGTATAGCCCATATCCTTAATATACGGAATAAGCTCGTCGGCTATTTTTCGGTAGCTGTAAAAATTATCGTCGTTATATCTTCTCCAAGAGCCGAGATGAACTTCGTAAATATTCATTGGCGATTTGTAATGGTCGCGGGTTTTTCTTTGTTCCATATACTCTTTGTCCGACCATTTATAGCCCCTTATGTCGTATATTTTGGAAGCGGTATGAGGCGGGGTTTCGGCGTGCAAAGCAAAAGGATCGCCTTTTAGCAATATCCTTCCGTCTTGCGTTTCAATTGAATACTTATAGATATCATACCTTTTAAGGCCGCGCGCGTAGCCTTCCCATATTCCGCTTTTGCCGATAGGAAACATCTTATTTAAGCTTCTGTCCCAATTGTTAAAGTTGCCTACGATGGAAACGCTTTTGGCGTTGGGCGCCCAAACTCGGAAGCGCCACATTTTCCGTCTTTCCTTTACCACATAAGCCGGCTTGAAGAACTTATAGGCGTTGTAATTGGTGCCTTCGTTAAATAAGTAGATGGGATAATCATAAGTGTTTCTCGACATTATATGTTCCTTTTATGTTTTGTATAATCTATATTCTGAGGGCAGAATGTTTTTAAGTTTCTTGGTTTTGGCAAGATACGCCTTTTTGTTTTTTTCCATACCTACCACGGCGCTTCCGCTGCCCGTCATTACCGTATTTTCAAAACCCGCCTGCCGCAAAAAGGACAAGGCCTTTTCTATTTGCGGATTCAACATCGCCGCCGCCTTTTGCAAGGAGTTGCATAAGCGGAAGGGCCTGTCGCCGTTGACGTCCGCCAGCAACTTGTCAATGTCGCAATTGTCGCCGCCCGTTTGGTCGTACAAGTCAAAAACCTGTTTGGTGCTTACGCCGTCGGGGCAGGTAATTACCGCATAATAAGCTTTTGGCCAAAGGACTTGCTCCACTGTTTCCCCTATGCCTTTTACGCGCTTTGTTCCTCCATGGTACATAAAAGGCGTGTCGCTACCTATTTCGACAAGCAGCGAACAAGGTATGTCGGGCAGTCCGTACAGCCGCCGAAAGCATTTGGCCACGGCCGCCGCGTCGGCGCTTGAGCCGCCCAAACCCGCTCTTGACGGAATGCGTTTTTTAATATATATATCTGCGCCGCCAGTTTGATAACGCTTTTGCAGCATAAGCGCCGTTTTGAAAGCGTTATCGGCGTTTTTATCTATTTCAAAACCGCGATAAACAATATTTATCGCCCCGTCTTTTCTTTTTTTTGCGATAACGGTGTCGTACAGGTTTATTGTGGTCATTATGCTGTCAAGACAGTGCTTGCCGTTTTCGCGTTTATCCAATACGTTCAAACCAAGATTAATCTTGGCGTATGCCCGTAATTTTATTTTTTTTACCATGTTCTTATGACTATTATACACTCAATACCTTTGAAAATCAATAGCAATCAGAAATATGGCTTTCGTTTGCGCTTTGCGTTCCGACATAATAATCACGAATTTATTTTTAAGCGATTAAAAATTAAACAATCCGCGATTTTGTTGCCGTTACAATAAAAGAGCTTCGCCAATCGGGAAAGCACTTATTTTTGATTTGCGAATAGGCCAAGCCTTATTTGGCAATCGTTATTTTATGTTGGGGAAGAGAATCCGCAAGCTCTTTGATGCCGTTTTCCAGATACTTGCAGATTTGTTCCTTCTGAATCTTCAGCTTAACCTGCGGGTCGTAGCTTATAGGCGGGCCTATCAATACTTTACGCAATTTTTGACTGGTATAAACGGGATAAAATTTCATAATCTTGCCGGTTTTGTCGTACAGCAATTTTGCCACATAAGTAAACCCTCTGTGCAATTCAAAGATATAATCGTTGGCAAGGGGAGCTTTATTGTCTTCGGGAAACACAATTTGATGAACGCCGCTTTGGGCGGTTTCAACGGCTTTATTAAAAGTATCGAGTATCTTTCTTTCTTGATGATATACGGGTATGGGCTCTATGCTGCGGAAAAACCATAAAATGAGCGGAGAAAGAATCACGGTTAAAGGATATAACAAAATTTTGGGCTTGCGGTCTTTCAAGATATTAAAAAACATATGGCGCATCATTTCTTTGTAAAACAGCAGATAAGCCAACGACCAAGTTCTTATTGGCTTATCGTAATTCAGAAGAAAAGCCAGGGGAGCGTATAGTTTGGTGTGGTTGCATACGAAAATAAAAGAGTCATTGTCGCCGGGACGTTCGCATTTCCAAATAAATTCGTTTTTGGGGAAGAATAGTTTCAAAATAGCTTTGAATATTCTGAATCCTATCCTCAGCCTTTTTCTTTTGAAATAAGGTTTGGTGGAGCTGTAATATCTCTTCATATCATTAATAGTAACATATGTCATTACAAAAAGAAACATTTTTTGCATGCATTAAGCCCTTTATTCTTAATGCATAGCATTTGAGTTTTTGAATTTATTATGATATTATTATAAATATTCAAAAAGAGGTTAAATGTGAAGAAAAGAGTGGTGGTAGGCTTAAGCGGAGGGGTGGACAGCTCGGTGGCGGCATTGCTTTTGAAACAGCAAGGCTATGAGGTCATCGGTCTTTTTATGAAAAATTGGGAAGAAACCGACGATGACGGAGTTTGCCCTGCCGTAGACGACTTCGAGTACGTAAAAAGAGTGGGGGCGGCGCTGGACATACCTTATTATACCGTCAACTTGAGCAAGCAGTATTACGACAATGTGTTCGCGCATTTTGTGGAAGAATACAAGAAGGGCAGAACGCCCAATCCCGATGTATTGTGCAATCGCGAGATTAAATTCGGCTATTTTAAGACTCTTGCCATGAAATTGGGAGCCGATTATATTGCCACCGGCCATTACGCGGGCATAAAAAAGACAGACGGCAGGACCTATCTTGTACGCGCCAAGGATGAAAATAAATGCCAGACATATTTTCTCAATCAGGTAACAGAAGAGCAAATACAAAACGCCATTTTTCCGTTGCAGAATTTATTGAAATCGCAGGTAAGGGAAATTGCCCAAGAGCATAATCTGGCAACGGCCAAGAAAAAAGACAGCACGGGCATATGCTTCATAGGCGAAAGGGATTTTCGCAAATTCCTCAGCAATTATATTCCCATGAAAGAGGGCGAGATAAAGACCTTGGACGGCAAAACGGTGGGAACGCATAAAGGGGTATTTTACTATACCATAGGACAGCGCAAAGGCTTCGGATTGGGCGGACAAAAGGGCGAAGAAAACCAAAAACCTTGGTTTATAATAAAAAAAGACGTGGAAAAAAACATTCTTTACGTAAGTCAAGGGGAAGCGCAAGAGCTGTTCAGCGACGAGCTTATTACCGAAAAGTTTAATTTTATCACTCAACCTTTGCCCGTAGGGGAAAGCAAAGAAATCATGTTCCGCATCCGCCACCGTCAACCGCTGCAAAAAGGAACGGTCATTCCGCGGGAAGACGGAAGCGCGAGGGTAATTTTTGAAAACAAGCAAAGAGCGGTTACGGAAGGGCAGTATTGCGTTCTTTATGACGGGGAAATATGCTTGGGCGGCGGCGTTATATCAAAAGCCGTTATACAATAATCATAAATAACATATATGTCAAAAAACCGCCTTTTCAGGCGGTTTTCTTTTTAGTCTTCGTAACCGTTGGGATTTAAGGTTTGCCACCGCCATAAATCGCGGCACATGTCGTAAAGATTATATTTTGCCTTAAAGCCCAATTCTTTTTCGGCTTTGTCGCAATTGGCGTAGCAGGCGTCCACATCGCCGCTGCGGCGGGGGGCGAATTCGTATTTAATGGTTTTGCCGCTGACCTTTTCAAAGGCCTTTACCATATCAAGCACGCTGTAGCCTTCGCCCGTTCCCACATTGATGGCTTCCACTCCGTAATTGTCTATTTTCTCCAAAGCCTTAATATGAGCTTCGGCAAGGTCCATGACATGTATATAATCTCTTACGCCGGTGCCGTCATGGGTGTTGTAATCGTTGCCAAATACTTTCAAAACGGGCAGCCTGCCCACGGCGACTTGGGCTATGAAAGGCATAAGGTTGTTGGGTATGCCTTTGGGGTCTTCGCCTATTTTTCCGCTGGGGTGCGCTCCCACGGGATTAAAATATCTTAAAAGGATTATATGCCATTGCTTGTCGGCGTTGTATAAATCGGAAAAAATTCTTTCGCCCATTAACTTTGTGGCGCCGTAAGGGTTGGTGGCGGACAAGGGGCTTTGTTCGGTAAGGGGCAATTTTTTTGGAACGCCGTAAACCGTTGCCGAAGATGAAAACACCAAGCGTTTTACATTGTGTTTGCTCATGACATCGGCAAGCGCGAGGTTTGCCATAAGATTGTTTTCGTAATACATAAGCGGCTTGGCGCAGCTTTCCCCCACGGCTTTAAGCCCCGCGAAATGGATAACGGCGTATATGTCGTTTTCGGAAAAAATCTTTTCGAGTAGGTTTTTGTCCCGCGTGTCGCCTTTATAGAATATAATTTTTTTGCCCGTTATCTCTTCCACGCGCCTGATGCTTTCGGGAGAACTGTTGCTGAGATTGTCTATTGCGACCACCTCATAGCCTTTTTCCAACAAAAGCGCGTTGGTATGGCTGGCGATATATCCCGCCCCGCCGGTAACCAGTATTTTCATATTAATCCTCCTGCTTATACAATTTTTCAAAAGCCGCGGTTTTATGGAAGCTGTTTGAGTATGTGGGATAAAGGGAATACAAATGCAGCTTGCCCTTTTGGTCAAAATCTTGACGGTGGGCGTTGAAAAAACAATTGTCTTTTTTCCAGCCTATCGCCGCAAGATTCTTTTTAGACAAAACTATATCCGTAATCCACCTTTCTTTTTGCGCCAAAACGCGCGACTCAAAAATGCAGTTATCCATCTTATTGATTATTATATCACCATTTCCGTCAATATTATCAATAATTACGCAATATTTGGCGTTGTATTGGTTTACTTCGATTTCCAGGTAGCGGTTTTTGCTATCCAAGGATATAAGCACTTCCACGATATCCCCTTCGTACAACGGGGCGTTGTATTCTTTATGCTTGGGAAAAGCAAAATTCTGCTCGCAATCGAAATGAAAATAAATATTTTCATTATCTTCTTGGCATACAAAATGCGTTTGTACGGGGGCTTTTCCGCCCTTTACGCATTCTTTTAGGTAGGCGTCATGAAGAACTTTTTTCATAAAAGCTCCAAATATATTCCTGCATTTGGTCAATGCTTTTTTCCATGTCCTCCACCATTTTCATTTGGGTTTTGGCTCTGTCAAGGTTATGCTCCTCTCGGGAAATTTTGAAGTATACGTCGCCATTCAAATGGTCGGTAAGAAATCTCATGCCGCATTCATATGTCATAAGTATGGAGCTAAAAGCCATCAGCCTTATTTCGCCTTGAGTCAAAATATCCTTTACCTGATTGATAAAGCCTTTGGCAAACGCCTTGTATAGTTCCATATCGAAGCCGACCTTTGTCAAATCCTTTTCGTCCTCGGCTCCCGTATTGGCTCCGTATCGAATGCTGTCGCCGAAATCATATAAAATGCTTCCCGGCATCACGGTGTCAAGGTCAAGCACGGCCAAGGCCTCTTTTGATTCCATGTCGATAAGCGCGTTGTTAAGCTTTGTGTCGTTGTGGGTTACTCTTACGGGAATGTTCCCTGCGTCTATTTCTTTTATTACTTTGTCGCAATAATCCTTTCTTGAAAGAAACTTTTCCGTTAATTCTCGGCAGCTTTGAGCTCTTTTCGCTTTGTCGTCATTTATGGCGCTCAACAATTGGTTATATCTTGACACGGTATTGTGGAAATCGGGTATGACCTCATATAATTTATCGGCCTCAAAGCCGTCAAGCAAACGCTGGAATCTTCCAAAAGCCGTTCCCGCCAATTCAAACTGATAAGGATGTTCTATTTTTTCCAGGCATTGTCCGCCTTCTATAAACTCATAGCACCGATAATAATTGCCGTCATGGATGAGATAGCTTTCATTGTCCAGGGTATAAACGAGATTAAGCAGCAGCCTGCGGTTGTATGCGCCTTGAGATTGCAGTTTGCGCGATATATACGAAGTAACAAGCTCCTGATTTTTCATCAGCATATCCACATTCTTGAAAACCAAATGGTTTATTCTTTGGAATATGTATTTGCTGCCTTTATCGGTTTTTACCAAATAGGTGTCGTTAATGTGCCCGTTGCCGTAGCGAAAACATTCCACGGTCTTTCCGTTTATTTGAAAGTTGTTGGGAATTTTTAATAAAGCGTTCATAATCAAGTCCTTTTTCTTAAATCCGCGAATTGCGCTATTCTTAAATATGTATTGCCGTAAGGGACAAGGGAAATATTTTGTTGCTGTCCCGTTACGGGGTTGAGGGGAGGGGAGGACGCGCTGTTATATTTTTTGGTCCAATTGGTTATTTGCTTGGCTTTGACAATATATTCAAAGGCGTAACCGTTACGGTCAAAAGGCAAATCCTCATTGAAAGAACGCTTTATGTCCGTAATCTCCAAGCCGCCGTCCGTAATGACAGGCGAAAAATTAAAGTCGCCTTTGGGTACAAATTCCCTGTAATGGAAAGGCCTTTCTCCCCGCACATACCTTTCTTCAAAAGGCAGCGGCATGGCAAGCAAAATATTGTTACGTTTTATGCTTATGCTGCTGTCGGGATTATTGACAATCTCAAGCTTGTCCTCAAAAAGCAATTCCACTTTGTCGCCGCCGTTGACATTAAGTTCGATATTTTCTCCTTTGACAAAGTCCACGCTCTTGCCGTTCAAGGTAAGGGATTTGGTAAATTTGGGTATGCGAAATACAATATCGAGCTTATCCGCCTTGACTATTTCAAACAATACCTTGTCTTCAAAAGGATATTGCGTTATTTCTTTGATATGGATATTTTGTCCAAGGCAATCGGTTGTTATTTCGCAAGGGGAATAAAGAAGGAAATAAAGTTTTTTGCCGTCATGGTAAACAAGGTTTTCGGCAAATTTGGGAAAACCTTGATGCATATTGGCGGCGCAGCACCCGAAGTTTGGAGCTATGCCGAAAATATTGGCTTCTTTATTTGTGTCGAAGAATTGACGAGCCTTGCGGTCAGCGGCTATTTGATTAGGCTGCTGCACATATTGATGGGCGGTCATATCCTGCGTAAAAGTGGCGGGGAAAGCATTGAAAATATAAAACTCCGCCATATCGGCATAGAAAGAATCTTGAGTAATCCTCAACGCCTCTTCAAAAGAATATAACTGTTCGGCCACTGTGCAAAGCTCCACTCCTTGCGAAGCGTCGCTGCCCATAAGATGTTCGTCGCTGGAATGCAGACCTATGGACAGCCCGTGCCGTTTCATTATTTTTTCAAATCCGCGCTTGGCCAGCTCAATCAATTTTTTGTCGCCCATAAACGCGCCGTAATAAACGGGATATTTATAGGCCATGGCGATATTGACGCCATGCGTTAAGCTGATAAGCTTCACCAAAGCGTTTTGATTAAAGCTCAAAACCTTTCGGGCAGATTTGTATTTGGGAATTCGTTGGCTTTGTTTTATTAACTGGTCAATGGGTTCGGCTATGGCTTTGCCCAGCTTGAAAATCGGTCTTATGGTATACTTTGTCATAGGTTTCGGGTACTCAAAGTTGTTAAAATACGCAAACCAATCATAACCGTATTCAACAAGCTTTTGTATTAAAGAAGGTATGGCGCTGTCCTGCGTTATTTCATAGACGGTCAGCATGGCCTCCATGCCTTCCAGCGCCCTTGCCGCCGCCCAATAATACGGCGGAGATTTGTCTATGCTTTTGAGCATGAATTTATAATAATCCAGCAAAAAATCAATTACTCTTTGGTCGGAAGTGGCTCGGTAAAAGCTTATAAGCGCCTTTTGCGCCACCATTCGCGGCCAATAATCCACATTTCTCAACGGCCCAAAACCAACATAGTTGTTTTTGCTTGCCAGAATGGCTTCTATCCACACATATACTTTTTGTATCAACTCTTTGTCATTCAATAAAAAAGCCAACGGAACAAGCCCGTCAAGATAATACGGCCCTCGTTCCCAGGCCTCTCCCGTTCCGCCCAGCCATGCCGAATCGTTGCTTAAATCGGGAAAATATTTTTGGATATTGCCGCTCAAGCCCTCGGCCTGCAAAATGAGCTGCCGCTCCAGCCAGCCTTTAACTTTAATGTTGTTTTGGGGCAATTTTTTTAACGCTTGCATAAAAACCCCCCTTTCTTATAATTTATTTTTTATTTATTGCTAAGGTATTCGTCTACCATTTTGCTTGCCTTGGCGTTGTCGTATCTTCCTTTAATTTTAGGCATTAAGTTTTTGATAATCATGCCTTTGGTCTTGCCCGAAGCGTCGGGATACACATCCAATTCCTTTATTATTGAAAGCACTTCTTCGTCGCTCAACTGCTTAGGCAGATAGCTTTTTAGTATTTTTATTTTTTTAGCGGTTTGCTCGGCTTTTTGAGTATCCCTGTCCGCGTACATTTCAAATATCTCTCGCTGAACTTTTAATTCTTTGGTTATGCAGTCCATCACTTCTTCGTCGGTAAGCGTCTTGCCTTTTTGGCTTTTTTCTTTAAGCAAAATAGCCGCAAGCACCGCCTCAATCGCCGTCCTTTTGTCGATGTCTCCGCTCTTGCGGGCATTGTTGAAATCAGTCCTTAAAAGGTCTTTAAGCATAAATGCCTCCTACAATAATTGCACCTTAATGTCTTTGCCGGAAACGTTTACCACCTTTTCAATGGCGGGATTATCGATATTGTCCACCATTTTTTGGGCAAGAATATCCTGCATTATTCTGTCTTTATATTGAGCCAAAGCGTCTTTGGAAAGCTTGTCTTGGGCGGTAATCGCCACCGTTATTCTTTGCTCCACCGCGAAGTTAGCCTCTTTTCTCATGACTTGAATTTGTCTTATCAATTCGCGCGCCAAACCTTCCTTTAACAATTCTTCGGTAAGGCTGATATCCAAAGCCAGCGTTCTTCCGTTTTCCTCGGCCACCACGAAGTTTTGTTTGGGGCGATAGTTCCTGTCAAAAAGCGCGCTTTCAAGGTTTTGGAAATGGGCGATGCTTACGCTGTTTCGCTCGTACATTTCATTGAGCTTTCGGTGCTCTTCCAATGTAAGCTTGTCCACTTCCTGCTTTAATTTTTGCGCTTCGCTCTTCAGCTTGGCGCCCGCCGCCCTGAAGTTTACGGTAAAGAAAACGTCATAAAAGCCGTCTTTGCTTTGGGCAAGCGTTATGTCTTTGATATTCAATTCTTCCTTTATCGTGTCAATCAGCGGCAGGATATCTTGTTTTTCCCGTTCGTTCAAAATCAAATAAAGCGTTTGAAGGGGCTGTTTGACTTTTATTTGAGCTTCGTTCCTCATTCTTTGAGCCAGCGCGATGATTTCCCTCGCCGTCTTGGTTTGCCTAAGGATTTCTTTGTTTTGGGGCATATCTATGGGCTTGGGATAGGAGGATAAATGGACGGATATTTGCTCGTCCTTTTCCACTTCTCTTACGCAGTTTTGCCAAATATATTCGGTAAGGAAGGGCAGTATGGGAGCCAAAATGCCCACAGTGGCTTTTATGGATTGATAAAGGCACCAATAAGCGTTCATTTGGTCGATTTTGTCTTCGCCTTTCCAAAATCTTTTACGGTTTATGCGTATATACCAATTCGACACATCGTCGGTAAAGCTTTCAAAATCCTTCATAAGCGCCGCTGTTTTGTAAGCGTTCATGGCGTCGGTGGCGGACAAGATAAACTCGTTTGTCCTTTCGATAAGCCACTTGTCGCTGTGGGTAAATGAATTGTAATCGGGTTTGTAGCAAGCGATATCGGGATTGTCGAGGGAGGCGTAAAGATTAAAGAAAACATAAATATTCCAAAAGCTCAATATCTTTCTGCGCGCTTCGTCGGCGAGGTTGTAGCCGAATCTCACATCTTGAGCTATGGGAGCGGAAGCGAATAAATACCTTATCACATCGGCGCCTATTTTTTCGGCGGCTTCGTCAAAGCGTATCATATAGCCCGTTTTGCTGAATTTGCCGCCTTCTTCGTTAATTACCGAAGAATGCGCCACCACGGTTTCGTAAGGCGCTTTGCCGGTAATGGTAACCGACATAAACAAGAGGGAATAAAACCACAGCCTTATCTGCTCTTTCATTTCCAACACCATTTCGCTGGGGAAGTTATTATTGAAATATTCTTTGTCCTCGAAATATTTTTTCGTGGAAAAAGCGGTTATGCCGGCGTCCAACCAGCAGTCGCCCACTTCGGAGATTCTTTCCACTTTGGCTCCGCATTGGGGACAAATTATTTTGACCTCGTCTATATAAGGTCTGTGCAAATGCGGCACGTTGTCGATATTTTTATTTTCGCTCAATTCTATCAATTCTTCTTTTGAGCCCACTACGGTTAAGCGCCCGCATTTTTGGCAGGGATAAAAAGGCAGAGGCAGGCCGTAAAACCTTTTTCTTGAGATGTTCCAATCTCCCATATTCGTAAGCCAATCCAGCATTCTTTTTCCGCCGAACTCAGGCTCCCATTTGACGGTTTTTGCCGCCTCAATCATCATGGGCTTTATTTCCGTGGTATCGATATGCCATTCGTCCACTATTTTGAAGACCACCTCGGTTTTGCACCGCCAGCAGTAGGGATAACTGTGCGTAATGGCTTCGGTTTTATAAAGGGTGTTGTCGTCTTCCATTTTTTGCAAAACGACTTCAAGAACCTCGTTGGTGTAAAGGCCGGACAGCTTGCCGAAGCCGTCCAAGAATTTGCCCTCTTCGTCTATGGGGCAGATTATCTTTAAGTCATGCCTTTTGCCCAAATCAAAGTCTTCGGCGCCGCAGCCGGGGGCTATATGCACAATCCCCGTGCCTTCCTCGGCGTCCACATCTTCCCAAGGCACAATGGTATGCGTAAAGTTTTGACATTCAAATTCGGGGAATACCGTGGTGTATTCCTTGCCCACCAGCTCTTCGCCCTTAAAGCAATCAAGCACCGTTTCAATATCGCCTTTAAGCTTGCCCAGGGCGTCTTTGCCAATAATGAGCGTTCTGCTGTCGGATTTGACCTTCACTCTCACATATTCTATTTCGGGATTTACCGCCAGAGCCACATTTGAAGACAGCGTCCACGGCGTGGTCGTCCATACCATAATGCTGTCGTTGGAATTGTGCAAGGGAAGCTTGGCGTAAATGGAGGTATGCTCCACTTTCTTATAGCTGCCGCTCATTTCATGGTCGGACAAGCTGGTGCCGCAGCGGGGGCACCAAGGCATGGGGCGATGGGATTTGACAAGCCAACCTTTTTGGTGGCATTTTTTCAAAAAGTACCAAATGGAAGTAATGTTGGTGTCGCTGTTTGTGTAATATGAATTTTCCCAGTCCATCCATTGCCCCAATCTTTTTGATTGTTCGGTAATGATAGCGGAGAACTTTTTCACTCTTTCTATACACTTTTCGGTAAAATTATCAAGTCCGTATTCGATAATTTCTTTTTTATTGCTTACGCCTATTTCCTTTTCCACCTCAACTTCCACCCAAAGGCCTTGGGCGTCGAATCCGTTTTGGTATTGGCAGGATTTGCCTTGCATGGCGTTATATCTTATATAAAGGTCTTTCAAGGTTCTTCCCCATGCGTGATGTATGCCCATGGGATTGTTTGCGGTAATGGGACCGTCAAGGAATCTGAACCTGGGACCATTTTTATTTTTTTCCATTAATTTTTCAAAACACTTGTTATCTTCCCAATATTTTAAGATTTGCTTTTCCAAAGCTACAAAATCGGTATTGGGATTTTCTTTTTTCATCTGCTTTACCTCCGCTAAAAACCCTTAGAATCTCTATAATTATTGCATAATTATATCATAACTATTATCGCAGGTACAACAAAAATCACCGTAAAGCCCAAGATAGTCCGAATATTTTTTTAATAATTTTCAAATGAAAACGCAAAACGCAAGGCAAAAACCAGGCTGTTAACAAAAGGCAAGAAGCGATATTTTCGTTTTAATCAAACTATAAATTCAAGCTATTCATAAACGCGTCAAAAGCTGTTTCACCTTCTTTGGTATCCTTGAAAACCGCCGTGCATTCCAAAATTTTAATGCAAGTTTTGTTTATATATTCTATTATGGCGTTGCGCGCGGCCTTTTTGTCCGCGCCTTTGCCCAAATCGTTGGCAAGCTGAGCGATTATGCCCATATGTTTTGAAAGGGAAGGACTGTCGTTTAATTTTTTGAAATCGATGCTGTCGGCGGTCAAAACGTTTATCATTTCATTAATCTCGGATTTAAGCCTGCCCGGCAAAATAAAAAGTCCCATGGCTTCGATAAGGCCTATGCCTTCTTTCTTTATGTTGTGCATATCTTCGGTGGGATGGTAGATGCCGTAGGGGTGCTTGTCGTCGGTGCGGTTGTTGCGCAATATCAAATCAAGGCAATACTCTCTGTAATTATTTATGGACGCTATGGGGGTTATGGTGTTGTGCGGAGCGTCGGTATAACAAAGTATGCCTATTTTTTCGTTGGAATACCCTTGCCATTTCTTAAGGACTTTGGCGGCGCAATCCAATACCTTGAATTTATTCTTTGAAGAGATATGAACGACGCTGTTGTACCAATCCCTTATGCCCACCGTAACGCCGTCGGGCGAACGGTATTTCTTTTTCAGCGGCCTGAAGAACATGGGCAATACTTTTTTGCCGCCCTGATAATGGTCATGGGAAAGTATGGAGCCGCCCACAATGGGCAAATCGGCGTTGCTGCCCATAAAATAATGGGGGAAGCAGGAAACAAAATCCAATAGCCTGGCAAAGGCGTTTTCATCTATTTTCATGGGCACATGCTTATCCGACAAAGCGATGCAATGTTCATCGTAATAAACAAAAGGCGAATATTGCAAATGCCAGTCCTCGCCGTTCAAAGTAATGGGGATATACCTCAGCGTTTGTCTGGCGGGATGGGTTAAGCTCCCCGAATATCCCAAGTTTTCAAGGCACAGCGCGCATTTGGGATACTTGCCTTGGTCGGATTGCTCTTTTTCGGCAAGCACCTGTTTGGGGTCTTTTTCGGGTTTGGCGAGATTAATGGTAATTCCCACCTCGCCGCGAGGCCCTTTGGTCAGCCACCTTATGTTTTTCTTTATGTCCCGCATTTTGATGTAATTGCTGTTGACGGCCAGCTTATAAAGATATTCTGTGGCCTTTTGGATATTGTATTCTTCGGCTATTCTGTTGAATTCGGATACCGTAAGTCCTGGCGAAGGGGTAACCAAACCCATGATTTTGGTTTCAAAGAGCAGCGCTTGAGAGCGCTCAATAATTCCGTTGTTTATGGCGTATTCTATCATGGGATTTAAGATATCGTCTTGCAAATCGGCTTTATCCGCGAACTCATAGCTATGGGATACTTTGAACAATTCATACAGCTGATTTCGGGCGTAAGTTATGTCCTCGGGACAAAGGAATAAATTCTCTTTAGCGTAAAATAAAAGGTTTTCGATACATTTATTGATGGTTGCCATTTTATAAGATTCCTTAAAAATTGTTGATATGTTATAGCAATCGTGCTACAATTATTCAATAATATAATCAAAAGAATTATACTACATTAGGAGCGTCAATGGCAAGAGCTTTGGACAAGAATTATTTCAAAAACAGCAAGAATTTCGGCATTTGGTGCAAAAAACTTAATTATGCGTCAATTGAAGAGCAAGCGCAAAGATACAGCGCTCTCACCGAAGGCCTTTTTGGCAAAATCAGTTTTTTCTCTTCCTCGGGCAGAGTGGAGCTTGTGGGCAACCATACCGACCATAACCACGGGCTTGTGCTTGCGGCTACCGTTAATCTTGACACGGCGGCGGCGGTAACAGCGAGAGAGGACGGAGTAATCGTAATCAAGTCGGCAGGATATCCCGACGTAAGGGTAAGCGTTGACGATATTGCCGTTAATCCCAAAGAATATGGCGACAGTCATGCGCTTGTAAGAGGAGTGGTAAAGGGTTTTATTGACAGAGGCTTCAAAGTGGGGGGCTTTAACGCCAATACGCATTCCAATATTTTTAAGGGCGCGGGGGTGTCTTCGTCGGCGGCGTTCGAGCTTTTGATTTGCGAAATATTAAATGTGTTGTACAACGACGGCAAAATAGATTTTGTAACAAAGGCGCTTATCGCGCAGTTTGCCGAAAACAAATATTTCGGCAAGCCTTCAGGACTTATGGATCAGCTTACCATCTCAAGAGGGGGCGTAAGCTATATGGATTTTGAGGATGCCGTCCATCCTTCCTCGTTTTCGGTGGAGTGGAAGTTTGAGAATATAACGCCCATAATAATAAATTGCGGCGGCGACCATTGCAATCTTACCGACGAATACGCCGCCATCAGAGAGGATATGAAAAAAGTTTCGGCGGCGCTGGGTAAAGAATGCTTAAGAGAAGTTGACGAAAAAATATTTTATGACAATATCGCTTTGCTGCATAAGCGGTGCGGCGGCAGAGCGGTACTGCGCGCTAAGCATTTTTTTGAAGAAAACATAAGAGTAAAGAAGGCTTTGGCGGCAATAAACAATAATGATGAAAAATTGTTTATTGACTGCATAAACGCAAGCGGAGTATCCAGTTATGAACAGCTGCAGAATTGTTATCCCGCTTTTGACCGCGAGCAGAATATACCCTTGGCTTTACAGCTGGCCAATACAAGAGATTGCGTAAAAGCGGCAAGGGTGCACGGCGGAGGCTTCGCGGGCACCATACTTGTGTTTGCGGACAAAGAAAAAGCGGACGGCTTTATCGATTATATGGCAGGAATATTCGGCAGAGAAAATATTTTTTCATTGAGTATGCGCGGCTTGGGCGCGACTATGCTGGAGGTGTAGATATGCATTGGACGGGGAAAGTGCAGCCTGTTGCTTTTACCATATTCGGAAGGGATATAGCTTGGTACGGGATTATCATTACCACAGCCATGCTTATCGGTTTGATAACCGCTATTTTGCTTGCCAAAAAAACTAAGCTTAAATCGGACGACCTTTTGGAAGCTTTTTTGATAGCCATACCAATGGCAATAATTTTCGCTAGGCTGGGATATGTCATTGTAAGACCTTATGAGTATTATGTAATCGAAGGTTTTGATTTTGAAGATTTCATTAACATATTTGCGGTTTGGGACGGAGGCTTGACTATTATTACGGGAGCGCCGGGCGGCATATTGGGGGCGTATTTGTGGAGCAGATGGCGCAAGGTGGATTTTATCAGACTGGCCGATACCATTATTTGCGTAATGCTTTTGTCCCAAGCTTTGGGAAGATGGGGCAACTTTTTCAATCAAGAAATATACGGGGCGGAGATTACCAACCCCAAATGGCAATTCTTTCCCGCCGCCGTATATATAGCCAGGGAAGGGGGATTTTATCAAGCCACCTTCTTCTATGAAATGGTGCTTAATTTAATAGGATTCGGAATAATGCTTTATATTTCCCGAAGATTGCTGGTAAGAGGACATGGAATACCCCTTTACGCCATAACTTACGGCACAATAAGGTTTATTCTTGAATTCATGAGAGATGACGGCGATTTGTACGAGGTTGTCAATTTTACCCAAATAATCCTGGGCGTCGTGGTGGCGGCGTCAATAGCCATACTTGTATATTTGATAATGAGAGAAAAGAAAAAGGGCAATAGGATTTGGTACGCCAAAGGCATTCCCGACAAGCTTATCAAGCCCGTTAAATACGCCATCTATAAAGAAGGCAAAACCGATTACTGAAAGGAGAAAAAATGAGAAATCTTACGCTGCTTACCGATTTATACCAGCTTACAATGATGAACGCCTATCTTGAAACGGGCGAGGGGAACAGAAATTGCGTCTTTGATTTATTTTATCGGGCCAACGATTATATTGAGTATGCGGTGGCGGCGGGGCTGGAAACCGCCGTCGAATATATAAACAATTTGAAGTTCACCGATGAAGATATTGAGTATTTGAAAAGCTTGAAGCTGTTCGGCGACAAATTTTTTGCCGCCATAAAAGATTTTAAGTTTACAGGCGATTTATACGCGGTAAGAGAAGGAGAATTCATATTCCCCAACGAGCCCATAGTAACGGTAAAAGCTCCTCTCTATCAGGCTCAGTTCATTGAAACGGCGCTGCTGAATATAATTAATCATCAAACGCTTATCGCCACTAAAGCCGCGAAAATTACCCACGAGGCGAAGGGCGCGGTTATGGAGTTCGGGTTGAGAAGGGCGCAGGGGCCGGACGCGGGGGTGTACGGAGCGCGGGCAGCTGTTATAGGCGGCTGCAAATCCACATCCAACATGCTTGCGGGACAAAAATTCGGAATACCCGTATCGGGCACTTTGGCGCACAGTTTTATAATGAGCTATGAAAACGAGCTGGACGCTTTCAGGGCTTACGCCGAAATATATCCCGACAATTGCGTTTTGCTTGTGGACACCTATGACACCCTTAAGTCAGGAGTGCCCAACGCCATTAAAGTGTTTGACGAGCTTAAAGCCAAAGGCTATAAACCCGCCGCCATACGATTGGACAGCGGGGATTTGGCGTATTTATCCAAAAAAGCGCGCAAGATGCTGGACGAAGCGGGGCATAAGGATGTAAAAATCATAGCTTCGGGCGACATTGACGAATATATACTGTCTTCTTTGCACCAGCAAGGCGCGAAAATAGACTTATGGGGGATAGGAACAAAGCTGATTACTTCGGCGCAAAACCCCGCCCTTGGCGGAGTTTACAAGCTTGCCGCCATTGAAAAAAACGGCAAGTGGACGCCCAAAATTAAAATTTCCGACACTCAAGAGAAAATTACCAATCCGGCTTTGAAGACCGTATACAGAATCTACGATAAGGACAATATGGCGGCCGCCGATTTGATTTGCCTTAAGGACGAGGTTTTTGACACCTCCAAGCCCCTTACCATATTCCATCCCGTGGAGACATGGAAAAAGACCACTTTTACCGAGTACTCCATGCGCAATCTTATGGTGGATATTATCAAGGACGGCAAGCTGGTTTATCAAATGCCTTCTTTGAAAGAAATAGTCGAATACGCCCAAAAAGTAAAGAGCGAATTCTGGGAAGAATATGTAAGGCTAATTAATCCGCACATATATAAAGTGGATTTAAGCGATAAGCTTTATGAACTAAAGCATTTATTGATAAACGAAAAGACCGAGGGCATATATCTTCAAAGCGAAAAAAAGGAGAGGGAATAAAGCCCTCTATTTTAATTCTTGCCAAATTTCTTATTAATCACTTATGTCAATGGCGTATATGGTTCCGTCAATGCCGTCCCCGTCTTCGGTATCGCTGTCCATATTTGCCAAATACAAAATGCCTTGACTGTCTATGACGGCGCAGGGCCAAGTAACGCTTACACTGTAGCATCTAAGCTCATAGGCTGTCTCTCCGCTTTCTCTGTAATAAGCGTGCAAATTATGTTCTCCTTCCGAACACACAACACCTTATCGCCATATATTACAGACGACGAATATACATCTCCTCCCGTACCGTGTTCCCAGCATAATTCCCCGCTTTGCATATCAAAAGCTATGAATTTGCTGATTTGATTGCCCTTTATGCCGGCATATACCCTGCCTTTTTCCTCGTCTATGGCGGGCGTGTTTCTAAATCTTATTTTGTTGGTTTGAATTTCTTGCTGAGCATACAGCTTTTCCGCCTTAAATTTCCACCTGAAAATGTATTTGACAATTGTCAATATTGGCAAAAAAGTTATCGCCCGCCTTTTTTGTATCAAAAAATTCGTCAAAAAATAGAATAAATTGCTGTTTGTTTCGCCATGTGCAACCGCTTTTACCAATCCCACTTGACGAAAAGGTACGGGGCATTTATAATGAAGCCGAGGAATGGCAATATGGCAAGGGTAAAAGAATTTTTCTCCAAAAATCCCACTGCATGGGAATTCGCCAAATATACGATTTTTTCGGTGATTGGGGGATTGCTGGAGCTTGTCGTTTTTATGATATTGAATTCTGTTTTGCCGCAAAAAGGTATAAACAGGCCCATAAACTGGTTTATCTTTGTGTACCCTGCCGAAGCGGGCGGACTGGGCGCTTTTATCGCCTTTATCGTATCTTCGGTGATTGGACAGGCCATGAAATTTATTACCAATTTCAAAAAGACTTTCAAATCCACCAACAATATTTTCTTGAGCGCCGTCGGCTTTGCCGTAATGGCGGTTATTATTGTGGTCGGCCTCAATCTCTATGTGGGCGGCCTCTTAAATAAAGAGCTCTGCAAGGTTATTGCCAACGCCGACATCGCGGGTTTGATAGCCAAAACAATAGCCCAAGTTACAGGGTTTTTATTGATATTCCCCGTGAACAAATTTATACTTATGAGAAGAAAAGATTAATGGTTTTTCTTGCTCGATATCCCAATCTTTATTATATAAAATAATGTCTCTTATTAAACTGATAACAATAAGAAAAAGACTATCAAAGAGTTTAGTTTTCAAATAAGATATCATAAGAGATAAAACAATAGCCCGACGGGCTATTGTTTTGTTTGTTAAAATTCTTGAACGCAAGATAGGTAAATATGTAAAAAGTCTGTATTGCGAAAGCGCCTCATGAAAAGAACAAAAATCCGCAGGTCTTTTGTCTTGTAAAATAAAAAGCGCGCCCTTGAAAGGCGCGCTTGATTGCTTGGCGGAGGAATAGGGATTCGAACCCCAGGATGCTTTCACATCAACGGTTTTCAAGACCGCCGCAATCGACCGCTCTGCCATTCCTCCAAAATCGCTATATTATTATCCAAGAAAACACATCAAAAGTCAAATACTTTTTCATTTATATTAAGCGTTATTGATATTTCCGTATGCTAACCGCTCAATATTAAATCCTACAAAATTTTTCAAATTGTTAAAATAGTAATATTATGTTTATTAATTGTAAATAAAGGAAAAAGCAGAATGAAGCCGATAGATGTAATCAGGAAAGTATAGCGTCTTATTGACAGAAAGCCGCCCTTATGCAATAATTTAATTAATTTTTCAATGCCGACAACGGCAGCGATTTTTGGGAGTGAAAATATGGGTAAAATATTTAATAACGCGAAAGAGCGTGTTTTTTTGGTAACGGGGGCATCGGGTTTTATTGGCAAAGAGGTGGTAAAGTATATTCTTGACGAGGGCGCCAGAGTAATCGCCATGGATATTAGAATAGCCCCGCAGCTTAAGCAGATCAATGATCCCAAGCTTTCATTGATGGAAGTTGATTTGACTAAGGAATTTGAATTTCCAACGGGCGTTACCGATGTGGTGCACGCCGCTGGCCGCGTCTCCGATTGGGGCTCATACCAAAGTTTTTACAAAATAAATGTGGAAGCGACCGAAAGGCTGATGAAAATCGCCAAAGAGACTGGCGTAAAGAATTTTTTGTTCATAAGCTCAATAGACATACACGGCTTTTTCGGCCATGTCGAGGAGACCGAGGACGGAATTTATTATCCTTCCAAATGCTATTATCCCCAAACCAAAAAAATCGCCGAACAAGCGGTGCGCGCTTTCAATTCTCCCCAAATGAAGACCGTTTGCATACGCCCTTGCACCGTTTACGGACCGGGCGACACTACGGTGCAAGGTCCTATTATGGACGCCATACTTAAAGGGCAAATGGGTTTTATAAACAAGGGCAAACACCTTATTTCCAGAGTTTACATAAGCGATCTTGTGCAAGGATTATGCCGCGCGCTTGAATTCGGCAAGGGCGGCGACGCCTACAACATAGCATCCGGGGAAAAGATAAACTGGCTGGAATGGGTGGACGCAATTGCCAAAGAACTGGGCGTAAAGACTCCCAAAACCTCCGCGCCTTACTGGGTGGCGATTACAATTGCTTCGATTATGGAAGGGGTATGTAAACTCTTTAGGACAAAAAATCCGCCCATACTTACAAAAATGCGCATACAGCATGCCGGCCACGATTTTTATTTTGTGCCCACAAAGGCAAAAACCGAGCTTGGCTTCCAGCCGCAAATGTCATGGCGGGAAGGCGTAAAACTAATGGTACAAGAATATAAATCACGCAAAGGGCTTAATCTTTAGGTTACGGTTATTCAAGCAAGAGTGACTATTATATGCTCCAGGCGTTCTTATTGACGAAGGATATATTATATGAGGACTATTTAATGACAAAAGATTTGATAAAATAGTTGACATTTGGAACCGAACACCGCCATTAAAGCAAGTTATAATTACTTGCTTTTTTTATGCTCAAAAGGG
>LFSG01000012.1 GCA_001512685.1 Clostridiales bacterium DTU072
GATAAAAGTTGTGTCGGTGGACAATATCAAAAAAAGCGACAAGCTGACCATTGAAAGCGGCGTAAGCGGAATCGAGCTTATGTCAAGGGCGGCCAAAGGCATTTGTGAGGCCGTAAAATGGCGGGGCAAAATCGCCATAGTCTGCGGAGGCGGCAATAACGGCGGAGACGGCTACGCGCTGGCGTTAATTCTTAAAAATAACGGCCATGACTGCGAGGTTTTTCAAGTAAGCACAAAGCTTACTCCCGACAGCCAATACTATTATAATCAATGCTTGCTTAATTCAATTAAGGTTCATCCTTTTACTGAGGACTTGTCTTTTGACGATTACGACATGGTGGCGGACTGCATTTTGGGAACGGGCTTCAAAGGCAAAATGCGGGGCTTGGCGGCGGTGGCGGCGGAAAAAATCAATGGCGCCAAATATGTGGTCGCCGCTGATATCAACAGCGGGCTTGACGGCGACAGCGGTAGGGCGGAAATTGCCGTTAAGTCGGATATTACCGTAAGCATAGGATATTATAAGCCCGGACATTTTCTTAACGACGCCAAAGACTATATAGGAAAATTGAAAAACGCCGACATAGGCATTAAGCTTTGCGATAAGCCTTATTATCTCATGGAAGAAAAAGACTTTGCCCCGATTTTTTCCCAAAGAAAACAAAACACCCATAAGGGCAGCTTTGGCAAGGCGGCGCTTATGGGAGGGTCGTTAAATTATTCGGGAGCGGTCAAGCTCGCCAATTTAAGCTTGTCGGCCTTGAAGGCGGGATGCGGATTGTGCTCGTTGATAGTTCCCCGATGCATAGCGGCTTCGGTAATGCCTTATATTCTCGAAAGCACGCTGTTTGCCATGCCCTGCGACGGCAATAATATGCTTTTTGACAAACAGGCGCTGGAGAAAGCGCTTCAAGGCGTCAAGGCTTTGGGCTTGGGCATGGGCTGGGGAGAAAGCCCGCGTCATGAGAAAATTCTGGAGTTTGTTTTGAGTTCTTACGATATACCGATAGTCATTGACGCCGACGGCATTAACGCTTTGGCGAAATCCGATTTAAGAGCGTTTAGGGCAAAAAAAGCCAAGGTCATAATTACGCCGCATATAAAAGAATTCAGCCGAATTTCCCGTAAAACCATTGAGGAGATAAATATCAACCCCATAGAAGCTGCAAAGGATTTTGCGCTGGAGCATGACATAATCGTTTTGCTCAAGGGCGCTTCTACCATAATTACCGACGGAAAGGATGTTTACATCACGAATACCGGCAACGCGGGCATGGCCAAAGGCGGCAGCGGCGATGTCCTTAGCGGCATTATTACGGGCATAAACGCTTTTGGCGGCGATAATTTATTGCTGAACGCCGCGGCGGGCGCTTTTATTAACGGCAGGGCGGGGGATTACGCCGTAAAAAGCAAAAACCAATTTTCGCTCACTCCCTCCGATACTGTCAGCTATATTTATAAAGCCATAAACGACATAATCAACCAAGGAGAAAATTAAAATGGACCAAAGGGTTTTGGACTTAAGCAAATATTGGGATTTTTTTGATTCCCTTGAGCGAAAGGACAAAGATTTAATATTGTCAAGCGGCATATACAGAAATTTTAACAAAGGCGAAATTCTTGTGGACGGCGAAAGGGAATGCATGGGGTTGGTGTTAGTGCTTGACGGACAAATTAGGGCGTACACGCAAAGCGAAGACGGCAAGGAAATTACTTTATTCAGGCTACTTGGCGGCGACAGCTGCGCGCTCAGTTCAAGCTGTATGATGAAGGACATTACCTTTACGGTAAATCTTGTCGCCGAACAAAAAACCAAGGTCTTCAATGTTCCTTCCCATATTTACGAACAATTAAACAACAAATATATTGCCGTAAAAAACTTCACCATGAATATTATGAATTCAAGATTCAGCGACTGCATGCAGGCCTTTGAGCTTTTTGCGTTTAAGAATTTGACAAGCAGGCTGGCTTCGGCTTTGATTGAGCATTACGCGCTTAAGCAAAGCAATGTCATAGATATTACGCACGATATTTTGGCAAGGGACATGGGAACGGCAAGGGAAGTGGTAAGCAGGGCGCTTAAGCAGTTTGAGGACAGCAATTTAATAAAGCTGCATAGAGGCAAGATAGAGATACTCGATATAAAAGGCTTATACCGCCATCAATGAGGATAAAAGAAAAACCGCTTTATGAAAAGCGGTTTTTTTGAAAGAGCATAGCGGAATTTATGAGGGGGAGAAAAATAACCGCTATGCTTCATTCCTTATGTAAAGATCTTAAGAGGAAAGAATTATGTTTTTTAATTCCTGCTTGTTCTTAAGACCGCTGAAACGGGACACTATCTTATTGTCTTTTATCAGCATAAAGGTAGGGATGGAGATTATTCCAAAATGTTGGGCAAGCTCGGGCTCGGCGTCCACATTTACTTTGTATACCTTTACCTTGCCTTTAAGCTCTTCGGACAGCTGTTCCACAATAGGAGCCGCCATTCTGCACGGTCCGCACCAGTCGGCGTAAAAATCTATGAATACCGGCAGCTCGCTGCCTTTGACTTCCTTGTTGAAATTCTCAGCGGTAAGCAATGTCATTGTCTTCACCTCCGTTATACTTATTGACTTCTTGCTTAGATTATATTCAAAAAATAAAAAAAGTTCCGTGATTTTGTTACGCAAAACAAAAATTTTTTTGAAATTAAATATGTTATTCGGCTTTGGTATTTAAAAATTATAATGCCAACACATTAATTATTGTTTTAATCTTGAATACGCAAACGGATAGGTCTTCATTGATTTTATACTTTATGTATATGTCGGAATTGAACGATATTCCGTAATCGATTTCATATTTTTTATCGGCGTTGTCCGCTATTATCTCGATATCTTCTTTTTTTATGTCTTTGGCTCTGTAGACGGATAAATTTATTATATACTCTTTTTGTTTGAAAAGCTCTTTCTCCTCCAATTCGTCGGGCTTGATTTTTTCGCCGCCTATTGTCAAAGAAAACTCGGGCAGAACATAGAAAGAAGTTTGGCAGCATTCGCTTATTTCCACTTTGGCGTTTTCCTTAAAAAGATAAATGTGGATGTCCTTGTACGGTTTGTCGCCGGGAACAAAGTCTCGGCGTTTTATTTCTTTGCCTTCGGCATTAAAATACCGCAATTCTTCGTCTTCTTTCAAGGCTCTTTCGCGCCCCGAAGTATTATTGTAGAAAATCTCTTTGATTTGGACATAGCTATCAAGATCTATTTCCCCCACAAATAAATTGGGGGTGTTGGGAGGTATGGATAATTCCATCTTTTTTAAGGGATTGATTATATTTACGGTGAAAGTATAAGAAACATTGCCGAAAAAGCTTTTGACGGTTATTTTGCATTTGCCTTCTTTTTTGGGATAGAAGCGGTTTAAGGCGTTGTTATATTCGATCATCGCGATGTTTTCGATAATAATTTTATAGTCGTTCATTCCCCAAGCTTCGTTTTGCAGGTTTACATCAAAGTAAAAATAATGGTTGTTTATGTCGCTGCCTAAAACCTCCTTGGTTACCTGCACTTTGATTTTTACTTCGCCGTCAATTATGTCGTATCTTGATTGTTCAAACTCGGTGTTGCTTTCCATGGCTTTTTCGAAAGCGATTATTTTATCTATTCCTATGGCGCTGGGCAAATCTTTTTTCAGTTTGAAACTTATTCTGCTTTTTTCGATTTCCGTATATTCGTACCCGCCTTCTTCTGTTTTACGGCAATAGGCCAAATAAATTTCCGCGCTGTTTTTTCGGGGGTCAAATTGATAATAGGTGTTATTGTTGATGTAATACTTGTCGTTGCTGCCGAACACATAAATGTTTTTGCGGTATCTTTGATATTCCTTTTCGTCGTCGTACTTGATGAACAGGCATACGGCGCCGCTTTTTTCTTCTTCTTGGTAGTTCAGTTCGGCAACCGAAATGTCTCCGTTGGCAAAAACATGCTTGGCGGTAATTGAGTCCAAGATATTGGTGTTTTGGTCGGGCTGAACCACGTTCGCCAAGGATTGAGCGCTTAAATCCCCGTAATCAAATTCCAATCTCAAATAATTGTTTTTTACGGGTAAATTCAATACATATTCCGTTCTGCAGTCGTTGGAGGAAGACGGGGGGATGTCATTTGATTTGCGGACGCAGTAAAAAGAAAAGCTTTTGATGTCGTCTTCCACTTGGTTGGGCAGTGTCAAGGTCAAGGTCCTTTGGCCTTTTTCCCCTTGTTCCCAATAACATTCAAACATTTCGCCGTCTTCGGCTATCAAAACGCCTTCGCTGTATATTTGGGCCACCAATCTGTATTCCTTTCCCGCTTCCGCTTCTTCCACCTTGTTTCCGTCTTTGTCAAACACCGTAAATTCCGCTTTGTCGGGATATCCGCCCGATTTTACCTCGGCTTCAAATTCGTCTTCCAAAAGTTTGCCGTTTGTTTCGTTGGCGTAAACTTTTATGGTGTATATTCCTGTTTTTGTGAAGGTATAAACTGGATAAGCGTGGTCGGAAGGGGATTTTTCGATAAGCCCGATTTCTTGGCCGTCAAAATATATTTTGAAATACGGCGCGCTTGGAGAATCTTTCTTGAAATCGATTTTGTTAAAATCTATGTGGTCGTATAAAACAAAACCTTTCCAGTCCGGATTGTCGGGATGGATGTAATCCGTATTATAGTTGAGTTGGCTTAAATCAAAGAATTTTACTTTAGATACCTTCCCGCCGTTTGGCGGATTATCTTCGCCGCACGAAATCAAACATATTAACAATAATACGGCAATTATTGCAATTAACAGTTTTTTATTCAGCATATCCTACTATTAAAGCCTTTTATTACTTTGCATAATAATAAGATTTTTTTCTTAGTATAACATAAAACATATATTAATTCAAATAAGTAAAAAAAAGTAATAATTGTCTTGAACCCTATAGCGATATATGATATCATTTATTCATTATTTTGAGGAGAAAAGGGTTATGCCGCTGGTAAGCGCCGCTTTATTGCTTGAGCAAGCGAAAAAGGATAACGCTTGCGTGGGCGCCTTTAATATTGAAAATATCGATATGGCAAAGGCCGTTATACAGGCCGCCGAAGAAATGAAAATGCCCGCCATTATCCAAACTACCTTCACCACCGTCAATTATTTGGGAGAAAAGGTTTTGCGCGCGGCGGTCAAAGCGCTTGCCCAAAGCTCCCCGGCTATGCTTGCCCTTCATCTTGACCACGGCGACAGTTACGATATTTGCTTAAGGTGCTTGAAAGCGGGCTATAATTCGGTAATGATTGACGCTTCGGCATATCCGCTTGAGCAAAACATCGCTTTGACAAAGAGGGTTTGCCAAGAGGCAGAAAAATACGGCGCCGCGGTGGAAGGCGAAATAGGCAGAGTGGGCGGCGTGGAAGACGAATTGATTTCTTGCGGCAATTACACCGTTCCCGAGGAGTGCTTGGAGTACGCGCAAAAATCGGGAGTTGATTTTGTGGCTGTAAGCATAGGCACATCGCACGGTATTTATAAAGGAGTTCCTAAAATAAATTTTGAGGTATTGGAAAGAATAAAAAGCCTTGTCGATATCCCTTTGGTTCTGCACGGCGCTTCCGGGCTCAGCCAAGACACCATAAGGGAATGCATAAAAAAAGGCATAAATAAAATTAATTTCGCTACCGAATTAAGACAAGCGTATACTCAAGGAGTGAGAAGCTGTTTGGAAGACCAAAAAGTTTACGATCCCAAAATCTACCAAAGAGAGGGCGGGCAAAGGGTAAAAGAAACGGTAATGCAAAAAATGAAAATTTTATCTTTTTGAAAGCGTTTTTGCCTTACGCGGCTTTGGGTTTGACAAAAGGTAATAGTGTTGTCAAAACATAATCCTTGTGTTATAATTACTAAAAAAGTACGGAAAAAGGGATTATGGAGACAAAAGAGTCGCTTCGGGAAAGACTGAATAAAG
>LFSG01000010.1 GCA_001512685.1 Clostridiales bacterium DTU072
ATAATAATTTATTGTCGTTTTGCTTGATATACAAATACAATATGTTATAATATATTTATTCGGGGCGGGGTGGAAGTCCCCACCGGCGGTTACAGTCCGCGAGCTTAATTGCAGAACGGGTGAAACTCCCGTACCGACGGTTAAAGTCCGGATGGAAGAATACCATATTTGTCTTCTTTTAAGATGCCCCTTTGCGGGTATTTTTTAATACCCTGAAGGAGGAAGCAATGTTAAATGTAAATTCCAAAAAAACTGTCAAATTTTCTGCCGTTTATTTGGCGAAAATCGCCATTCTTACGGGAATATCCTTTGTGCTTTACGCTTTTGTAAAATTTCCGCTGCCGTTTATGTTCCCGTCATTTTTGGATATGCAGTTTTCGGAAATCCCCGCTCTGCTCGCGGGATTCGCGATGGGACCGTTGAGCGGCTGTTTAGTGATTGTTCTCAAATGTCTTTTGAAGTTTTTTATGTCCTCAACTCAATTCGTGGGGGAGATTACCGATATGATTATCGGAATCGCTTTTGTTTTGCCCGCTTCCTTGATTTATAAAATGAAAAAAGACATTAAACACGCCATAATCGGTCTTGCTGCAGGCACCCTTTTGGTGACGGCGTCAGCGGTGCTGGTAAATCGTTTTATATCCATACCTTTTTATGTGCAGGTCTTTTTTAACGGCAACTGGAATATATTGCTCAATATTTGCCGTCCCCTTTATCCCGCCGTTACCAGAGAGAATTTTTATACATATTATCTGCTTTTGGCCGTTGTGCCCTTTAATTTATTGAGATGCTTGATAACCGCTTTGTTTACTTTTTTGCTGTATAAACGCCTCAGCCCTTTGCTGCATAAAGGCATGCGCTGACATTGCATTCATGGCTTGCGCAAAAATTAAGATTGGGATATAATCATTGTATGTTATTTATTTCAAACAGCGTGCAGGATACTTTTGATATTGCCGCCAAGCTGGCCAATGGTTTTGTGGGCGGCGAAATCGTCTTGCTGGAAGGCGAATTAGGCGCGGGGAAAACGACTTTTGCCAAAGGGATTGCCAAAGCCCTTGGTATCAAAGAAGAAATAACTTCTCCCACTTTTGTTTTGCTTAAAGAATATCAAGGCAGATTAAAGCTGTATCATTTTGATTTGTATCGAATTGAAGACGCTCAAGAGCTCGAGGAGCTTGGTTTTGAGGATTACCTTTACCAAGAAAACAGCGTAAGCTTAATAGAATGGAATAAATTTAAGAAATTACCCTTGCCTCCCATTTATGTAAAAATAGACAGGGTGGACGACAATATAAGGAGAATTGAAATAACATGAATTTTCTTGCCATAGATACCACCATGCCGCAGCTTGCCATAGCGGTATCCGCCAACGGCAAGCATAAATCTTATTGGTATGACATTGCGCCCCAAAAGCATAACAGCGTATTGCTTGTCAAAATAAACGAAGTGTTGAAAGATGTGGGCTGTACGCTTAACGACATGGATTGCTTCGGTGTGGTTATCGGCCCCGGCTCTTTTACGGGGATAAGAGTGGGGGTGGCCACAATAAACGCTTTTGCTTTCGCTTTGCGGAAAAATGTGGTGGAAATGACTTCGCTGGAGCTTGCCCGTTATACCGCAAAGAACGAAGACATACTCGCGCTTATCGACTGCAAGCACGGCAATTATTACGCCGCTTTGTTTAAAGGAGAAAAGGTGGAATACATGGAAATCAACGAACAAGAGGCAAAGAAGTATAATGTCAAGCATGTGTATTATGACAAAGCTTCGAATGAGGCACTATTTTTCGTCATGTCCGATAAGGTGGAGCAACAAGCCTTTGTGAAAAGGGCAAAGCCTTTTTATATGAAAAAATCTTCGGCAGAGATTAAATTCGGTCTTTAGGCGTACTTACTTACAATTATGGATACCCAAAACATCAGAATTGAAAAAATGAAGTTTGAGCATATCGAACAAATCGCCGCCATTGAAAAAGCGTGTTTTGGCCAAAACGCATGGAGCGGCGCATTGTTTTATTCAGAACTGTTAGACGGCAACAAGCATTATTTTGTGGCAGTAAAAAACAATTCCGTAATAGGCTACGGCGGCTACGCACATATTCTTGACGAAGCCCATATAATGAACATAGCGGTTGAGGGCGCATACAGAAAAAAGGGCGTGTCAAGCTCAATCCTTACGCATCTTCTTCAAGACGCGCGAAAGCGGAATATCAGGGCCGTTACGCTGGAAGTAAGAGAAGGGAACGATGCCGCTATATCGCTGTATCAAAAATTCGGTTTTAAGCTTGAAGGAGTAAGGAAAAACTATTATGAGGGCAAGCATAACGCCTTAATATATTGGAAGATTTTGTAACCCTCGCCGTTAACGGGAGGGCTTTATTTTAATAAACCACGTTCAATACGGCAAAGGCGAAGACATCATCTTTTTGCACGGCTGGGGAGGGAGCATAGCCTCTTTCAGCGGTCTTGCCAAGCAATTTTCGGTGGAATACAGGGTTACTCTTGTGGATTTTTACGGCTTCGGGCAAACGCCCCATCCCGATTATCCTTTGACGCTTGACGATTTTGTCAAGTCAATTGTGGACATAATCAATCATTACAAAATGAAAAGCGTAAGCGTAATCGCCCATTCCTTTGGAGGGCGGGTGGCTTTGAAGCTTGCATATAAATACGGCTATATGCTCGATAAATTGGCTTTAATAGACAGCGCGGGCATTAAGCCGCGAAGAGGGTTAAAGTATTATTGCAGATTATATAGGCATAAGCTGCTTAAACTTTTGAAAATTCCCCACCAAGCGGGCTCGGAGGATTATCGCAAGCTTTCTCCTTTACAAAGAAAAACCTTTGTCAATATCGTCAACGAAGACTTAAGCGGAATTTTAGATAAAATAACTCTGCCCACGCTGATAATATGGGGTAACAAAGACAAAGAAACTCCCATATATATGGCAAGAAAGCTTAACAGGAAAATCCGCGGCAGCGGTTTGGTGGTATTAAAAAATGCCGCTCATTATTCCTACCTGGATTTTCCGTTAAGAGTGTTTTTGATATTGAGAAGTTTTTTTGCGGCGGAGACGGAATGAAATATCTTACCATTTTTTTGTTTATGTGCAATATGCTTCGTTTGGGGCTGCATTATTATGCTATGCTTCAATTGGACAATTATAAGATAAAAATTAATCAAAAAATTGAAAGATTTTTTTTGCTGACCGTTTTAAGCCTTATCGCGTCGGCCATAGCGTTTACTATTCTTACGGGATTTTTGCGCCGCTTTATCGTTGAGATACTGCTCAATTTCTTTTTGCTTATATATTTTGTGTTTATTTCCATACCGTATCTTCAAAAAAGGAATAAGCTGGTGTTTACGCCCAGAGCTGTAAGAATGTATATTCTGTATGGGTTTATCAGTCTGCTGTTGTGCGGGATTGTTTTTATAGAAAGGTTTTCGTTGTTTGTATGCGGCGTGTTTTTTATTCTGATAATCAATCCTTTTATCTGCTTTCTCGCATACGCTGCCATTCTGCCTTTTGAAGTCAGGAATAACCGAAAATACATAGAAAGGGCAAAGGTTTTTCTTGACGAAAACAAAAGCTTGATAAAAATAGGCATAACGGGCAGCTACGCAAAAACAAGCTGCAAGAACATTCTTTATGAAATGCTGTCTTCGCAATACAATGTATGCGCCACCAAGGCAAGCTATAATACGCCTTTGGGAATTGCCAAAGCGGTGGGCGAAATCAACAAGGCCACCGATATTTTTATCGCGGAGATGGGCGCCAGAAAATTAGGCGACATCAAGGAGCTTGTGGACATTGTTAAACCCAAATACGCCATTATTACGGGCGTTACCCGCCAGCATATGCAGACATTTGGAACCATTGAAAACATATATCGCGAAAAGCAGGAATTGGTCAGCGGCTTGCCCCAGGACGGGTTTTGCGTATTCAACGGGGAGAACAGCTATACCAAATTCATGTATTACAAATGCAAAACCGAAAAATGCATTGTAGGCTTTGACAACACTTACGATTATTATGCCGAAAATATCCAAACAACGGACAACGGCAGCTTTTTTGATTTGGTGTTTGGCGACAAAAGGATTAAATGCACCACATGCTTGCTTGGGCGACACAATATATTGAATATACTCCTTGCCGCCGCCATGGCCAAAAAATTCGGGATAGAGGATGAGAAAATCGCGGAGGCCATAGAAAGAATCAAACCGATTAAGCATAGACTGGAATTGATTAATTCCGCTAACGGCATAACCATAATAGACGACAGCTATAATTGCAATATTGACGGAGCCGTCGCCGCTTTTGAAGTGTTGAGAGATTTTTGCGGCAGAAAGGTAATTTTTTCCCAAGGAATAGTCGAGCTGGGCGACGAGGAGCAATATAAGACCAATTTGTTTTTGGGGAAACTTATCGCCAAAAGCGCCGATATAGTTATATTGTGCGGCAGCAACGCAAACGCCATAAAAACGGGACTTAATCAAGAGAACTTTGCGGGTGAGATAAAAATATATAAAGGATTAAAGCAGGCGCAAAATGATTTTTGCAATATTCTGGCGCCGGGCGACATATTGCTCATTCAAAACGACCTTCCCGATAATTTATGAGGTGGAAATGAAAAAAGAAATAGCGGTGGTATTCGGCGGAAAAAGCTGCGAACATGATATTTCGGTAATAACGGCGCTGTATGTTTATAACGCCCTAAACGCGCAAAAATACAACAAGCATGCGGTGTATCTTCGCGACGGGCAATTTTATTCGGGCAAAAAGCTTGAGGAATTGGAAAGCTATATAGACTTTAAGGAAAACAGTTTCAAGAAAGTTATCTTTAATAATGGCTGTATGAAATATGTCAACAAGCCTTTCAAAGCGGGGATAAAAATAGACTGCGCGCTGCTGTGCGCTCACGGCGGGGAAGGAGAAAACGGGGCTTTGCAGGGTTATTTCGAAGTATGCGGCATACCTTATACTTCCTGCGGGGTTTTGGCAAGCGGCTTGTGCATGGATAAGGTTATGTGCAAATACATGCTTAAGGCTTTGGGATACAATATATTGCCTTATGTCGCGCTCCATAAAGGTCAACAGCAATCCTTTGAAAAAATCGCGGAAAAATGCGGGTTGCCTTTTATCATAAAACCGGCAAGGCTGGGCAGCAGCATAGGCATAAGCATAGCCAACGACAAAAAACAGGCGGAAGAAGGGTTTAAGCTTGCTTTTGAGTACGACAATAAAGTATTGGTTGAAAAATGCCTTAAGAATTTTATTGAGATAAATTGCGCCGCCATGCGTTTTGAAAATGAGATTGTTGCGGGACTCCCCGAAAGACCTCTTTCCGACAACGCCTTTTTATCCTATGAGGACAAATACATAAATTATGTGAAATATCAGCCAAAAAGAGAATATCCGGCAAAGATAAGCAAAGAGAAAACGCTGGAAATTCAGCGTTTAACCAAACGGCTTTATGAAGATTTTGAAATGTCGGGGGTGGTCAGAATCGATTATCTCATAGACGGCGAAGAAATCTATGTCAACGAAATAAACACTATTCCCGGCTCCTTGGCGCATTATCTGTTTACCAAGCAAGGCATAACTTCGGCAAAGCTTTTGGACAACATAATAAATCAAAGCATAAAGGAAAAAGCGGAAAAGGATAAATTGATAAGCTCTTTTTGCTCCAATGTGCTCGCTCATTATAAAGGAAGCAAAAACGCTCCCCCCATGCTGAACAAATAACCTATGCTATCTGCTTTCGTAAAAGCGCTTTCTGCCTTTCGATTTTTTGCACAAGGTCGTCAAGCGTTTTTTGCCTTGATTGCCACCAGTCGCGCGACCATACCCTTACGATTTTCCAGCCGCGGCTTTCCAAAAACTTAATGCGGTAAACATCTCGTTCCAGCACGCTTTCGCCCGATTTATAGGATTGATAATCGCATTCTATGCCCAAAACATATCTGCCCAGCTCATGGTCGTATATGCCCAGGGATAATTTATAATCCGTGTTGCCGAGATTGGTATCCACGGTGTAGCCAAGCTTTTCGAGTTCCGCTTTTATCTGCTCCTCATAAGCCCCCACTTCGTCGTCTTCTTTGGGTTTAATGTCAAAAGAGGAAAGTATATGCTTGACTTCAAGCTCTCTTCTCTCGCTGATCGCTCTGGCGTATTGAAGATATTTCTTTAATAATTTTGGACCGTTGTTTTTGGCGTCGTCGACGGCGGTCAATTCCTCGGGCTCTATGCTGGTAATGACATATACTTTTTTCTTGGCCCTTGTAATGGCCACATTCAAGCGGTTTTCGCCGCCTTCCATGGACAGCGACCCGAATTGAGCCACTACCTTGTCATAAGCGTTCCTTGCGTAGCCTATGCTGAAAATAATGATATCCCGCTCGTCGCCTTGCACGTTTTCAAGGTTTTTGACGAAAATGCTTTGGTCTTCGCCGTCCAATATGCGGTTTTGTTCTTTGATATATTCTTTTCTGAAAGAAGCATTCTTTTCGCATTCGGCGTCCAATAAATCCTCAATGTATTCTTTTTGTTCTATGTTAAATGTAACTATGCCTATGGATTCGTTTTGCTTGCGTTCTTTGTAAATGCTCTTGACCAGCTTTACCACCGTTTCGGCTTCTTCATGGTTTCGGCGGTATTTCCAGCTTCCCTGAACCTTAATCCTTTCTATGGGGGGCTGGTCCAACGATTTAGTTATATTCGGGGCTATCTGCAGCTTATTGTCGTAGAACGCCATATTGGAAAAGTCTATTAATTCGGCGCTGGCGCTGCGGTAATGGTAAGAAAGGTATACGGGGTGATATTTGGCGGTGGCAAGGTCAAGCAAAGACTCCACTTCCAAAGCCGCTTGCGTGGATAAATCCATGTTGTAATCGAAGCTGTCGTCTCCTAGGTATCTTCTCACAAAGCCCGAAGTGGGCCTAAGCTGTTTGTTGTCGCCCGCCACCACGATTCTTGTTCCTCTATAGATGGAGGGCAGAGCTGCTTCGATAAATATCTGCGAAGCCTCGTCAAACACCACCAAGTCAAACAAATCCTTTTTTAGGGGCAAAATAGTGCTGACGGCTTGCGGCGAAAGCAGCCAGCAGGGGAACAGCCTGAACAAATACTCGTCAAAGTATTCTATCATTCGCCTTACCGGCCACAGCGCCCTTTGTTTTTGTATTTGATACAAATAATCCTTGGCGTCGTCGGTGTTGTTGTAATAATCAGCGTATTCGCGGGAGAATTTATCCATGGCAAGTTCTTTTGTCAGCTCGCGCTGGTCGGCTTTAAGTCGGAGTATCCTTTCCCTTAACGCGTCAAACATCACCGTTTTTGAAAGCCTATCCTCAATATAATCGTTGTTGCGGATTATCTCATGATAAATCCTTATGGGCATAATGCGTTCTATGGCTTTGTTAAAGGAAGCAAGGTCTTTTTCGCTGTTGGCGTACGCGAAGGTCAACAGCTCCATTACGCTTTGGCTCAATGACCTTAATTCTTTATTCATGTCCCTGATGGTAACATAGTTTTCGAGGGCGGACAGCAATTTGCGCAAAAAGTCAACATTTCCGTTTATCAATCCGCCCACCGCAAGCGCATAGCCTTCTTTGTCCAATACCTGCTTGAGTATGTCGTACTTTTCGGTATATAAGTCAAGCGCGTGCTTTGTTATGCTTAAATCCACCATTAAATCTTCAATACAGTTGTTGTATTGCATTTTTAATATGGGATAAAGCGGCCAAAGCAAGGGAAAAGCAGAGGCGGACAACCATTTTGTCAACCTTGGGCGCTCCACTCGCATGATAATGTCCGCTACATTTTTTATGGCTTTGCGGCTGTCAACGGCGTCTTCAAGGTAAAAGGTGGTCAGGTATCTGCTGTACGGATAAGCGCAGGCGTTAAAGGGCGTATGCTCGGCGCTGAGCGCCTTTGTGATAAAGGAATGGGCGGTTTTAAGCTTATGCATGTCCAAATCGGTTTTTATGTGCTCCACCATGGGGTTTTGCTTGACCAAATTAATTTTTTCGATAAAAAGTCGGCTTAAATTCTTGTCGTTTATCAGCTTTAAGTCCTCGTAAAGCTCATGATAATTTCTGTTGATTATATTTGTTTGCCGCATGGCTTTGTAAAAATTATAGTCTTTTGTGTCTTTTCCGATATTGTAGCTTTGGGCGTACATTTCTTGCAGACTTAAGCCGAACTCGGTTTTTTCAAAAAGAGTTTGTCCGATTGTCTCCAGCGTGTGCAATTCATTGTTGATATTGGTTTCGTTAATTTTATACTTGCGCTGATTGTCGTTAAAGCTGCCTGTCAAAGTGGTTGAGTGCGTTTGCTTGATGCGCTCAAAGAAATACAATTTATCTTTTTCGGGGTCGGGAAGCAGCATGGCTTTGCAGTTAAGCCTGCCCAATCTGGAAAAAACCACATCAAGCGCCGCTCTTTTTTGGCTGACTACCAATACTCTGCGGTTTTTGCAAAGGGCGTCGCTTATGATATTGACTATCGTTTGGGATTTACCCGTGCCCGGAGGACCGTATATAACTATGTTGTCGTGGCGATTCATTTCCTCTATGGCGTTTTCTTGGGTATAATCCAAATCGTTTATGGCGTAGGGCGGGGGAATAAAAATGGGTTTTCTTTTCTTTTTGTATTTTGCCGTCGTTTTGCCTTTTAGCAACAAATCCAAAGCGGGAGTGGATAAGCTTTCTTTTTCCAGCGCCAAATAATCGTTATAAATGGAGTTGGCCACCGGAAATCTGCCCAGCACCGCCATGTTTTTTATTTCAGGCGCGTTGGTCCTTAATTCCTTGCTTTCGTCAAAAGCGGAAAAGGATTTTCTGATTTGATATTTTATGTTAAAACCGTTATTGTTTAAGTAATCAATAATATCGTAACAATTCTTAAAATTGTCGTCGTTTGCCAAATCAAATTCTTGCGTAAGATTGTCAATTTTTATGTTATATTCCTTGGCGTACGCCAAAATAAAGCTTTTGTTGAGCATCACAGGCTGGCTGGAAATGGCGTGAAGCTTGGCGGAATTTTTGTCTACTTCTATGGTAACGGGAAAAAGAATAAGCGGAGCTCTAACTTGTATATCCTGTCCTATGCAGCCGAGTACAAACGGGTAGCCGATAAAAAGCTCGTATCTGCCCGTTTCTTTCTCCAATTCTTCAACTTCTCTTTTTAGATATTTAAGGTCGGCGATATGCTTGGCAAGCGCGCTTTCGGGCGTCAATTCCTGCCCGTTGTCGGTTTTGCACAGCTTCTTGATTTGTTTTTCGTTTATTACCGTAAAAGACCTTTTCTTTTGCCATAAAAAGCTTTGAAATTCTTCGTTGTCGTTGGACTTTTCCAGCACCGCCCCCAAATCATAACTGTACTTTTTTACAATTCTTCTAAGATATAAGCTTCTGTTCCTGCCGCTTATCTCTATCAGTCTTTCTTTGTATTTAGCGTAAATCGTCCTCATTATTTTTCCTTTATTGTGGATTTTGTATTAATTATACCACATAGCTTCCAAAATTAAATATCAAAATGAGAATATTTTGGCGTATGCGCGTAATTGTTGCGGCAAGGTAAGTATCGCTTGACAAAAATCGCAAAAAATGTAAAAATTATAATAATATTTTTTCGGAGGAAATAATGAGCTTAGCGGATAAAATTTTTATTCAAAACTGTCAGGACATTCTTGAAAACGGTTTTTGGGATACCGAGCTTGAGGTGCGTCCGAAATGGGAAGACGGCGCGCCCGCGCATACCGTCAAAAAATTCGCCATAATCAACAGATACGATTTGCAAGCCGAGTTTCCCATACTGACTATAAGAAAAACCAATTTTGAGGCCGTCATAGACGAAATTCTTTGGATATGGCAAAAAAAATCCAACAATATTAAAGACCTCAACAGTAAAATTTGGGATTCATGGGCGGACGAAAACGGAAGCATAGGCAAAGCTTACGGTTATCAGCTTGCTCAAAAACATAAATACAAGGAAGGGGAGTTCGACCAAGTGGACAGGATATTGTTTGACTTGAAGAACAATCGGGGCAGCCGCAGAATTATCGCCAATATGTACAACCATAGCGATTTGCATGCCATGAACCTGTATCCTTGCGCTTATTCCTTGACCTTGAATGTAACTGGAAACACTTTGAACGCCATACTCAATCAACGCTCCCAAGATATGGTTGTGGCCAACAATTGGAATGTGGTTCAGTACAGCGTGCTTGTCATGATGTTCGCCAGAGCTTCGGGGCTTGTTCCCGGCGAGCTTGTGCATGTGATAGCCGACGCCCATATATATGACAGGCATATACCTATTTTGAATGAAATAATGCAGCGAAAGCAATACGACGCCCCGAAATTGATTATTAACGAAAAAGTTAAGAATTTTTATGATTTCAAAGTAAGCGATTTTCAATTGGAAAATTATCTTTACACGCCTCTTGGCGTAAAATTACCGGTGGCGATATGAAAACAATAGTAGCTGTAGACAAAAATTGGGGCATAGGCAAAAATAACGATTTGTTATTTTGTTTGAAAGAAGACATGAAGTATTTCAAGCAAATGACGCTCAATAAAGTAATAGTAATGGGGAGCAATACTTTGCTTTCTTTTCCCGGCTCAAAACCTCTTAAAGACCGAATCAATATCGTGCTTTATCCGGGCGGGCACAGGGACGACTGCATTGTCGCCCAATCGCTTAAGGAGCTGTCTCAAATATTGAGAAATTATAATTCCGATGATATTTTCATCGTGGGCGGAGCCATGTTTTACCGCACCATGCTGCCTTATTGCGACACCGCTTACATTACCAAAGTAAACGCCGACGGGAACGCCACGCATTTTTTTGAAAACCTTGATTTAGACCAAGACTGGGAATGCGTGGACGAAGGGCAGCCGTTGATGGACAACGGTAAAGAAATCAGGTTTACGGTATATAGGAACAATAATGTGAAAGACTTTCTTATAACGGAGGAATAGATGCAAAAGATAATAATGAAAAACCCGCTTGTGGAATTAGACGGCGACGAAATGACTCGAATACTTTGGCAAAAAATCAAAGACAGATTGCTTTTGCCGTATATCGATTTGAAAACTGAATATTATGACCTCGGTTTGCCGGAAAGGGAGAGAACAAAAGACCAAGTAACCATTGACGCGGCCAACGCCATTAAAAAATACGGCGTGGGCGTTAAATGCGCCACAATCACTCCCAATGCCGAAAGAGTCAAGGAATATAATTTAAGTAAAATGTGGAAGTCCCCCAACGGCACTATCAGAGCCATGCTTGACGGCACGGTTTTCAGAACGCCGATAATGGCTAAGGGCATTCAAGTGTTGTTACCGTCATGGACAAAGCCCATCACTATCGCCAGACATGCTTACGGCGATGTGTACGGCGGCGTGGAGGCGTATACGAAAAAAGGGGGCAAAGCGCAATTGACAATGCCCGACGGACAAACAAAGACAATTTTTGAATTCAAAGGGCCGGGCATAGTCCAAGCCACGCACAATACCGACGAAAGCATAGCTTCCTTCGCCAGAAGCTGCATGAATTACGCTTTGGATACCAAGACCGACCTTTGGTTTGCCACCAAAGACACCATAAGCAAAATTTACGACCACCGCTTTAAGGATATTTTTAATGAAATATACGAAAACGAATATAAACAAAAATTTGCCGACGCGGGAATAACTTATTTCTATACTCTCATTGATGACGCCGTGGCAAGGGTGGTCCGTTCCAACGGGGGAATGATTTGGGCCTGCAAAAATTATGACGGCGATGTCATGAGCGATATGGTAGCCACCGCTTTCGGTTCGCTGGCCATGATGACTTCGGTATTGGTTTCTCCCAACGGCTATTATGAATATGAAGCCGCGCACGGCACCGTTACCAGACATTATTATAAGCACTTAAAGGGCGAAACCACTTCCACAAACCCCATGGCGACCATTTTCGCGTGGACGGGAGCGCTCAGAAAAAGGGGGCAGCTTGACGGGATCGCCGAATTACAAGAATTCGCCGACAAGCTTGAAAGAGCGTCAATAAGCGCCATTGAAAACGGCGTTATGACAAAAGACCTTGTGGGACTGTTCAAGAGCGATACCGTTCAGCCCAAAGGCGTGAGTACCGACGAATTCTTTACGGCGATAGTAGGGAGATTGGAAAATGAAGCGTAAAAAGAACTATTATACCGTTATATGCATGGGTTTGGGCATAACGCTCTCGGCTGCGCTTTCCGTTTTGTTGTTTGTTTTGCTTAAAAATCCTTTGTGGCTGTGCTTCGCTGGATTGGGCGCGGCCGCAGGAGCGGCCGTCGGATATGCGCTTGACAAAAATAAGAACATAAAAGAAGACAATAAAAATACAGAAGGCAAATGAGCTAATGACCATAAAAGTCTTTATCGTAGGTTATATACAGACCAATTGTTATGTTGTTTTTTCACAGCAGCAAAAAGAAGCCGCTATTATCGATCCCGGCGGAGGTTATAACAGGATAAGCGCTTTTCTTAAGAGCGTGGACAAAATACCCGCCGCGGTATTGCTTACGCACGGACATTTTGACCATACGCTTGCGGCGGCCAAGTTTCAAAAGGACGGCGCCAAAATCTACATCCATAGCGCCGATAACGAAATGGCCGGGGCCAAGCAAGGGCTTGCTTCAAAATTCGGCTTATGCGTTCCCAAGCTTGTTCCCGACATTCTTTTTGAAGACCAAGAGATTATTAAAGTAGGGGATATCGAATTCAAAGTTATTCATACCCCCGGCCATTCCAAAGGCAGCAGCTGTTTTGTTTGCCAAGACTGTATATTCAGCGGGGACACCTTGTTTTTTGAAAGCTACGGCAGAACGGATTTTTATGGCGGCTCCATGACCGAAATGGCTAAATCGCTTAAAAAACTTTTTGATTTGCCGGGCGATTATAAAGTATATCCCGGGCACGGGGAAAGCACTTCTCTCAGCCATGAAAGAATTCATAATCCGTTAGCTTGAAATGAAAAACATCAAAGCAAGATTCATAATTGAAGACTATCAGCATTATCTTAACGACGTTCAAGATATCGTGAGGGCTTTCAGCCCCTATCTGATATTGGACAATTCCGCTTGCGATTTTTTGCGCCTTAAGCATTTTTATGCGGACGGCGTTTTTACCGCCCAAATCGACGGCACTTTTATTCCCCAAAATCAACGGCAAATAGATATCGACGCCGTCGGCGATATCGAATACAAAAAAATAACAAAGCACTTTCTCAAGACTTTTATTTATGATTGCTTAAGCGCCTTTTTCGGCATTAAATTGCCGTACGGAAGCTTGACGGGAGTAAGGCCGACAAAGCTGTATTATGAGCTTTTGGATACCCAAACCGACCCCAAAAGCATACTTATCAACGATTACAGAGTTTCGCCCCAAAAAGCTGAATTGATAGAAGAATGCGTATTCAGCCAAAGGGGGATTTATAAGCAGGATACCGCCAATTGCGACATATTTGTCAATGTTCCCGTTTGCCCCACCAGATGCAATTATTGTTCTTTTATCAGCGCCGAATATGGTAAGGTAAAAAAACTGATACCCGAATATATAGAAAAAGTAAAGACCGAGATTGAGATGATTAAAAAATACATTTCTGAAAAGGGTTTGAATTTGCGGTCGGTATATGTGGGAGGAGGCACGCCCACTTCCATAGGAGCGGAGAGCTTAAGCTCCTTGCTTTCTCCGCTTGCCCGTTGCGGAGTGGAATTTACGGTGGAGGCGGGACGCCCCGATACCGTCAACGATGAAATCCTTTCGGTAATGAAAGACAATAATGTTACCAGAATATCCATTAACCCTCAAACCTTTAACGAAAGGACTTTGAAAACCATAGGCAGGGCGCATAGCGTTAAAGATATTTACGACAGCTACGAAAAGGCTTTGAAATACGGTTTTGACATCAATATGGATTTAATCGCTGGCCTTGAGGGAGAGAGCTTGTTGGATTTTGTTTACAGCATAGAAAAGGTCGTTGAATTATCTCCGCAAAATGTAACCGCGCATACTTTGTCCATAAAAAGAGGGGCGGCGATAAGAGAAAGACAAAAAGACATGGGCGGCAACGCCCGCGAAATGATTGATTTCGCTCATGAATATTTGAAAAAGCATAAATACAAACCTTATTATATGTATCGGCAAAAAAACATGGCCGATAATTTGGAGAATACGGGATTTTGTCTTGAGGGTAAAGCCTGCGTTTATAATATCGATATGATGGAAGACATCAGCTCGGTTTTTGGAGCGGGCGCAAACGCCATGACGAAAATTTACAAAGGACAAAAAATAGAAAGAAAGGCGCATCCCAAGCATATACATGACTATTCGAAAAGAGATATCGACAGTTTGACTTTTAATTTCTTTTAAGACTATTTTAAGAAAAATCAAATTTCGGCGTAATATTCTTAGCCTTGAAAAAATTTTTGTGGTATAATTATTACCGTTGTAAACCAATAATAATTATAATTTTAGGATTATATTTATTATTGATTTGTAATACGCTTTATGATATATTAGTATATATGAGTTTGCGCTTTGTTCAGCACAGCTTGACAGTTGACACAGGAGACAGTCAATGAGAAGACCTTTATATAAATTTTTCCTTATTGTCATCGTTATATTGCTATTGACGCTGGCCGCCTGCGATTCCTCCGACGGCGGTACAGATAAAGACAATAAACCCTATGTTGTTTCCATTAGTGTCGATGCCGATACCGTTCCTCAATACGCCATTGCCGGTCAAGTCAATTTGCGGCAGATAAAACTGCTGGTCAAAATGAGCAATGACGAAATTCAAGAAATACCCATTACCGACGAAATGGTTTATTCCACCGACAGAGCCAAACTTAATATGGTGGGCGCCCAAGAAATAAGGATTATTTACGGGGGAAGAATTACCAAATTCTGGCTTTCCATTGAACCCGCTCCCGAAATTACATATACCCTTAAAGTAATCGGCGGCGCAATGGAGGGAAGGGAGCCCATCAATAACGAATGGGAAGGGGTTTTTGTCGCGGGAACAAAGGTAACCATAAGAGCCATTGACAGAAGCAGCGAAGGCTATAATTTTGTTTCCTGGACTGTGGGCGGTCAAGTTATAAACAGAAATCCCACTTGTGAAATAACCGTAAACAATAATATTACGATAGTGGCGAATTATCAGCAGCAAACATTCAAGGTAACCTTCAAAACCCAGGGCGGCTCCAATGTGGCGGCAAGAGAAACCAAAATCATCGAAGAATCGCCCGTTACCGTCCGTCCCGAATATGTTTTCGTGGAATGGAGATTGGAAGATACCGGCGAAA
>LFSG01000052.1 GCA_001512685.1 Clostridiales bacterium DTU072
TTAATCTCAGGAGACAGCCCGGCTCGGCTATTAAGCCGATTCTTGTATATGCTCCGGCTCTTAATAGCGAAAAAATTACCGCCGCAACCGTTTTTCGTGACAAAAAAACCTCATTTAACGGATACCAGCCTTCAAACTATAAGAATAAATATTTGGGATACGCCGATATCAGAACTGCCGTAAAAACATCTTCAAATGTCATCGCCGTTAAGGTGCTTAATGAAACCGGCATTGAGTATTCAAAGCAAATTGCTTCAAAAATGGGGCTTAGGTTCGCTGACGGCGACAATAACCTTGCGCTGGCTTTGGGCGGCATGACGGAAGGCGTAACTTCGCTTGAGCTTGCAGAAAGCTATATGTGTTTGGCAAACGGCGGATTTCATACACCTTCCACTTTTATTAAAAGCATATACGATAGAAACGGCAATCTAATGTATATGAACCATCCAATGTTTGAAAGGGTTATTTCTTCTTCGGCGGCTTTTATTATGACGGACATGTTAAAAGACGCCGTAAAAAGCGGCACCGCAAAAAAGCTGAACGGCTTGGATTTTGATATTGCCTCAAAAACAGGCACGGTGGGAAGCAATAATTCGAATACTAATAAAGACGCGTGGAGTCTTTCTTATACAAAAGACAATACTTTATGCGTATGGTACGGCAATATCGAATATAGGGAAAATAAGGATTTCACAATAACGGGGGGCGTCCAGCCTACCATGCTGGCTAAATATATATATATAAATATGCCCTCAAAGCCCGCCGATTTTGATGTTCCCGATTCAATAATAGAATTAAGAATTGACTCTTTGGCATTAAATAAATTTCACAAAGCAATGCTGGCAACGCCAAACACACCGATAGAATATCAAAAGAGCGAAATCTTCGATATATCCAACAGCCCTATGGAGTTTTCTCCGCTTTTCACCATACCCAAAACCAATCTTTCGGTAAGAATGCTGGAAGACTATACCGCGCAAATCACATTTGACACCATCCCCTATTTCAAATATAAAGTAATAAAAACCAATTTATTTACCGGTAAAAGAGAGATTATTTACACTGTAGACGGGAATGAAGGAACAATGGATATTTACGACAGCTGCCAAGACGATATCGGAATTATCGGATACAGCCTTGAAATAGACAACGATTATTGCTGCATGGGAGAATCGGAAGAAAAATTTCTAATAATCAATCCCACCAATTACGGCGAAACAATCAGCACCAATTACGCCGCACGAGAAAGTTATCGTTATGATTATGTCAGATAATTATAACAGCCGTTAAAAAATGCATTAATTGTCGATTGTATTGATAATTTCCACATTTTCTATTGATTTATTAATTAAATCCTCCATGCTGTCCAAAGCTTTTTCCATTTCTTCCACTTTGATTAAATCGGGTTTAATTATCGGATTTTTTGGCAAAAAGACTGTGCAACAATCTTCATAAGGCAGTATGCTTAAATCAAAAGTGTCAATTTTTTTGGCTATGTCGATTATCTCGTTTTTGTCATAACCTATCAGAGGACGGAATACGGGCAGCTTTACCACCGAATTGGTTACATTTATGCTTTCCATGGTTTGGCTTGCTACTTGCCCAAGGCTTTCTCCCGTAATTAAAGCGCTGCAGCCTGTTTTTAACGCAAGCTTTTCGGCAATTCTCATCATGAATCGACGCATAAAAGTAATCATGTACGCAGCAGGGCATTTTTCTCTGATGGCATATTGTATATCGGTAAAAGGCGCGATATATAGCTGGATATTGCCGCAATAAGCGGATAATTTCTTTGCTAAATCAATAACTTTTTGTTTGGCAAGCTCGCCCGTATAGGGGAAGCTGTGATAATGTACGGCGCATAGCTTAACCCCTCTTTTGGCCATGCAATAACCCGCTACCGGACTATCGATGCCGCCCGACAACAAAAGCATACCTTTGCCGCTGCACCCTACGGGAAGACCGCCCGCTCCCGAGAGCTTTTCGGTAAAGATATATGTTTGGCCGTTTTCTCTAATATCCACATAAACTTCAAAATCATATTCAAAAAGGTTAACCCTTAACTCTTTGGATTGACTGAGCATATAAGCTCCGATTTCGGCCGCTATATCCATCGATCTTTTAATAATGCTCTTGTCCGCTCGATTCACTGTTACCCTGAAAATGCCGTTTTTAGGAGATATTTCCGCGCATAATTTTTTTATCAGTTCTATATCAGTTTTGGTCTTCATGGCAGGACTGATGCTATGAATGCCGAATACTTTTGAAAGCTTGTCCGTTATTCTACGCTCGTTCGACGGCATGAAATTTTCTATGATGATACGATTGCGTTCATAGACAATGGAGCAATCTATGCCTTGCAAATTTTCTGAAATATTCTGCTTAAGAATATTTTCAAAATATCTTCTGTTGTTGCCTTTAAGAAAAATTTCACCTATCCTGACAAGTATTGTTCTTTCCATTTTTTATCCTCTTGCATATTTTATCAATTCAGAGTATTCTAAATTAAGGCGTTTTATGAAATAATCTATTTGTTCTATCGTATTGTCTGTGCAAAAACTGATTCTCAACAGGCCATTTTTGTATTCTTGAGGCAAGAAAGCGGTTTTCCAGCTTTTTATCGGTTTTGAAGAACTGCAAGCGCTTCCTGTGCCTATCATAATCCCGTGTTTTTCGAGCGCATGAAGCATAACCTCTCCTTTTACATCCTTCAGAGCCAATCTGATTATATACGGCGAACAGTTTTCGTCCGATATTTTAATCACTCTTTCGTCATAAGGCAAATTATCGTATAAATGCTTTTTTAACGCGGCAATTTGATTCAGGTTGTCGTACAGGTTTTGAGTTTTCCGCATCGCCATATGGGCGAAGCTTATGATTGCGGCTATATTTTCGGTAGATGAGCGCAGGTTCATTTCCTGCCCCCCTCCAAAGATTATGGGCTGAACGCTGACCCCTCTTTTAATATAAAGAGCGCCGCAGCCTTTTGGAGCGTTTATTTTATGCGAACTGATTGAATAGAAGTCAACGCCCAATTCTTTGACATCAACGGGTATTTTGCCGAAAGCTTGAACGCCGTCGCTGTGAAAAAGTATATCCTTTTTTATGCTTTTGGCAATGTGGCACAGCTTTCTTATATCGTTTATGCCGCCCGTTTCATTGTTTACATGCATTATTGAAATCAAAGAGGTATCGTTAGTGATCAAATTAAAAAATTTTTCGGGTATTACCCGTCCGCATTCGTCCACTTCGGCGGCAACTACCTCATAACCGCGCTGAGACAGTTCCATGGCGGTGTTCATAATGGCGGGATGTTCGGAAGCGGATATAACTATTCGGGAATATTTTCGCTTAGGCGCACCGAACAAGGCCATATTATCGCTCTCGGTGCCGCTGGAAGTAAAGACAAGTCTTCCGTCTTCTCCGTTTAATGCTCTAAGTATTTTTTCCCTTGCTTCTTTTATATCGTTTTTTACGCTAATCGCGTTGTGATAAGGGGCGGAAGGATTGTAAAAATTCTCAAAACAGTACTTTTTTATTATGTCATGACAGCTTTCGTCCGTTCGGGTGGTGCTTGCATTATCAAAGAATATCATTTTGCCTCCTTCTGCAATAAGGAATAAAAATAATTGTCGGCAAGCAAAATATACATTTGTTTATTTGCTTCGATTTTTATGTATACATCGTATTTTTCGTTGAGGCAATACAGCTTTTGCGCGCGCGTTTCTTCTTGAAGCTTGTCTTCGTTTATCAATTGGCAACAAGTTATATCCTTGATTTTTACCCTCAACAAGTATCTATGCTTGATATAAGTATATGACTTTTTTATTGTTAGTGTTCCGTCTTTCAGGACATAAACATAATTATAAACAAGGTACCATTTTATATAATTAATTGCAACCGAAACCAAAAACAATAAAGCGGCGGCGATAAACCAATAATGATTAAAAATGCCCGCAATAATCGCCATTAAGCTGAAAATTTTAAGCATAGGCGCCAAAGCCCGCATAAGCCCGAATAATTTCATGTGGCTTTTGCAGGGCAAGACAATGGTATAATCATTTAATGGATACAACGGTAACCCCCCTGCCGCCTTCGCCGTATTTCCCGTCGCGATAAGATTCCACAATTTTATGTTTGGACAAATAGCGTTGAACCGCTTTGCGCAGTTTCCCCTCTCCGATGCCGTGTATAATTCTTATTTCTTTCAATCCGCCTGAATAAGCGCTTTCCAAAAAATTTTCAAGTGTTATGTCCACTTCGTCGGTAGTCATGCCAATAATGTTAATCTCAGGACTTACCGTTTCGTTCCTTAATTGAATATCGGTTTTTTGCGGCTTAGGCTTGTTCCGCTTGGGACTCTTAACTTTAACCAAATTGTCAAGTTTAATTACCGACGACATTGAGCCTATAAGCACATGCGCTTCATTCTTAATTGGATTTATCGCCCTTACTTCGCCTTGGGCATTAAGCGATTTCACCAATACTATATCCCCCACTTTTATTTCACCTTCAATTGTTTGGGACACGATCTCATATTCGTTCTCATCATTAATGATGAATTTACCAAGTTTTTTTCTCAATTCATACGCCTTAAACAAGTTCTGTTCGCTGGGGTTATCCAATATTTCCTTAAGCGCCGCGATAATCTCGTTTGCTTCTTCCATGGATTTTTCGACCAATCTTTTTGTCTCTTTTCGCACCGAAAGATTAAGACGCTCTCTTTGAACGCGCAGCCTTTCCCTTTCGATTTCAGCCTCTTTCTTGAGCGATTGCGCTTGCTTTTTTAATTCTTCGGCAATTAAGGCTTTATCTTCGGCCTCTCTTTTTGCCGCGTTTAATTGAGCCAAAACCTTTTCAAATTCAATATCTTTGGCCTTTATGCCCTTCTTGGCGCTTTCAATAATTTCCTGTTTTAGCCCCAGCTTTTGGGCGATCAATAAAGCGTTGGACGCTCCCGGAACTCCTATGGTTAATTTATAAGTGGGAGAATAGGTTTCGGGATTGAATTCCATTGAGGCGTTTTGCATGCCTTCATTAACCATGGCGTATTCTTTTAGCTCATTATAATGAGTGGTAATTATCGCTTTGGCTTTGCTGTTTTTGATATAGTCGGCAATGCTTAAAGCCAAGCTCGCGCCTTCGGCGGGATCGGTGCCCGCTCCCAATTCATCAAGCAACACAAGAGAACTTGGCGTAAGAGCGTCAATAATATGCTTAATGTTGTTTATATGGGAAGAAAACGTGGACAAATTCTGTTCTATGCTCTGTTCGTCGCCAATGTCGCAGAAAATATTGTCAAATATCCCTATATCCGCCTCATTTGCAGGCACATATAAACCGCTTAAAGCCATCAAGACGCACAGTCCTACAAGTTTAAGAGTTACGGTTTTGCCTCCCGTGTTTGGACCGGTAACAAAAAGCATGTCAAAATCCTTGCCGACATGAATACTGTTGGGCACAACCTTATCCTTGTCTATCAAAGGATGCCTGCCGCTTTTAATATCTATATAAGCTTTATCGTTAATATTCGGCTTTACCGCTTTAGTATGATTGGCGTATATGGCTTTGGCGAAAATAGCGTCAAGTTGGATTATAATCTCAAATGAACCCCTAATTTTATCTACGTCATTTGATACTTTTAAGGTAAACTCCTTCAAAATTCTTTCAATTTCTTTGCTTTCCTCAATCATTAAGCTCTTAAGCTCGTTATTTAATTCAACAATCGCCATAGGCTCCACATAAATGGTGGCGCCCGATGAGCTTTGGTCATGAATAAGACCAGGTATGGCGCCTTTATGTTCGGATTTTACGGGAAGCACATATCTGTCATTCCTTACGGTTACTATATTATCCTGTAAATATTTGGCATAAGACGGAGAATTGGCGAAATTATAAAGCTTTGCTTTTATGGTCTCCGAAACTTTTCTTATCTTATTGCGAATAACCCTTAATTCATTTGAGGCGTTGTCGCTCATTTCGGTTTCGGACAATATGGCTCTTTCTATTTCTTCTTCCAGGGATTTATTAATAAAGATACCGGAAGCCAGCTCCTTAAGCAATTTTATTTCATCATCATTTATTTTTGTTATAAGCGTATGCAAATTTCTTGAAATTCTTAAGGCCTTGGATATTTTCAGCAATTCCTCCATGGAAAGCACTGACATTACCGCCGCCTTATCCAACGAGCGCTCGATATTGTCCACGCTGAATGACGGTGATAAGGAATGGAAATAAAGTATTTTGTCGGCCTCGTCTACCTGATTCAATAATTCTTCAATGTATCCCTTTTCATGAAAAGGAGACAATTCCAAAATAATTTGTTTTGCCTTTTCCGTAACGCAGAATAAAGCAATTTTTGACAATACCTTATCAAACTCAAGTATCTTTCGTGATTTTGTATTCATAATTCTCCATACATTAACGGTATTTTGGCTTATTTAACCCCTCTTTTCAAATGATTCAGCGTATACACGCCTTGCGGCGTTCGGCTGTTATTGATATAATCTTTTACAATATTTTCGCGTATGTCCTTTTCTTCTTTTTCGGTAAGGTCGATATAAATTGATTTATCTTGCGCCAATCGACTTCCGACATCAGTAACTATGCCATTCTTCATAATATGCAGACAATCGCTTGAATTAACGCATACTTTATTAATAATATAATACCCTCTTTTGTCTCTAAAAACAAGATTACTGCCACAATCAGAGCAATTCCGGCCCAATGTTTTGAGTGGGCAATGAACAAGATACATTAACGGTAAATGTCCGTAGGCATAAACCATACCCCTTACATTCTCGGTTTCACGCAAATTAAGCTCCATAGAAGCCATATAATCATAACAATATTTCAATAAGGGGTTTTGAGTGTTTGTTATATTGAGGTTATATAACGGGATAAACAGTTTGTTGTATTCCAGAGAAAGCATAATTCCGTAATAATTATTACAAATTATACCATCAAATGTAATACATATATCTTTTAATATGTCAACTGCTCTGCTTGGCACAAAAACGGGCAACTTTATAAAAACGTTGTTTCCTTCGCGCTTTGCAAAATTATAAAAATCAATACAATCTTTTTTATTATAATTATCGGGAGCATATACAATGTTTTTTATTTTGTCCTGCAAGAATTTTGTCAACTGCCTTATGTCTTTAATTTCAATAAAGATTCTTTTATCGCCTTCTCCCGTATCGGCGTTTGTTTTTATGCTGTTAAAAGACTTTATGGCATCTTTATATAGAGATTTTTTGTAATTAATAAATAACTCTTCGCTATACGGCCTTGACGGCTTTCTTATATAAGCGCTTAATATTTGATTTTCAAGCTCGCTTATTGCCTTTCTTTTCAACTCATTTAACTTTGACAACGGCAAAAAGGAATTGTTGTCGGTATCTATATTAATTTCTTCGACGGTAAATATCGTACCGCCTGTTTTTTGCAATTGGTTTTTAATCTGATTATGGCTTAAAGGGCTGGTAATGGCTTTTTGCGGCATATCGCCGCATACTGTAACGGTATGGGCGCCGCAGGCGGCCTTCAATTCAGTTTTTTGATTCGCCATAAGCTTAACATCCATTTTAACGTCCAGCTTCTTTTGACGGGCCTCCGACTGATTATTCAAATCGGCGTCATTTGTAAGCGCAATATCATCGTCGGCTTTTGCGCCCATGGTATTTTTTAAGCGATAGATATATAATTTGTTTTCAGCTTTGACAAATTTAGCTCCTTTGCCGATAAAACCGCCCACTTCCCTTTTATTCCTTAAAATCTTAAACCCGTCGTCTTGATTTATAGGTCTATGCGTATGGATTATTATAAAATCGCCTTCCAATTTATCAACTTTGCCGATTCTTACCCCTATGTGCCCGGGCGTAAATGGATAAATTATTTTTGCCTTATTTCCTTCATAAAGGTACCCTTGCGTGAAGTCACCGCGGTTGAATAGCTTTTTGAGCGTGGACAAATCATTTAAACCGCCAAAGTCAATCGCTTTTCTATATTCCCGCACGCAATTAGCGACATATTCAGGGCGTTTAAGCCTGCCTTCAATTTTTATGGCGTTGACTCCTGCTTTTTTGAGGTCTTCAAGATTATTGATAAGACATAAGTCTTTTGCGGACAGCAAATATCCTTGACCGCTTTTTTTACCATCAAAATAGGCTTGATACTCTTTGCGGCACAATTGCAAGCATCTGCCCCTGTTTCCACTTTTGCCCGTAGTTATTGAGGATAAAAGACAGCTCCCCGAAAAGCTGACGCATATGGCGCCGTGCGCAAAAACTTCTATGGGTATATCGATATGTTCGCGTATATCTTTTATATCGTCCAACGTTGTTTCACGCGATAAAATAATACGGTCAAATCCCATTTTTTCCATAAGCATGGCGCCGTAACGGTTATGAATACCCATTTGAGTGCTTGCGTGTACCTGAGCGCATGGAGCAAGCTTTTTAAACAGCGGCAAAAGGGACAAATCGGCGATAATAAAAGCGTCTGTTCCGGCTTTGTCCGCTTCAAGAATAATTTCTTCGGCTTCTTCTAATTCATTGTCTTTAATGGCAATATTTAGGGTAAGATAAGTTTTTACATTAAATAAATGACAAAAGCTTACCGCCTTTGTCAAATCGTCAAAATTCGGGGCGGAAGCTCTTGCGTTCAAAGTCTTATAGCCAAAATATACCGCGTCCGCGCCGTTATAAACCGCTTGCTCCAAAGCTTCTTTGTCGCCTGCGGGAGCCAGTAGCTCAAGCTTGTCTGAGATGCGCATTTATGGCCGCCAATCCTTTTAGAATATTATCTATTACAAGGTTAATCTCCTCATCGGTTAAGGTGCGGCTTAAATGCCTGAAAGACAGATTAACGGCAACGCTTTTTAAGCCTGTGGGAATGCGGCTGCCTTCGTACACGTCAAACACTTCGCAATCTTCCAACAAATCGGTACCGTTAGCTCTTATTATGTTCAAAACATCTTTTACGGGGGTTTCTTTGGGCATTAAAAGCGCCAAATCCCTTTCACAGCCTTGATACCTTGATATAGGCTTATAGCCGTAAACGACTTTGGCGTTATCAATTAAATATTTATGCGAAATCTCAGCAACATATAGGCGTTTATCGATATCAAATTCCTTGCAAACATCGGGCAACACCTCGCCTATATATCCAATCTTTTCGCCGTTTTTTCCAAGTATTGCCGCGCCTCTGCCGGGATGAAGATAGCTTATGTCTGAAAGCGCATAATCCCTTTCGATACCCAGCGTATCGAAGATATCTTCCCAAACGTTTTTTAGGGTATAAAAATCCTCATTGTCGCCATAAACGCCGGTGCATAAATAATATTCCTCTACAGGAAGTCCGCTAAGCGGCAAACTGTCAGGCAAATAAGTTTTTGCAAATTCAAAGAATCTTGCTTGCTTATTTCCCCTTGTGATATTGGACGCCATTGTCTTAATCATGCTGTAACAAAGAGTGGTGCGCATAACGCTGTAATCTTCGCCCAGCGGATTTCTCAGCTTTATTGTTTTTCTTAAAGCGTGGTCATTGGGCAATCTCAAAGCATCAAACGCTTTGGGCGAAATAAAAGAATAACTTATGGTTTCATAAAAGCCGTGAGCTATCAAAGCGGCTTTTATCTTATCGGTAAGCTTTTGAGCGGCGGATTTGCCGCCTCTGACCATTTGCGTATTGATAAGCAATGTAGGAACAAGATGCTTGTAGCCGTATATTCTTATTACCTCTTCGGCAAGGTCGTTTATCCCGTCAACGTCAATGCGATAAAGCGGAATGGTAACGGTTAGCTTATTCCCGTCAAGATTGACCGAAAAATTCAATTTTCTTAATATATCAACAATAATGTCTTTATCGACGCTTATGCCAAGCACTTTATTAATTTCTGAATAATCGCAAACAATTTCCTTATTGGAAATTTCAGCTTGTTTTTTATCTATTACGCCGTCCATAATTTTTCCCCAGCCATATTTGTCTATTATGGACAAAGCCCGATAAAGCCCCAGCTCTTGAGAATAAAAATCCACGCCCTTTTCAAAGCGCTGAGAAGAATCCGAACGCAAGTTGAGCTTTCTTGAGGTGCGCCTTACGCTGTCGCGTGCGAAATTAGCCGATTCAAGGGCGATCGTTTTAGTCTTTTGATTAACTGAAGAAAATTCCCCGCCCATGATTCCGGCTACGGCTACGGGTTTATTAATGTCGCAAATAAGTAAATTGTCTTTATCCAAAGCGTATTCTTTACCGTCAAGCGCGGTTATCTTTTCGCCTTGTTCAGCTGTCCTGACTATTATCTTGCCCCCTTCAAGCAAATCGAAATCAAAAGCGTGGAGAGGCTGTCCCGTTTCAATTAATACATAATTGGTTACGTCAACAATGTTATTTATGGGCCTTATGCCCACTGCCTTTAATCTCTTTTTTATAATTTGGGGCGACTGTTCAATTATTACGTCCTTAATTCCCATCGCCATATATCTATGGCATAAATTATAATCGGCGACCTCTACGCTTAATTTATCGCAAACGCTTTCAGCCACTTTATTAAAAGACAAATCAGGAGCGATAAACTTTTTATCCGTAACGGCGGCAATTTCTCTGGCTATGCCGATAATGCTGTTGCAGTCTTGCCTATTGGTGGTTACCGAAATATCCAGAATCACATCGTCGTTACCGATAATATCATTGATATCGGCGCCTAAGGGAGTGTCTTTATGCAAAATAAGTATGCCATATACTCCGGCTCCCGCATAATCATTTTCAGTTAAATCCAAATCCTCGCCCGAACACATCATACCTTGCGAAAGTATTCCTCTAAGCTCGCCCGCTTTTATTTTTTTGCCGTTGGCAAGCTGAGCTCCGTCAAGCGCGAGGGGCACGATATCGCCTACTTTCACATTTTGAGCGGCGGTTATTACGGTAATCTTTTCTTTTGCGGTGTCTATCTCACAAGGTAACAACTTATCGGCGTTAGGGTGTTTGTTGATATTTATAATCTTACCCGTAACCACATTCTTGATTTTATCTTTTTGATAAATTATTTCTTCTATTTCAAAGCCGCATGAAACCAGCTTATCGGCAAGTTCTTGGGGGCTTATTTCTATATCTACAAAGTCTTTTAACCAGCTTATGGGCGCCTTCATATACTCCTCCTACCTGTATTGTTTCAAAAATCTGATATCGTTTTCAAAAAACAAACGAATGTCCGGAATGCCGTATTTAATCATGGCGGCTCTTTCCACCCCCAATCCGAAAGCAAGTCCCGAATATTTTTTTGAATCTATACCCGAATACTCAAGCACTCTGGGGTTTACCACCCCTGCTCCAAGCAATTCTATCCAACCCGTTCCTTTGCACAAACTGCAGCCTTTGCCGCCGCACATGACGCAGCTTAAATCCACTTCCACGCTTGGCTCCGTAAAAGGGAAAAATGACGGTCTAAGTCTTGTTTTTGTAACGGAACTAAAGAATTCTTGAGCAAAAGCGTCAAGCAAGCCTTGCAAATCGCATAAGGTAATATTCTCATCCACCACCAATCCTTCAATTTGATGAAACATTGGAGAATGAGAAGCGTCGTCGTCGGGACGATACACCTTGCCCGGACAAACAATCCTGATGGGAGGTTTCTGCTCCTCCATAGTTCTCACCTGAACGGCGGATGTTTGTGTTCTCAACAAAATATTGTCGTTAATATAGAAAGTATCTTGCTCGTCTCTTGCGGGATGGTCGGCGGGTATGTTTAAGCCTTCAAAATTATAATAATCCAGTTCAACCTCGGGTCCGTCTTTTACTTCAAAACCCAAGCCAATGAAAATGTAGCATATGTCTCTTATTACTTTATTCAATGGATGAAGCGCGCCTATTTTTCTGTTGTTCTTTGATAAAGTAATGTCTATACGCTCTTCCTTAAGCTTTTTCTGTTTTTCGCGCTCGGCTATGTTTTTTTCATGCTCGATAAGAATAGTTTCCACTTCGCCGCGCAAATCGTTTATTAATTTGCCCAACTTCGGTCTTTGGTCGGCAGGCGCGTCTTTTAGGGATTTAAGCAGAGCGGTTATTTCTCCGTTTTTGCCCAAAAACCTTACTCGTATTTCATTTATCAGCTGCATGCTGTCGGCGTCTAATATTCTTTGCTTCGCTTTAGTCAAAATCTCTTTAATTTTTTCTTGCATAAACACGTAAACTCCCGAAAATTTATAGAAAATAGTATACCATCATTATTGCCATTTTGCAAATGATATGCCCCATACATCATTAAGGAATTAAATCAATATAATCGGTGTCAAAATTCTCCCCCGAAAGGTATGTGGTGGGAACTTTCCCTATAATGACATTTTCTCCCATAAGGATTTCATACATCACCTCAACTGTGTTGCGGCTTTGGCGAGGAATAATAACATCTATGGAAATATTTACGTCTATTGTTAATCTGTGCAAGGCATGATTAATGCCCATAGCGTATATTTTTGAATTAAATATTGTATCGCATTTGCCTATTGACACAACCCTTATATCTATTTCCCTGCCTTTGCCCGCGAACAGCACGCTTCCCAGAAAATCGCCCGAATGAATCTTAATGTCTTTGTTTACGATTTCATTTAGAAAATTTTGTATAACGGTAGAAGCGTACATATTTATTTGGTTTATTAAAGTGGTATTGCTTCTAATTAAAACAATATCCCCGTCATTGTTTTTAACAAATTCAAAAAGACTGCCGTAGAAGGCGTTAAGCCTCTGTATTTTTTCATTGGATTTATTTATAGTGTTTATGGCTTCGGCTTTTATGGATTCGTCGGACAGCTTGACAATATAAGGGACGGTAACCTTTCGATAATATAAAAAAACGCTGAGCGCAATCGTTAAAATTATTACGCAAGCAATAATTTTTTTTCTATTTTGTTTTATTTTAACAAAAACAGCCGTTGACACATATTATTTATATGCCGTGTAGTCTCATTTTGCCAACATTTTATAATAAATCTTTTTCATTTCCAATGCGTCTTCGGCCTGCGTATTGTCCGATTCGCATATTATATGAGGTTGCAAGGCTTTTTTGATTATTACTTCGGCAAGAGGAGGAAATTCCGGACCGTATTTTTTATCTTTGAACGTAAGATGACGTATCTCGCCTTTCGGGCCGTATTCTATCTTGCTGAAATGTATTTGCATATACTTGACTTTATGCCCTGGCAGATGGTCAAGTAATTTGGATATTACTTGATCGTATTCTTTTACGGATTTGAAATAACCTTGTTCTCTGGCGTTTATGTGTCCAAAATCCACGCACGGATAAAAATAATCGGCAAGATTGCAAAAATCAATTATTTCGTCCACAGTGCCTATCTGTCCGATTTTGCCCATAGTTTCAGGACATAATATGAAATTCTTTAATTGCTTCTCTTCAATAGCGTCAATAAGCTTTTTGAGGTTATTTTTGGTAATTTCAACAGCTTGGCTTCTTTCCGCCTTTCCCACCGAAGCGGTATGAAATACCACCCTTTCGGCGTTCATAAGCTTAGCTTTCTCTATGCTTTTTGTTACGTACATTATGGATTTATTGATAAGCGTATCGTCGGTATTTGCGAAATTAATATAATAAGGAGCGTGAACGGAAAGTTCCACGCCTTGCAAAGTAAATTCTTCGCCAATGGCTTTTGCGGTTTTATCAGATATGTTTATGCCTCTGCCAAATGAATATTCAAACAAGTCCAGACCAAGCTCCTTGCACCACTTCGCGGCTTGAATGGTAGATGTATATCCCTGCTCATAAAAACTCGAGGAATTTCCCGCAGGCCCGAATTTAGCCATATATCCTCCAATTTGATTATGTTTGATACGCCTTAACTATATCGGAATTGATTTGCTTAACCAATTCGTCGACGCTGTTAAATTTAATTACATCGCGCAATCTGTCAATAAAACTTATCTTGATTTTCTTGTTATACAAATTGCCGTCGTAATTCAAAATAAAGGTTTCCAAATTAAAGCTATGATCATTGAATGTGGGATGCGTTCCCACATTTGTTATGGAGTCATATGTTTTCCCGTCAACTTGAACGGATGTCTTATATACTCCGTCTTTAGGAAGGAATTTAAGCTTTGGCGCGACAATATTCGCGGTGGGTATGCCCAGCTTATTCCCCAGCCCTTTGCCTTTTGTAACCGTTCCGGATACAAAATACCTGTCCCCCAATAATTTATTGGCCTTGGCTATCTCGCCTTTAAGCAAAAAACGCTTAATTCTTGAGGTAGATATCTTGCTGTTATAATAGTTAAGCAAATCCACTTCGGCAACATTCACATTGTGTTCTTTCATAAAGCTTTTCAACAAACCAATATCGCCTTTGCCGCCTTTGCCGAAGGTATAATCGTTCCCTGCAATGATAGCTATCGGATTATATGTCAACAAATATCGCAAAAACTTTTCCGCGTCCATGTTTAAGAAATCGGTTGAGCTCTCAAATACAACAATCTTATCATATCCCAAGGATTTAAGGATTTCCAGCCTTTCTGACAATAAATAAACTTCCTTTTCCTCTCTGCCCAGCGCCGTGTTAAAATTATCGTCAAAAGTCATTACGGTAAATTCGGCGTTATAATAGGAAGCGATTTTCTTGCCGACTTGCAAAAGATAGCGGTGGCCTCTATGTATGCTGTCAAAAAAACCCAAAGAAAGCGCCGTTGACGAATTTATATTAGCCATGTCTTAACCTTAAGCCTCCCATTGTCGTTTATTCCCATTCCGAACAATTTATTGTCTTCATATGTTTTTAAGGCGAAATAGCCATGAGGAAGCTCATTAAACAATAAAACCTTGCCGTTCAACAAATCAGTCTTTTCGCTTTCTTTAACAATTATTTGCGGATATGATTCAACTACTTTTTCCATCGGCAATATGTATTGCAAAGGATTTTTTGACAGCTCTTCAATTTTTACGCTGCTGTCTACAGTAAACTCGCCGCTCGCTTTCCGCGTCAATGACGCAAGCATGCCTACGGTATTCAATCTTTGCGCTATGTCCCTCGCCAAAGCCCTTATATACGCTCCGCCGCCGCATACGATATTAAAGCCAAATTTATTATATCCCTCTTCTTTCACTAAACTAATATCGTATATCATTATTTTTTTCGGTTTTAATTCAAAGGACAAGCCTTTTCTAGCCAATTCATACGCTCTTTTGCCGTTAACGAATTTTGCGCTGAAATGGGGCGGAATTTGTTCTATTTCTCCTTTGAATTGGTCTACAACTTGCAAAATCTGATTTTGCGTAATAACGACATCTTCGCGTTTTACCACACTGCCGCCCATATCCAAAGTATCGGTCTGTATTCCGAACTCAACAACCGCGTAATATTCTTTCGTTTTATCCAAAAAATAATCAAAAAGCCTTGTGGCTCTTCCCAAAGCAATGGGCAATACGCCTTCCGCCAAGGGGTCAAGCGTTCCAAAATGGCCGATTTTTGTTTGAATATTATTCTGTTTTAAGTAATATTTTAGAATACTAACCGCTTTGTTTGATGTTATTCCTTTTTCTTTATATAAATTTATAAAGCCGTTAAGCATGTTTTAACATCTCCGTAGCGGTAGTTATTAGCTTGTTGTAAATATCGTCGTAATAGCCGTATATTCTACATCCTGCCGCCATGGCGTGTCCGCCCCCTCCGAAGATTTTGGCAAGCTCTACCGCGCTTACTTTGCCTTTGGTGCGAAAACTTACCTTAAAAGCTTTATCGTTTATTTCTGCGATAGAGATAGCAATTTCCACAGTGTCAATGTCGAGTATATTATTAATTATCCCCTCGGTATCCGCTTCAGTGGTTTCGGTGGCCAGGAAGTCATCGTTTTTGAAATTGATTACGGCTATATTGTTGTTTTCATAAAATTTTGTTTTGGAAAGCGCCCTATTTTTCAGGTTAAACAGAGCATAGGGCGTATCTTTCATTACTTTGCGAGAGACAAAGCCCGCGTCTATGCCATACGCCAATAATTCGCTTGCGACTATATGGGTTTCGGGTGATGTGCTGCTGTACGAAAAGCTGCCCGAATCGGTAACCAGACCAGTATACAGAGCTAAAGCTATATCTTTATCAATGGCGCTTTTATCAAACTCTTTCAAGATTTTGTATAATATCTGAGTGGTAGACGAGGCTTGAGGCTCGCACACGGTAATAGAAGCAAAATTCTCATGCGATTCATGATGGTCTATTACTATTTTAGTCTTGGCCTTTTTGAATATTTTGAAATTATCTTCGCTCAGTCTTGAAGCGTCGCCGCAATCAAGCGCCACGGCGCAATCATATTGCTTATCCGTCAATCTTTCGGCATTATACGCATTGTAATTTTTGAGATAAGAAAACTTTGCGGGAATGCTCCCGTCAGCGTTAGGAGAATATAAATGAACGGTCTTATTCTTTTTTTTCAGAAAATTATATAACGCAAGCGATGAACCTACGCTGTCGCCGTCGGGATTGATATGAACAAAAACAGCGATGTCGGCGGCGGCGTTTAATTCTTCAATTAATCTGTCGTACATTAATCCTCCTTGACGCCAATCTCTTTGAGTATATTATTAATTTTGAAACTGTATTCTATACTGTCGTCATACACAAAATGAAGCTCGGGCACCTCTCTGATTTTCAGACGCTTAAAAAGCTCGTTCCTTAAAAATGAAGAGGCGTTATTCAAGGCTTTCAATATCTCTTTGGGAGAAGAAGCATTATTAAATACGCTTATGAATACCTTAGCGTATTTAAGCTCTTTGGCGGTATCTACTCTTGTAACGCTTATCATGGCGTTTAATCGGGGATCTTTCAATTCATAGGCAATGAGATTGTTTAATTCTTTTTTTATCTCATTTTCAATCCTTTCAATCTTCGGCATTATTTTTCCTCCTCTTCCATGATATACGCCTCAATGATATCGCCTTCTTTCACGTCGTTGTATCTTGCTATGCCTATGCCGCACTCAAATCCAGCCGCCACTTCCTTAACATCATCCTTAAACCGTTTAAGTGAAGCTATTTCGCTATTAAATATTTCCTTATTGTCTCTGATTAACCTTACCTTGGCGTTTCTTGTAATCTTTCCATCTTTAACCATGCAGCCCGACACAGTGCCTACGCCCGAAATTCGATATATGGCGCGCACTTCAGCTCTGCCGAGATAAGTTTCTTTATAGGTGGGTGTAAGCATGCCTTTTATGGCTTTGGTTATGTCCTCAATGGCCTCATAAATTATACGATACAGCTTTATTTCCACTCCGCTTTTTTCGGCAAGAGTCCTTGCGTTGGCGTCGGGGCGTATATTGAAACCAATTATAATTGCCTTCGAGGTATCAGCCAGCATTATGTCCGATTCGTTTATGGCGCCTACTCCGCTGTGTACGATATTGACTTTGACTTCGTCATTCGACAGTTTAACGAGCGACTCCTTAAGAGCTTCCATGGAGCCTTGCACATCGGCTTTTATTATCAAATTCAAGTCGATAAATTTACCTTCCTCAATCTTGTTAAACACATCTTCCAGCGTAACTTTTTTGACTTTAAGCTTTTCAATTTTTTCTCTGTTCTTTCTTTCCTCCGCCACTTGTTTGGATAGTTTTTCGTCGTTGACAACGACTATTTGGTCTCCTGCGTTGGGCACGCTTTGAAGGCCGAGAATTGACACAGGCATGCTTGGAGTGGCCTTGGTCACACTTTGTCCTCTGTCGTCGAACATAGCTCTGATTTTGCCTATGGATGTTCCCGCCACTATGAAATCAGCGACTTTAAGGGTGCCGTTTTGCACAAGTATTGTCGCTACCGGTCCTTTGCCTTTATCAAGTTTGGATTCTATAATGATACCTTTGGCGGCGCGTTTGGGATTGGCTTTTAATTCAAGCAATTCAGCCACGGCAAGTATATTTTCAAGCAGCTCGGGAATGCCTTCTCCCGTTAAAGCGCTTACTTTTACCGCAGGCACTTCTCCCCCCCATTCTTCAACAAGCACATCGTGTTCGGCAAGCTGTTGAAGCACTCTGTCGGCGTTGGATTGCGGTTTGTCCATTTTGTTTATGGCAACCACTATCGATACGCCCGCAGCTTTGGCGTGATTAATCGCTTCCACGGTTTGCGGCATTACGCCGTCATCGCCAGCCACAACTATTACTGCGATATCGGTTATATTGGCCCCTCTTGAGCGCATGGCCGTAAACGCTTCATGCCCGGGGGTGTCTATAAAAGTTATGGGCTGACCATTTGCTTTTATGGTATACGCTCCAATGTGCTGCGTAATTCCGCCTGCTTCGCCGGCGGCCACATTGGATTTTCGGATATAGTCAAGTATGGAAGTTTTGCCGTGGTCAACGTGCCCCATTACCGTAACAATGGGAGGACGGGTCACCAAATCGGCTTTATTGTCGTCGGCTTCATCTTCAATGATTGCAAAAAGTTTCTCTTCGCTGGTTTGTTCTATTTGCTTTTCTAAAGTAATGCCGAATTCGGCGGCAATAAGCTCGGCGGTATCAAAATCTATGGTGTCGTTAATTGTTTTGAATATGCCCAAATCCAATAATTTCTTAATGATTTCCACCGCGGTTTTGCCTATCTTTTCGCTTAACAATTTTATAGTAATGTTTTCGGTATTGATAACCGCTTTTTCAATGACCATGGGGGCGGGCTTGAAACTCTTTTTCTTGTCCGCATTGGATTTTCTTGTTCTTATTTTTCGTATCTCGCCGCTTTCATCATAAACCACCGAAGAACTGTCTTGCTCATATCCTTTTTTTATTTTTGCCTTTTTATTGAGATTTCTTTTGTCCAATTTGCTGCCTTTAATTTTTTCAGATGCGCCCTTTTTCTTATGACTTGCCGTAGTCGATGTTTCGGTAAAAGAAGAATCGTCTTTCTTTTCGGCGACAGGTTTGACAGTTCTTATCGGCTCAACTTTTCTTACCGCGGAAGCGGCGCCTTCATCTTTAATGAAAGGTATTATTTTGCTGTTTTCATCAATAACTGCCGCCTTTTCGTCAATTTGGACAGCTTCTTCATTAGCGATATGGGTATCTGTCTCTTCTCTTTCAGCTTTAATTTCTGTTTTAGGCGCAACAAGCTCTTCAGCGGTTGAGTCTTGCATCTCTTCTTTTTGAGAAGATTTGATTTCATTAAGTATTTTTTCTTCGGCAATCCTTTGTAAAACCTCTTTGCGCGCGGCAAGCTCATCCTTCATTTTTTCAAGTTTAAGGAATTTTTCTTTTATTCTGTCCAAAAAAGAGCTAATGACTTTATTTTCATAGTCTTTGATAGCCGCAATAATTTCGGTTGCCTTGTCCTTTTTCACATTCCCTTTTCCATTCATTCCTTAGCCCTCCTTTACTACATTTTTAATCGCGTTGGCAAGGTTTTTTTCTTTTATTCCGAATGCCTTGCATCTGTCTAAATTGATTATCTTATTTAAGTTTGTTTCATAGTGTTCGATACCGTTTTTGCGCAGGTAGTTATAAAGTTTGCGTTTGCTTGCCTGCCCCAATTCAGTATCGACCAAAACAAATTCCGCGCCATATTTAAGTATGTTATCCACTCCGTACACGGCTTTTCCGCATTTAATGGCAAAACCCGCGTAACTTTTCAGCTTATTGTTTATATCCCGCATATTCCTCGCCAAGCTCGTTGTACACATTATCGGGTATATTCATTTTGAAAGCTTTATTCAATAATTTTTTGTTTATGCATTTATTCATGCACTCGCCGCTCAAGCAAACATAAGCTCCTCTGCCTTGCGCCTTGGGATTAAGCGATAAGGCGTTGTCTTTTGTCTTTACTACTCGAACAAGCTCCGATTTGAGCTTCATTTGCCGACATACAATACACATTCTAAGCGGTAAATTATTCTTCTTGCTCTTCAACTTCTCCCTCTTCCTCTTCAAATTCGCCATTTATGTCTTCGGTTTCGCTGGACAAAGTCTTAATGTCTATTTTTACTCCCGTTAAACGCGCCGCAAGCTTTGCGTTCATTCCGTTCTTTCCTATCGCCAGCGAAAGTTTGTCATCGTTGACTATTACATCGGCATGCTTTAAGTCTTCGCTTAACTTAACCATTATGGGCTTGGCGGGACTTAGAGCTCTTGCTATATAATCGGCAAGATTGGGCGTATAGAGTATGATATCTACTTTTTCGCCGTTCAATTCCGAAACGATAGCGTTAACTCTGACGCCTTTTTGTCCTACGCAGGCAGCCAGCGCGTCAAGGTTGGGATCTTCGGAATATACCGCTATCTTGGTGCGGTTGCCGGCTTCTCTGACTGCGTTTTTAATTTTTACAAGCCCAGAGCGGATTTCGGGCACTTCAAGCTCAAATAATTTCTTTACAAAACCGGCGCAACTTCTTGAAACAACCACTTGAGTGCCTCTTAAGGTATCTTTGACTCTTTTGATGAAAACTTTAATGCGGTCGTTTACTTCGTATTTTTCACCATATATCTGGTCATTTTTTGCCATAACGCCTTCCATTTGCGAACCCATAATTTCCACATAGACAACATTGTTTTCTATTCTGCGAATAATCGCGGATACAAGCTCGCCTTCCTTCTCGTTCATTTCAGCGGCTATCTGTTCCCTTACAGCCTCGTTTATTCTTTGCATAATGACCTGTTTGGCCGTTTGGGCGGCTATTCTCGATAGATTTTTGGGTGTAACGTCTTCGCCGATAATATCGCCTACTTTGGCGTCCGATTTTATTTTCTTGGCTTCTTCAAGCGACAGTTGGGTTTCATCTTCGGGCTCGCCTTCCACAACCGTTTGATACACAAAGAATTCAATTCGGCTTTTTTCGGGATTAAGTTTTACTTTAACGCTTCTGGTTTCGCCGTTTTCTTTTTTATAAGCTGAAGCCAGTCCCGTTTCCAGCGAATTTATCAATAATTCTTTGTTTAACCTTTTATCTCTTTCCAAATCGTCGAGCGCGGCAAAAAAATCTTTGTTAATCATTTTTTTGGGTTCCTCCTAAAATTTGATATATGGTAATATTTTTTTTATATTATTTCTGTTTATGATGGTTTCCTTGCCTTTTGACAGAATTCTTATTGTGGTTTCGTCAAAGCCTATAAGTTCGCCGCTGAGCTTTTTCTTTTTGTTTTGAGGCTGAAGCAACGCGACCTCTATTTCGGTATTCATATTGCGGCTTAAATCTTTATCCGTCTTTATGGGCCTGTCAAGGCCGGGAGATGATATATTGAGAATATAAGGCTGGCCTTGGGTTATATCGTATTGTTCAAGCGGCGCGTCCAAGGCGTTATTTACCCGCTCGCAGTCCTCAATGGTTATTCCACCTTGCTTATAAATATAAAAAGTCAAATTCATTTGGTTATACAACTTCTTATATTCGATATCCACAACCTCATAGCCCATATCTTCGATTATCGGCGCAATATATTTTTGGGCTTGAGACAAGACATCTGCCATTATCCCTCCTTAAATCAGCAAGAGTGGCCCGTTCAGCCACTCTCAAGATGCGAATCTATCAAAGCATCTTTATCTTACCATAAATTCTTTGCCATTGCAAGTGTTTTTATGCCCTGCCGCCTATAAATCAAAAACTTTTGCAAAGGGAAATCTCATATAGACACCTCTAATTGAAATTAAATATACTAATTTTACACTTGAATTCCTTTTTGAAAAGTTCCGAATAAAAAACTACATATACTATTTATTATTCATCAGCATAAGCTTTTTAAATACGTGCGCCGTCGCTATGGCGTCGCTCATAGCCCGATGCGCGTTATTTAATTCCACATTTAACGCCTTGCATATTGTTTTTAATTTATAATTATTCAATGATAATTTTTGCTTGGCAAGCACCATGGTGTCGACAACCGTATTATCAAATAAATAATGTTCTTTTTTTCCCATTCGGTCAAGAAAGCCCATATCAAACGAAGCGTTTTGCGCCACCAATATGCTGCCCCGCGTAAATTTATAAAAATCCGCCACTACATCCCCAAATTTCGGCGCGTCCTTAACCATATCGTAATTTATGCCCGTAAGTTTAAAAACCTCTTCGGGAATAGGCATTTCGGGATTAACAAGCGTATGAAATATTTCCGTAAATTCGCCGTCCACAATCTTTATGGCTCCGATTTCGGTTATCTTGTCGTAATTGCCCGTGCCCGTGGTTTCCAAGTCAAACACCACATAGCTTTTACCGTAAAAAACAGCGTTCGACTCCTTACTGATATCAGCGAACAGACTCTTTTGTTCCTCGTTAAGATACTGTTTGGGCGCTACTGTTATGTATCTGTCTTTTTCTTTTTTGTATACGGGTTTGGTGTCTATACTGTCATAATTTATTTCACACCGGGCAATCTTATTGGCGTACATAACTATGGAATTAGTGTAATTGTCATAAGTAAGCGAGCCTTGTATAACCAGCTTATCCCCTTCCGACAGCAGCTCTCCCACTTCATCGGCCTTTTTGTTTCGAGGAAAAAATTTTACATCAATTACCGACGTGGTGTCATTTAAGGTAAAAACATAAAAAAAGGCTTCCTTATTTCTGCGTTTATATGATAATTTTTTTAATTTTGTCACTACGCCGCATAAGGTCATGCTTTCCACTTCGCCGCCTTTTACCTCCGATATGTATCTTGGCCTGTTCCCCACAGGACCGAGCAGCTGGGCGGTTATGGATATATCGATAACTTTAATCGGAATTTCTTCTTCGTAATCTTGCCTGCCTATGGTTATTTCGGTCTTATTCGGCGTCTTAATGAGCCTTACTTCGGCTTCTTCCATAAAACAGCTTTCAAGGTGCGTTTTAATGGCATTTCCCACTTCGTTGGCTATACAAAAATCATATATGTATTTTTCCACATATATATCCGCGCTGATGACACTTCCTTTTATTTCTATATCTATTTTTGCCGTTTGAAAAAAAGAAAAAATGGTGGGATATTCGGTATATACAAAATCCAATATGCTCTTCAACACATATTTTTCTTCGGTATATGTTTTTCGGTATATAATCTCAAAATCAAATATATCGGGCAGGATTTCACGAACTATATTTTCCATCTTTTGCATTAGCTCGTCATTAAGATATTTATCATAAGCGTGAGCTTCGGCGATAAGAATTATCTTCACGATTTTGTTGTTATGGAGAGTGGCTGAATTTAGTTTGAAAATTCTTTCATGCTCAAATAATTTTTCATTCAGCATATCCATAAATACGAGCTTGTCCATTACAGATACCTCTTGGCCATATCAAGTAATTCTTGCAAAATTTCTTCATTATTAACCGTTTTTATAATTTTGCCGTCAAGGAAAATGGATGATTTGTCTTTGCCTCCGGCCACTCCGAACTTAGCCCCCTTAGATTCTCCTATGCCGTTCACGATACAACCCATAACGGCTATCTTGCCTTTCTTTCTTATATCCTTGGTTTTTTCATACAAAATTGCGGCAATTTCTTGCACATTTATGCAAGTTCGGGCGCAGGTTGGACAAGCGATTATATCAATAAATTCCGTATCCTTGCCCGCGGCTCTCAATATATTTATGGCGGCTTTAACTTCTTCGACGGGATGAGCGGTCAATGAAACCCGCAAGGTATCCCCTATATTGTCCAACAATAAACTGCCTATCGCCACCGCGGATTTGAGGATGCCGAATTGGGGCGGTCCGGCTTCGGTCAATCCAATATGCAATGGATAAGAGCACATTTTATCAAGAATTCTGTATGCTTTTACAGTGGTTTTGACATCGGAAGCTTTTACGGCAAGAACAAGGTTGTCATAATCAAGGTCTTCAATTCTCTTTGCGCTTTCGAGAGTAAGCAAGGCAAGTTTTTGAGCGTCGGCTTCAAAGCCTTTAACCGAGCCTTTATTTACGCCTACTCTTATGGGGATATTCGCTTCCTTGCATGCCTTTACGGTATCCGCCAGCCCTTGCTTGGGAAAATTGGAGGGATTGATTCTGATTTTGTCAATGCCGCTTTCAACGGCGGCAATGGCGATTTTATGGTCAAAATGTATGTCGCCGATAATGGGAATATCGCCTTTGGCAAGTTCTTTAACCGTTTTCATGCAATCCATTGACGGCAAAGACACTCTTACAAAATCCGCGCCCGCTTGGCGCAGTTGCTTTACTTGCGATTTTGTGGCTTCAATATCCTCCGTATCGGTATTAGTCATGGATTGTATGGTTATGCGGTTGTTTCCGCCGATGGGGATACTTCTTACGTATACCGTTTTTTTCATATGCTCTTCCTTATCAATACGCTATGTGAAAAGCTGTAACAAGTCGGCAAATATGGCAAAAGCAAAAAGCAATATGATGCCTCCCAAATGTATGGCCGCTTCAACCTTTTTATTAATGGGCTTGCCCCTTATCCATTCTATTGTAACAAACAGCATGCGGGCGCCGTCAAGCGCGGGGAAAGGCAACAAATTCATGATAGCCAGGTTGGCGGAAAGCAATCCTACCACATAAGCAAGCGGACCGAATCCCGCTCTGGTGGCTTCCGACATTGTGGAAATAATGGTGATAGGGCCGCCCGCCGATTCGGAAAATTTAATGCCGCCCGTCAATAACTGCCCCAGCAGCCATATTATTTTATAGACAACATAAAACCCATACGAAAAAGCTCTGCCCATAGCGCGGAAAAAATTCAATTTTACGGGAGCCACAATGGATGTAAATCCAAAAGCGTAGCGCTGCAGCGGCTTGTTTTCTTCATCGTACATTATTTTGCCTTCGGTATCTCTTACGAACACATTGCTTTTGCGCACATGGACATCAAGAAGTTTTCCATTTCGCAAAACGGTGAAGGTTCCTTCATGGTCGATTCTTCTCATGGCAATTTGCAAATCGTCCATCATTAGTATGTTAACCTGTTTTCCTTCTACTTTCAGAATCACATCCCCTTCTTTAAGGGCGCCGTCTTCGGCTATGGCGGCTTCTTCATATATTTCGCCCACAACGGGAAGAAGCTGTCCATAAAATGTAAATATCATTGTTATGATTATCAACGCGGATACAAAATTAAAAAACGCTCCCGAAAACAATACTATCAACCTTTTCCATGGTTCTTGATTGTTAAAAGCGGTGGGCGAATCACTTGATTCGTCTTCGGACTCAAACATACAAAAACCGCCCAGCGGAAAAGGCCTTATGGAAAAAATTTCTCCTGTTTTTTTATTGGTGCGCTTAAAAATCGGGGGGCCGAATCCTATGCCAAATTCAAGTATCTTAAATTTTAAGAGCCTTCCGGCAAGGTAATGTCCAAGCTCATGAACAACGACCATGAACATTAAGCAAAGTATGGCGATAAAAATATAGCCTACGGTCGACATTACCTGTCCGAATGTAACCCCCAAACTAATAAATGTCATTAATTTCCTCCATATATTCTCTTAAAAGTATATTCACTAACCGCTTTGTCAATACGGAATAATTCTTCCATATTATTAAAATACCCCTTTTCGGCGAATTTGTCCATCGCTTCTTCAATAATCAAGGGAATGTCATAAAACCCAATGCGGTTATCCAAATACGCGTTTACGGCCACTTCGTCGGCGCTATTCATAACCGCTCCCGCAATGTCGCCCATGCTGAAAGCGGTTTTTGCGATAGCAAGGCAAGGGAACAGTTTTTCATCTATGCTGCCGAAATTCAGGCTGCCTACCTGAGCCAAATCCAAACGCTTGATATCTGTTTGTATTCTTTGGGGATAAAACATGGCGTATTGTATAGGCTGCGTCATGTCGGGATTTGACAATCCGGCAATCACGAAGTTGTCTTCAAGCTCCACCAAAGAATGTACTATGCTTTCCCTATGCATAACAACATCAATGTCAGAAACGCCAAAAAAGTACTTAGCCTCAATGATTTCCATGCCCTTATTCATTAAGGTGGCGGAATCTATTGTAACCTTTTTGCCCATTACCCAATTGGGATGCTTTAACGCGTCAACGGCTTTGGCTTGTTTTAATTCTTCATAGTTATAATCCCGAAAAGCGCCGCCCGAAGCTGTCAATATTATTCTTTTTATGTTATCTGTCCTGCCGTTTACGCATTGCCAAACGGTAGAATGCTCGCTGTCCAGCGGCAAGATTTTTGAAGAATACTTTTTTCGCTCTTCGTCTATAAGCTTGCCTGCCGCCACAAAGCTTTCCTTGTTGGCCGTAGCCAGCGTTTTCCCTGCTTGAATAACCGCAATTGAGGGCCTTAATCCCGCAATGCCGGCTATTCCGTTGATCACCAAATCAATGTCTTGATAAAGCTTGGGAGAATCTATGGAAGCGCGTTCATTTCTTTCAAAGCCGTAAGTAAAATCCGCGTTAACGCAAAAAGCTTTTTGAGGCTTAAACTCCTTGACTAATTTAATTAAATTCTCTTTGTCGGCGGCATTGACCAAAAGCCTCACTTCAAATTTGTGGGGATATTTTCTAACAATATTCAAAGCCGTTGAGCCTATTGAGCCGGTAGCGCCCAAAATGGCTATTTTTTTCCTATCCATAATCAGAAAACAAAATACATAAATACGCTCATTATCGCCAAGCTGAACAAAACAGAATCGATTCTGTCCATTACTCCGCCGTGGGAGCCGAGTAAAGTTCCGTAATCTTTCAAACCCACTTCCCTTTTGATTCTGCTTGCGCCCAGATCGCCTATTTCTGAGCATAACGCCATAAATATTCCCAAAAAGATATAGATTATATACGGATAGTCGGATACTTGTGAAAAAGTGAACTTAATGTGGGCGGGATAATTGGCGATTTCAAATAAGGCGTAAACCAAAAGACCGCCTAGCGCTCCGCCTAACAAACCCAACAAAGAACCCGCGTAAGTTTTCTTGGGACTGATTTTTGGGAAAATCTTTTTTTTGCCAAAAAAGCTGCCGCCGTAATAAGCTATGGTATCGCTCATGAGCGCCGCGCTTACCGCAAACATAATGGGCAAAATACCGTATAAATTATTCATTACGAAAGCCAGCCCCAGTAACAATACTGGATAAATAAGCACCAATATGCTGATAACAAAATCCCAAAAATTCTTTTTGCTGTTAAAGATAAAAACAATAAATGCCGTTAAAAAGGATAATATGAAGCTTATCAGCAATCCCACATAATCAAAAAAATAACATAAGGGGAATATGGTTACGAGTATAAAAATAATTGATATTCCGCTGGGATGGTAATTAAGCCTTTTCATGGCCTTATACATTTCAATGGAGGCAAGTATGGCGAACAGCATAACCAAGCCATCGAATACAAATCTTGTAAAACTGGTGAGATAGAGTATCAAAAACAGCATTCCGAGCAATACAAGGCCCGTTATCGTTCTTTTAAACATTGTCATTGTTTCCTCCAAAGTTCCTTTTAATCTTTGCAAATTCCTCAATAACCTTCAATATATCCTCTTTATCAAAGTCAGGCCACAATTTATCGGTAAAGAACAGCTCGGAATACGCGGTTTGCAAAGGCATAAAGTTTGACAATCTTTTATATCCGCCGTATCTCAATACGGCGTCCGGATCGGGAATATTGACCGTATATAAAGCTTTTTTCAATTCTTCGGGAGTAACGGGTTTGTCGTCAAGAAGCATATTCTTTTGCTTAATTATGACGTTGACGGCGTTGGCGACTTCATAATCTCCGCCGTAACCTATGGCGAATACCAGCATCTTGCCTTTATTGTTCAAAGCTAAATTATTGATATCGTTTATGACATCCAACAACGGTTCTGGCAACATTCTCATTTCGCCAATAAATCTTACCCGATAATTTCTTTCAGAAATAATAGGTTTGACATATTCGCTTAAAAAATAGGTAATAATCCCGAGAATACTACCTACTTCGTCATTGTTTCTGTTATTGTTGTCAGTGCTGAAAGCATAAAAAGTAACATATTCTATATCGGTTTCATCTATGGCGTCAATGGCTCTGAGCAACGCTTTGGCTCCCGCCTCATGACCATAAGAGCGAGGCATGCCTTGTCTTTGCGCCCACCTGCCGTTACCGTCCATAATTAAAGCGATATGCTTCACTTTTATTATACCTTCATTATCTCTGCTTCTTTGGCCGCGGCAATTTTATCCACTTCGGCTATTTGCTGCGATATATGTTTATCAATGTCTTTTTCTGCCGTAATCTGAGTATCTTCGGTAAGAATACCCTGTTTTTTCAATTTCTTGGTTTCTTCAATGGCGTCTCTGCGGATATTGCGGATAGCGATTTTTGTTTTTTCGGCAAAATTCTTAACATCCTTAACAAGCGCCCTTCTTCTTTCCTCCGTTGGCTCAGGGAACACAAGTCTTATTACTTTGCCGTCATTGGTGGGCATAATGCCTATGTTAGCGTCAATAATCGCTTTCTCCACCTTTTTTATCATGCTGGTATCCCATACCGATATGCAAAGCAATCTGGCTTCGGGAATGGTTATATTGGATACTTGGTTAAGAGGAGTGGGAGTTCCGTAATAATCAACGGTAATGCCTTCAAGAATATGCGGATTGGCCCTGCCCGCTCTCAATGCGGCAAGCTCGTGTTGTAAAGACTTAATGCTCTTTTCGGTGCGCTCCTTCATATCTTCAAATATAAGTTGTACATCCTCAATTTCTAAATACATATTTCACCTCGAACTGTACTCAAAATTCACGGTTATATATTATCATAATATACTTATCTTTTCAAGCAATCTAATTCCTATTCGTCAATTGGAGACCATGGTGCCTATCTTTTCGCCCTTCACCACCCTTACTATACTGTTGTCCTCGTTTAAGCCAAAACAGATTATGGGTATTTTGTTCTCTCTGCATAAATTAACGGCAGTGGTATCCATGGCGTTAAGGTCAAGTTTAATAAAATCAAAATACGAAAGCTTAGTGTATTTAACCGCGTTGGAATTCTTTTTAGGATCGGAATCGTATATGCCGTCAACATTCTTGGCAAGCAGCAGCGCGTCGGCATGTATTTCAGCCGCCCGCAACGCCGCGCCCGTATCCGTGGAAAAATAAGGATTTCCCGTGCCGCATGCGAAAATAACCACTCTGCCTTTTTCAAAGTGGCGGATGGCTTTCCTTAAGATATAGGGTTCGGCCACCCTTGTTATGGTAAGCGCCGTTTGCACTCTTGTGGGGATATTCTCCTGCTCAAGCGCGTCCTGCAAAGCCAGCGCATTGATAACGGTGGCAAGCATGCCCATGTGGTCAGCGGTTGTTCTGTCCATATTTGTGCCTTGTCGGCCTCTCCAAAAATTTCCGCCGCCTATCACGATTCCTATTTGGACTTTCATTTCCACAACTTTGGCGATTTGATCAATGACTCTTTTCAAAACATTTTGGTCTATGCCGAATCCTTCTTTTCCGCTGAGCGCCTCTCCGCTGAGCTTAATGAGTACTCTCTTATACATTTCTTTCACCTCTTTTTATAAATTAAAAGGCACTTAACTTGTGCCTTTTAATTTTGGTCTAATTTTGCATTTTCTTTATTTGAGCCTCTATTTCATCGGCCAGATTCTCTTCTCTTTTCTCAAGCCCCTCTCCCATCTCATAGCGCACAAATCTTCTGATATCAATCTTTTCGCCGATCGCGCTTATAGTTTCATTTAATAAGTCTTTAATGGTCCTGGTATTATCCTTAACGTAAATTTGTTCCAAAAGGCAATTATCTTGATAAAATTTTTGAATTCTGCCTTCCACCATTTTTTCAATTATGGGCATGGGCTTAGGCTTGGGCTCGTTAAGAGCTTGCGCTCTGAGAATCTCCTTTTCTTTTTCAAGAACGCTTTGAGGAACATCTTCCTTTCTGATATATAAAGGTTTTGCGGCGGCTATCTGCAAAGCCACGTTATGCACAAATTCTTTGAACATATCTCCTCTTGCCACAAAATCGGTTTCACAGTTTACTTCCAATAAAACGCCGATTTTGCCGCCCATATGAATATAAGAATCCACTATTCCTTGAGAGGCTATTCTGCCGGATTTCTTGGCGGCGGTGGCTATACCCTTTTCCCTAAGGTACTCGATTGCTTTTTCAATATCGCCGTTTGTTTCTACAAGCGCCTTTTTGCAATCCATCATTCCCACGCCTGTTCTCGCTCTCAAATCCTGTATGTCTTGTACCGTAAATGCCATAAAAACCTCCTTATTCTTCCTTCTCTTTTTTCTCTTCTTCAACTTCAGGTTCTTGAACCGCTTCTTCTTCCGCTTTAACTTCGTCAGCAGGCGCTTGGACGGTTTGTTCAGTATCGGTCATAACAGTTCCCTCTTTGGCTTCAATAACCGCGTTGGCAATAACCGAAGAAATAAGCTTGATTGCTCTTATCGCGTCGTCATTGCCGGGAATGGGATAATCAACTTCTTCAGGGTCGCAATTGGTATCCACAAGAGCGACGATAGGTATATTGAGAAGTCTGGCTTCCTTTACGGCTATATGCTCAACTTTAAGGTCGACAATAAACAATGCGCCGGGAAGCTCCCTCATATTCTTTATTCCGCCCAAATTTTTTTCAAGAACATCTCTTTCCGCTTTAAGTTTCATGACCTCTTTTTTGGGAAGAAGGTCAAATTCTCCCATAAGCTCTTGCTGATTTAACTTATTGAGCTTATCGATTCTGGCGCGAATGGTCCTGAAATTGGTGAGCGTTCCGCCCAGCCATCTTTGGTTCATATAGAACATCCCGCATCTTTTGGCTTCCATTTCGATAGCCTCTTTGGCCTGCTTCTTTTTGCCAACAAAGAGTATGTCCTTGCCCGAAGCTACCACATCGCGAACAAAAGCGTAGGCTTCTTCAATTGCTTTTACGGTTTCTTCAAGATCAATAATGTGGACATCGTTTCTGGAACCAAAAATATACTTTGCCATTTTGGGGTTCCATTTTTTGGTCTGGTGTCCGAAATGGACGCCCGCCTCTAAAAGTTCTTTCATTGAAATTACTGCCATAGTAAAAAATCCTCCATGTTTATTCTACCCCGTACCATCATCAAAGGTGGAAATCCTTTCGGACAACAATCCCTTCTAAGTATCGGGTGCTTATTTAAAGCTTGTAATATATTATCATATTATCCTTATCAACGCAAATCATTTTTAACAATATTTGCATTAATTATAAGATTGCCGTCAGGGTTGCAGGACAATAATCTGGTTTGTTCCCGTGGAAACAAGCAAGTCATCAATAACCACGTACAGAACATAATAGCCTACCTGCGGAAGCGTTATATAAGCGGTATCGTCATTGACCTGCTCGTATGATTGCAGCAAATCGCTTAAGCCTAAACCCATGGGCGCGATATAAACCGCTATGTTTATGCCGGGAGCAAAACTAAGCTGAATCTCTTCGCCCTCTATATAAGTCCCCGCATCCAAAAGGTCATTGGCAAGTTCGCTTAATCTGTATGTTCTCATTGAATATTTTGTCCAATAGTAATCGTTTATATAATTCTCATAATAGTCATCGGCCACAAATATTTTCAACAAAGAACTGTAATATAATCCGTTTATATCAAGCTGCGGAGGATTCATTCCCGTCATAATCAACACCCTTAAGGAATCGCAGTCATTAAAGATATAGCCGCCCATGCTTTTTACGGTAAAAGGTATTGAGATATTTTTTAACGATACGCACTCGGCGAAGGCGTACTCGCCCAAAATCTCAACGCCGTTTTCAAAAGTAACTCTGCTTAAAGCATAGCACTTATAAAACGCATATTCCCCAATAGTTCTTACGGATGAGGGTATGTTAATCGCCGTTAACGAAATGCAGTTTTCAAAAGCCGAAGCCCCTATTTCCTTAAGCGTTGCGGGCAAAATGATATTTGTTAAGGAAAGGCAATTGGCAAAGGCGTAATCATGGATGTATTCAATGGTATTGCTCAATGACAAATTGGTTACCGCAGTATTGAAGGCGTAGCTCATAATTCCTTTTATGGGCTTATTATCAAGGATATCGGGCATCACAATGTCGGAACTGTTTCCAACATAATAAATAACATCCGCTCCTTGGCCGTCTTCGGTCAAAGCTATGGCATAATCGGAATATATTCCTTCATAAGGAATAAGAAATTCCGATATCTCGCTCCAGCCGTCGGCAAACAAATAATCGTTATAATATTCTCTTGGAACATAAATATTGGGCAAATAGCCTTTTTCTTTATACAGCGCCATTAAATCCAAAACATTTATTTCTTCGGTTACGATAATGGTAGAGCCGTCTTCGTCGACTTCATAACTGTAATGGCAAGAGCCGTCCAGCTTAACGGGCGCGGTATTCAGTATCACCTTTGAGCTTATTGTAAATATACCCGCGATATTATTGATTAAATCTGCTTCTTTATCGATATATACTGTTTGCAGACGACTTTGCCCCCCAAAAATAAATTCGCCGAAAGCAAATTGAGAAATATTTTTTATTGAAGAAGGTATATGAATTGATATAAGTCCGGTCTGCTTTTCAAAAGCGTAAGGCGATATGCTTACGGTGTTTTCAGCAAGCTCAATTTCGGTATTCTCCTGCATGCTGCCCTTGAATTTATAAGCGATTCTTCCTATATAAATTATGGAATTGTTGGGCTGAGATTCATACAAGGTTTGATACCAAGGCGTATTGTAAAAAGCGTCTTGCCCGATAAACTCAATATTATCGCTGTTTTGGAAGGTAATCTCTTCCAAAAATCTGCAGTTCGCAAAAGCGTTAGCGCCTATTTCCTTAACGGTGGAAGGCAGAATCACTTTGCTTAAATTTCCGTTATTAAAGAATGCATTCCTGCCTATTATTCTCAAGGTAGGATTGACTACGATAACAACTCCGAGAGTAGAATCGGGTCTAACCATATTCACTTCGTGTATTTCGGTTTGATTGGCAAACAAATAAGGCGAAACGCTGACGGTATTGTCTTTTAAGGATATAATTGTGCCGCTGCTTAAAAATCCGTTGAAATTATAGGCTATATTGGCGAAATAGATAATGGTATTCTGATTTTCGGGTCTGGTAAGCAATTCATTGTAATATGGAGTGGAATGAAATACTTCGTAACCTATATATGTCAACGATTCGCTTGAAGCGGCGTAAATAAAGTGGTCCATGGCATGGCAATTATAAAATGCCCTGTCGCCGATTACCGAAAGATTTCTGGGAGTGGTTATTTCCCTCAAATTGGTGCAATTCATAAACGCGTAAGAGCTTATTTGTTTCAATTGTGAATTTATGGTATCAAAATATACGCTGAATAAAGAGGTGCAGTTTAAGAAAGCTTTTGAGCCTATATGTTCAAGACTGGACGGCATATCCAGTTTGGAAAGGTCATAGCAGTTCTCAAAAGCGTTGTTGCCAATATATTTCAATTCGCCGAATAATTCATTTTTAGCGTCTTCAAAGATAACGGTTGTCAATTGAGTGCAATTCCTAAATGCATGGGAGTTAATTTCTTTAAGGTTATAAGGCAAATTAATCTGTTTGATTTGGCGGCAACCCGCGAAAGCATAAGAGCCGATTGTTACAAGGACGCTTTCGCTTACGTCATTGAACACCACATTTTCCAGCAGCATGGACTCAGTGTCTGAATAAAAAGCGTAGCGACCTATGTACTTAACCGAATTGCCGATGTTTATGTTAATTATGTTGTGGCAGTTAGTGAAAGCGTAATCGACTATCATATCGCTGCCTTCAGCAATGTTTACCTTAGTAAGATTGTTGGGAATATAGTAATATGTATTTTTTTGGCTGTTGAATGCGGCGTAGCTGCCCGAATAGCTTGTTTTACCGAACAAATAGCCCAAAGCATAACTTCCCGGCATTGTCAATTGCGTAAGATTGTAACAGCCGTACAAGATATTTTCCCCGATATATTCCACGCAAGAAGGTATGGATATATTTATGAGATTTGTCAAATTTCTGAAAGCGTTGGGAAGTATCGATATCGTGTTTTCATGTAGCTCAATACTTGTTTGAGGCGGCATAATTCCCTTATAGCCAAGCGCCGTAAAGCTGTCGGGACGGGATGAAGACTCCAGATAAATTACGCCGTCGGCCTTATTGGCAATCCATTCGGTTAAAGAGAAAGCGTCGCTCCCTACATAAGTCAATAAAGTGGCGTTGATAAAATCTATGTCGGTCAGCGACAAGCAGCCTAAAAACGCGTTTTCGCCCACAATATTAACGGTAGCGGGTATTGTTACCGAAACAAGCTTATCCGAGCCCTTAAAAGCTTCCTTTCCGATTTCTTTTATGCCGTAAGGTATATTATATGAATACTCATATACGTCAAGCGCGTTGGGATAAGAAATTATTTTTGTCCTATCGGAATTGAACAATACTCCGCCAATCGACACATAATGAATGTTCTCTTCATCAACTTCAACGGCGGCAAGCTGTTTGCAATCGGTAAACGGATTGTCTTCAATCTCAATTATATATTTAGTTAAATAAATATTGGTTATGTTGGAGCGATAGAAGGAAGACGCTTTTAATGATTTAATGCTGTCGGGGATAATTACGCTGTCGACTTCGGCCCCGAAAGCGTACGAACCTATGCTTACCACGCTCTTATCATTAAGCTTTTCGGGAATCTCGACATTTTTGTCTTCTCCCATGTATTGGAATATTTCCACGCCGCCTTCAGTTTCCACATATGAATAATCGCCCGCTATCCTGCCAATGGCGTTGATATGCCGCGAAGACGCCGGCCAAGTGTTTTTATAAAGATTAATCGAAACATTGGGCACATAAATGCGCAAATTGTCATCCCAAACATTGTCTTGCAAAACGGGCGGATTTTCGCATGAAAGGATAAGCCACCTTAACGAAGGACTATTAATAAAAGCGCCTTGGCTTATCAATGAAACATTTCCGAATAAATGCAATTCCTTAACATTATTGGAATAGGCAAAAGCATAATCTTCAATTACGCTAAGCCTGCTTGCTTCGGTAAATATAATTTGCTGCAGATTGTTCTCATAGAAAGCATGGCTGCCTATGCGGATAACCGAATCGGGTATGGTTATTCTAAGAAGATTCTCGCAGCCTACAAATGCCCTTTCCCCTATCTCGGTCAATTTGCTGCTGCCATCAAAAATCAATTTTTTCAATGACGCGCAATTGTAAAAAGCATAGTTTTGAATGTATAATAACGATTCCGGCAATCTCAATTCTTCCAATCCGCCGCATTCGGCAAAAGCATAATCGGCTATTCGCGTCAGCTGTTTTGCCGCCTGCAAATTAATATTCTTCAAGGAATTGCAGTTAAGAAAAGCGTTTTCCTCGATTACGCTTAAGGCCGAGCTTACGGGAATATTTACCGTATGCAGCGAATTCGCTCCATAAAAAGCGTTTTTGCCTATAACCTGCGCCTTGGACGGAATATCTACTCGCAGTAACGACGAACAACCCTTAAAAGTATTTTCCTGAATTAGAGTCAATAATATTTTGGAATTAAATTGTATTGATTGCAGTTTAACGCAATTTTCAAACGCGCTTTTGCCCATACTCTTAATCGCCGCGGGTAAATACGCGTCAATTAGTTCCTTGCTTTGGGCAAAAGCGTAGTTGCCGATATACGCTATATGTATGGGCAAGGTAATGGATTCGAGAGAAGAATTATAGAATGCGTAATCGCCGATTGATACCACATTTTTACCGTTTAAGGAAATCGGTATGTCAATTTCAGTTTGGTTGCCCAGGTATTGAGAAATTTCCAAACCTTCGTTATGCGATATAATAATTAAATCGTTATACCGTATGAAAGACGGATAAATCCTGTCGGCATACTGCGACCACACCTCTGCGGTTTTATAGGAATTCAAAGCGTTTGCTGGCGCGTAAAATTTAAGGTTGTCATTCAAATTGACAAAGCTTGAATTGAAGATTACGGGCGGATTCTGGCCGTTAAAAGTAATCGTTTCCAATGCTGAGGCGTTGCTGAAAGCGTATTCCGCTATTTCCTCAATATCTTCATTAACTTCAAATACTGAGTTATTCCTGCCTGCGGGATAAGCTATAATTTTTTTGCCGTCAGAAGAATATAAGGTTCCTCCGTCGGACGCGGATGATACGATTTGCGTAAGGTTGACAAGAGGTCTGAAAATTCTGCCGTCATTAATATAGTTTATCAATCTGTCGGGAATAACCATTTCTGTTATGCTTTGGGAGCAAATAAATATGTCTTCTCCTATACCGTTGATATAGTCATAACCTATTATGTCAGGCAAGGTTACTTGTTCATTGAGACCGACATATAAAAGCAAATCATTGTTTGTGCTTACCACAAAACCGTCATAAATGTTTTTGTATAATTTAACCATATTATTAGGCCATTTATTGGTATTATACTCAAGATCCAAGCTTACATAAATATCCGTACCGCTTCCAACGACATCTTCGCCAATATTAAGCCCCTTGCTGCCGTCATATTCGTTTCCGTTTTCCATTATGACAAAATATCGCAGATTATCGCAACCGCCAAAAGCTTGGTTGTGGATATTTTTTACCGTTGCGGGCAAAACAAACACCGCAAGCTCGGCGCAGCCATAAAAAGCGCATTCCCCTATCGTGTTCATTACTTCGTTATTCAAGGTATATATGTTATTTATGTTGACACAATTATTAAAGGCATAATCGCCAACGGATATGGCGTTGCTCAGGTTGATCTGTTGCAAGCTTTGACAATTTTGGAAAGAGGAGCTTTCAAAATATTCGACAAACGATAAATCAATCGCAGCAAGATTATAGCAGTTTTTGAAGGCGCTTTCTTTAATGGTATCAACCTCGACGGGCAAAATAACATCGAATAACGAATAACAATTTTGGAAAACGCCTTGAGCCAATATGCCGTCGGCTGCCGCGCCGTCAGGGCTTGTTATCTTGACTTTTCTGAGATTTTCGGCATTTTTGAAAGCATATTTATCAATTGCGTTAATATCTATTACAATATCGATAAGCGTAAGATTATTGCAGCCTTCAAAGGAGCTTTCGCCAATAAGCTCCATATTTTGAGGGAAGCTTATATCGATTAACGCAGAGTTTTTGAATGCGTCTTTGCGGATAATCGCCAAATTATCGCCCAAAACAATTTCTTCAATCGCGGAATTCTCAAAAGCGCTTTGGCCTATTTCAAGTATCGAATCGGTTAAAGTTATCGCTGTTACGGGTTTACCGCTGAACGCGTTATCGGCGATTTTATATACGGGTTTATCCAAATGCCTGGAAGGTATCGCAATGGGCAGGTCATAAATTTCATTATCGCTTGAAGGACGAACGATATAAGCGTCCTTTGCTTCATCATAAATATACTCAAACCTAAACCATTTCGCGGTAAGGGAAATATCGTTGGCGGGCATTGTGGAAAGCTCAAATCTGCTTACGCCGTCTTGAGTCCAAAACAGGAATTGCTTGACGCTGCTGTCCTCAGGCAAAAGCAAGGTGATCGTGTCTTCATATTTTACTAACTGCTCTGTAATGCTTTCGCCGTCGTCATATATAATTCTGTATGAATTTTTTGTATAAACGGCGTTGATGTTTATATCTCGGTATATGTTAAGATATTCGCCGCTGTTTGCATCATACACCCAAGCCAATTCGCTTGCCTTCCACGCTCCGCTGTAACCTGTTATGGGGTTAATCGAAGGAATCTCGGACAATTTTCCGCCATAAGGAATGTCATATGCTTTAAGCAAAACTTTATTTATGAGGAATTGTACTCTTACCATGGACGGATAAATATCATCATAAACTATTCTTTCTTTATATAGCTCTAACAAATTTCTCGGAACAAAGAATTTAGCCCCAAAAGGTATTGAGCCTTCGATTTGAGGAGGAACGGAGCTTGTAAAGGTCAATTCCATGTCGGTATAATCAAAAGCGTTTTCGCCCAAATACGAAATTCCGACAGGAAGATTTATGGTCGTTAATAGGGTATTATAAAAAGCCTCTTTGCCGATTGACGTCAATTTGCTGTTACCGGAGATAATGATTTCCGTAAGTTGGACGCAATCCTTAAAACTGCCTTGCCCTATGGTTTCTACGCTGCTCGGTATGGTAACCGAAGTTATCTCCGTTCTGCCCGCAAAGGCAAAATCGGGAATGGAAACAACGGTGTCTTCCAATACCACATTACCGCCAATAGTAAACGGAACATATTTGATTTGGGTAAAATCGTTGTTATAAAGTATGCCGTTAAAAAATCTGTAAGAGCCATGCAGGTCTTCGTTTTCAATAAAGAAATTTCTTAGATTTACGCAACCTTCCAATATGGATAAATCAAAGCTCTCAAGACCATAAGGAATATAAAATTCTTCAAGCGACAAACAATCCTTGAAAGCGTATTCGCCGATATGCTCAAGGTCTTCGTTTTGATTGAAATTCAAATTCCTCAACGATGAACAGCCCGCGAAGGCATAAGCGCCTATTTCCCGCAGATAACGATTAAAATAGACAGTTTCCAAAGAAGCGTTGTTATAAAAAGCGTAAGGCATAATTTTTAACGCTTCGTTTGGAATATTAACAGCGTTTGAGTCTCCCTTGTAGCCGTAAACGGCGATATCGTTAAGCATCAAAATACCATTGGACAAAGCGTACCATTGGGTAAAATGGAAAACCTTATCGCCAAAAAATTCAATATTATCTATTCCGCCCAGATTAACCGTAGCTGCCGACAAGCAATTATAGAAAGCCTTGCTTCCCACATAGGCAACTGTTGAAGGTATGGTTATGGCGGGCAAAGCTTGACAATTTTCAAACGCCGAATCTCCGATATGTTCAAGTCCTTCGGGCAATATAATGCTCTCCAGCGATTGGGCGTTCTTGAAAGCGCTGTTTCCAATAAATTTTAATTGCGAATTAAAGGTTATTTTTTGTAGATTGCTTAATCCCTCAAAAGCTCCGTCTTTTATGGTCGTCAAATTGTCGTTAAAAACAATTTCAACAATTGACGAAGCGTCCTTAAAAGCGCAAACGCCTATTTCGCGCAAGCTGTCGGGCAAAGAAAGCAAAACAATATTTTGCTGATTGGCAAAGGCATAATCGGCGATAGCCGTCACTCCTTCGTTTATGGCAAGATGAGTATCTTCAGGCATAATTCCCTTATATGAATAAGCTATATTTCCTATATAAATCGTCCCGTCCGAAAAGCTATCAAGCCACAAGGTTTGAGCAAAAGCGTCTTTACCTATGTAGACAAGGTTTTCATAAGAGCCAAAATCCATCGTTTCAAGAGCTAAACAGCCATTAAACGCTTTTTCATGGATTTTCTGTATTGTGGAAGGCAATTGCAAGGATATAAGATTGGAACAGTTTTCAAACGCTTTGACGCCGATTTCTTCTACCCCTTCCCACAAGATCAATGAAGACATCAAAGCCGAAGAGGCAAAATCTTCAATTATGATTTGTCCCTTTATGATAAGCGTATCGATGATGGAGGTATCCGCAAAAATATCTGAAAGCGGAGCGTCTCCGTATATGGTAACGCTTTCAAATTCGCAATTATCAAAAGAATCGATTTCAGCGCTTAACAACTCGGCATTGAATACGATGTTTTTCAACTTGCTGTTTTTGAACGCTTGGGAATAAATATGCTTTGTCCCTTGAGAAAGAGTATAAGAATCATTTTGCCTGCCTTCGGGATACAGCAGCAGAGCGTTTTCTCTGTATAAAGCCCCTTCAAAATCATAATATGTATGGTTATTATCATATACGCTGATGCTTTCCAAAGCTGAACAATTTTCAAATGTCGTCAAATCTATTTCTTCAATCGAAGCAGGTATGAAAATCTGCTCAAGCTTATCGCATCCGGCGAAAGCTTGTTCAGGTATGACTTTAAGAGCGTTTGAAAGCGTAAGAGAGATTAGCTTTATGTTTGAAGCAAAGCTTTCTTTTCCTATGGTTATTACGCTGTCGGGCACAATTAAGCTTTCAATGCCCAACCCATAGAAAGCTCTTTGCCCTATATCGGTTATGCCGTCGGGAATGCTGATATTCTTTATCTTTTCAAGGCCTTCCATAAAGCCCGAAGCTATTGCCGTTTGGCTTTGATTTTGAGAAAGCGCGATATTTACGGCGCTTAATGTCAAAGGAATTAGGCGGCCGTTAACGGAATAATAATCCTCTTGCTCTTCTCCCGTTCCAAACAATACAAATATATTCTCAATATGGGAAGGAACGCTTATGGCATTCAAAAGCTTGCAGTTTTCAAAAACGCCTTGCCCCAGCTCGTTTATGGCGGGAGCTTTGAAAACCGTAAGGTTTTCGCAATTTCTGAAAGCATAATCGCCTACGGAAACGAGCTCTTCAAGCTCACCTAAATCAATAATCGCTCTTGACATATTTTCAAAAGCACTTTGGCCTATCAATTTAAGCTTGCTTGCTCTTTGAACAATAAATGCTTCCATGTTATAGCATTCGGCAAAGGCAAAATCTCCGATATTTTCAACAGCGGCGGGAATGGTGATATTGTTAAGCGTTTGGCAATTATAAAAGCCGTAATCGCCGATTTCGATTATGTCGCCGTAAAGGTTCAGCGTCTCAAGATATATAAGATGCGCAAAGGAGTAAGGCCTGATAATGCCTTCTCCGTTACTGTAAATATCGATTTCGATTAATGACCTGGGCACATAATAATCTTCTCCGAAATAATTGACCAAATAGGTGTTTTCCCCTTCTTCTTTGCCGAAAAGCTTTACTATGGGCATATCAGCGGAAGTAGGCAGCATTTGGATATTGCCGCATCCCGAGAACGCGCCTTCCCCAACCGTATAAAGTTGGGAATAAGGAGTGGTTATCACTCTTTGCAAAGAAGAACATCCGTGAAAAGCTCCTTTGATATCAAAACCGTTTTCGCAATAGGAGCCGCCGATATATTTAACGGTATCGGGAATACTTAATCTGGTTAGTAAAGTTTTGTTCATAAAAGCTTGCGAAGATATGCTTACAATGTTGGACCACAAATCTATTTCCGATACATCGCCGTATACGCTGTAAAGCACATTGCCGATATATATAACCGTGCCTCCCTGTTCCTGCTGCGCCAAATCATCAAGTAAGCCGTTATAATAAGAAGTGTTTTCTATCGCCAAGCCGCCCACGACCTCAAGCTCGTTTAGCAAAGCGATATTAAAAATGGTCTCCAAATTGACGCAATTATAGAAAGCCGCATGGCCGATCTGCTTAAGCTTTAACGGCAAAACAATTTGAGAAATTCCGGTATTCATAAAAGCGCCGTTGCCTATTTCCCTCAAGCGGCTGTCTTGATCAAATTCGCAATCGGTTAAAGAGCTGTCTCGGAAGGCAAAGTGCCCTATTCTTAAAATGCTTTCGGGTATGACAATTTTATTGATATACGCTCCTTCAAAAGCATAGTCGGCTATGCCTTCAACAATGGTATTGTTATATACGCTGGGAATAATTATGTCGACGGGCAAATCTTTGTCGGGATTAAGCGAAATCTCTTTTTTATCACTGTCAAAAACAAAGTATGTATAATCGGTGGCGTAGTTTCTGTTATCTTTTATCCAATCGGCATAGAATGTAACATTTTCGGTTACCGTATATGGAAGAGTAAGCGGTTTGGTAAACTCTTGGTCAAGATACCAGCCGTTAAACACATATCCCGTTCTTGCGTATTCGGTCAAGCTCTCAATTATGCCGCCGTATGCCTTATAGATTATATCGTCATATTCGGGCATTTGGGTATTGACAGTTACCAAAAATTGAATTATTTCCCACCTTGCGTACAAAACAAGATTTTGAGCGGGCATATTGGTAAGCGTAAACGGTTGTTTGAAATCGCTGTCTGTATACCAGCCCATAAACTCATAACCGTTGCGGGAAACGCTGACATTGATGGGATCGCCATAGGAAAGATGGAGCGCTTCGATTTCATTACCGCCGTTGGTAACAAATTCAACGGTATATGTATTTTTGGTGTAGACAGCCAATACTTCAATATCCTTAACGATATTGGAAAAATCGGTTCTGTTCCAAACACCGCTGTACCCTTCTCTGGCGGGCACTTGCGGTATGTAAGTTAAAGACTCGCCGTAATTTACGGTGCGTATGTCTACGGTTTTGAGAATGTTATTATTGTCTTCGGCCTTAAAAACCACTTTAAGCAATCTTGGAGTGTAAACAGCCGTTACTATCAAGTCTTCAATAATCTTATCAAAAGCTTTTATGTCCCATTCGCCCTTATATCCTGTCTTTGCGGGCACTTCGGGAGGTATCAGCCCCATTCCCGATTTGACTTCAATTGTTTCATGAATCTCTCCGTCCACTATAAAAGTTACGGTATAGGTACGGTTATCGTCTTTGCAGGCCGTTACAAGGAAAAGCGACAACAAAACCATAATCGCCACCAATACGCACAAAGTCTTAAAACGGAAATTCATAAAGGCTGTCTCCTTGTCCAAGTTGCTCTCAACAAATATTAACTTACAATAAAGTATACAATAAACATTAGATAAATGCAATAATAAATATAAGTTTATATATTAAAGAAATGTCAAACCGCGCAAATAAATTTCACACAAAAAAACCGAAAAACGCAAAGTAATTCGGTTTTTTAAGAATTCTTAAATGTAACGGGAAATCGGCGTATGAAGCGGATGCTATTAATTATTCCGCGTCGTCAAGCTCCATTTCTTTGAGAAAGTGTTCAAATACCTCATTTAGCAGCTTTTCGTCTTCAATGGGAATAAATATCTCTTCGCCCTCTTCATTTTCTCCGAGCTCAAAAATAATTATTTCTCCCTCTTCAAAGTCTTCAGACGGTTCAACGGGTTCGAGATAGATATACCATTTGTCTTTATAATCCAGCTCCGCAAGCACAAAGAAATCCCTTTCCGCGCCCTCGTCATCAGTTAAGGTAACGATTTCGTCTTCGTTATCAAATTCCAAATCTTTTTCATTTAAATCAGTCATTGTGGTTTTTTCTCCTCATATTTATTTTGTCAAGGTAACCTTGCAATATTATTGTGGCGGCAACCTTGTCAATTACTTTTTTTCTTTTTTCCCTTCGCATTCCGCTTTCTATCAGCGTTTTTTCCGCCGAAACGGTGGAAAGTCTTTCGTCATGATAGACGATATCCGCGTCGGTGTAATTTTTTAGCTTTTCAGCGAATTCGCGAATAATTCGCGCCCTGTCGCCTTCGCTGCCGTCCATATTAAGCGGCAAACCCACCACCACGGTATCGCATTGCTTTTCTTTTATAAGTATGGACAAATATTCCATATCTTTATCAATGTTTTTTGTTCTGATAAAAGTTTCATATCCTCCCGCGATAATCCCCATTGGATCGCTTGTGGCTATTCCGATTCTCACGTCTCCGATATCAAGCGCCATTTTTCTCATATGTCAACCTTCTATTTTTTCCCACAATTCTTCCACATTGTCAAAAAGCTTTTTGTAGCAAACAACAATGGTAATGGTATTGACTAGTAATGTTATGCCAAAAAATAAGGCGTATGACCAAACAACGCTGATAGCTTTTTGAAAGCCTAAAGCAGAGCCTGCGATAAGATAAAATAGCCCTATGCCAATAATTGTCAAAGCGGATTTTAAGGCTTTTTTGTTGTTTCGATTCAATTCCGTGGGATTGTGCCAAGTCAAATTGGGATTTTTCAAGTCATTGTAAATACCCATACAATTCACCCCAAAGCCACAGCTCAAGGTTACCACTACAATACCTAAGGCCGCCAAAACATTATGTCCGGGCACAAAAGCAACATATACTATCGAAACGATAAATATTGTGATGACATTTAATGAGGTGGCCAACAACAGCTTTATTTTTACCAGCATTCTTGGAGAAAGAGGCAGAGCTTTTAATGAAAAAAGCGATTGGCCTTCTCTGGATATGCCAACCATGGCCAATTGATTGGAAGCGCCTACCATTACGGAAACGATATACGAAATAAATCCGATGCTGTAAAGATATCCTCTTGGGTCCGTATCGCCCATAATGTAAGCGCCCGTTTTTGCGGTAAAGATAATCAATATCGGTCCAAGTATAACGCCCATTAAGGAATTTACAAGCATCATGGGGGTATTGACAAGCGTTTTTATTTCTTTTTTGATTAAAGAATATTTTAATCCCGAAGAAGTATACACAAGCTCTTTGTTAACTTTTCTTCGGGCTGTTTTGCCTTCGCCCTCAATTATTACCGAAATACCCCTTTTGTAGAAGAATGAGGATAAAATGATGTTTATTGCCATTAATATTGTAATTCCGACAAGATAAATAACCAAATTCAAGGCGATTTTTTTGCCCAGCATGGCGTCAATATAAGGCTTATTAAATATGGTAGCGTAATAAGCTCCGTTTAACACGCCGCTAAATTGCCGTGAAATATCGATAATGCCGTTTTCCATTTCTTGACTCATGTCCGCGAACGATCCGATTAAACCAAAATAGATCGACATGATGAGCACGATAATCAAGGCTGTCGCAATTGCGTTGCTGACCGCTCTTTGTCTGAAAAACGCCACAACATACATAAGAGGCAGCGATATTAAAGTTATCAATAAAAGCGGCGCAATCGGGAATATAAAAATGCCTAATATTTCCAGAATAAAAAAAGCGGCGTTGAGTTTTATTCCGCTGACAATGCAGACTATTCCGTAAGTTGTTACGGTGGGTATAACGGCAAGGGCTCCTATTATAATTTCGGACACATACGCCATGGCGAATTTGGCGAGGAATAAGGCGCGGGAGCTGACAGGCAGAGAAGAAAGCAATTGATTGTCTTTTGAAAAATATAAATAGCTCATTACCGCAAAGGCGCCGAAAAACAAAACAATAAACTGCGAAAATCCTATAAACAAATAAAGCAGCTTTTCATGCATTCCATGTTGTATCAACGATCTTGTGATAATTATGGTAAAAAACACGAAATAGCTCATAATGACCAAGATACCGAATGCAATTAAAATAAGAGAAGCGATTTTTTGGGATTTCTTTTCGCCGAAACCCTTTTGCCTCTTAAAATTGTTTTTGAATATAGTAAAAAATACCGTCTTAAACTGCTTAAATGTTGTCATGGGCAGCCTCTGTATTCTTGGTGAGAGAAAGGAAAAGCTCCTCAAGGCTCATATCCTCTCTTTTCTTTTTAAGCTCTTCCATACCGCAAACGGCGATAAGCTTGCCTTTATCGATTATCGCGACTTTAGTGCAAACCTTCTGCACCACTTCCAGCACATGCGAAGAAAAGAACACCACATTTCCTTGCTTGGTATGTTCGGCCATAAGCTGTTTGAGATTGTAGGACGCGACGGGGTCAAGGCCGGACATCGGCTCGTCAAGCACCCATACTTTAGGCTGATGCACAAGCGCCGAAATCAAACTTACTTTTTGTTTCATGCCGTGTGAATAAGAAGATATCTTATTGTTAAGCTTGCCCTCCATTTCAAACAGCTTTGAATACTTTTCTATTCTTTCTTTTCTTTCTTTGTGGGGAACATTGAATACATCGGCAATAAAGGTCATGTATTCAAACCCCGTCAAACCTTCGTAGATAATATGTTCGTCGGGCACATAGCCTATATTCATCTTTGCCTTTACGGGCTCTTCTTTAATGTCAATGCCGCATATTTTTATATGACCTTCAGTGAAAGGTAAAATACCCGTCAAACACTTTATGGTGGTGGATTTCCCCGCGCCGTTAGGCCCCAAAAATCCGTATATCTCTCCCGCGTTTACGGTCAGCGACAGATTATCCACCGCTTTAATGTTGCTGCTTTTATATATTTTGGTTAAATTTGATATTTCAATCATTATGCCCTTTACTTTTATTCTTAGAATAGTGACCTGTCCTTATCGAGAAGGTCTTGGTCAACAACAACGCTATTGCGCAATACAATAATTAATAATTCTTTAAGTGCACTTCAAAATACGCTTTGGGATGAGCGCACACATCGCAAATTTCGGGAGCTTCTTTGGCGTAAACTCTGTTGCCGCAGTTTCTGCACTCCCATACCACTTCGGTTTCTTTGACGAATACTTTACCCGTCTTGATGTTTTCAAGCAAATCATTATAGCGCTGCTCATGATTTTTTTCAATCTCCGCCACGCCTTCAAACAATTTGGCTATGTGTTCAAAACCCTCTTCCCTTGCTTCCTTGGCAAAGTTCGCGTACATCGTGGTCCACTCATACCTCTCGCCGGCCGCGGCGTCCACAAGGTTTGTCATGGTATCGCCTATGCCGCCCAGTAATTTGTACCAAATTTTCGCGTGTTCTTTTTCATTCTTTGCCGTATCTTCAAAGAAAGCGGCAATTTGTTGATACCCTTCCTTTTTGGCGACTGAAGCATAATAATCATACTTGTTGCGAGCTTGGCTCTCTCCTGAATAAGCGTCGCGCAAATTTTGTTCGGTTTTTGTGCCTTTGATTCTCTCTAACATAATCAACTCTCCTTTTTTAATTTTTTTATTTCAATATTTTTTTCCATGCCGTTTGACGAAGGAATGTAGAATATACTGTCCTTAATGCTGTCAGGCAAATATTGCTGCTGTACATAACCGCCGAAGTCATGGGGATATTTATAACCTGTAACCTTCTCGGTCTTGTATTGGGCGCTCCTTAAATAATAAGGTATGTCGTCATGCGCTTGCATTGTCGCTTCATCGGCGGCATACAGCGCTCTGACCACGCTGTTTGATTTGGGCGCGTTGCAAACATAAATTATGGCCTCGCAAAGCGGAATTTTGCCTTCGGGAAGCCCCAATTTTTCAAAAGCCGTAAGCGCGCTTGTAGCGACTACAAGAGCTTGAGGGTCGGCTAGGCCCACATCCTCGGCGGAATGAACCACCAGCCTTCTGGCGATTAACAAGGGGTCGCACCCCGCGTTAATGAGTCTCAACGAGTAGTATAAAGCGGCGTCCGCGTCGCTTCCTCTCAAACTCTTGCAAAAAGCGCTCAGCATATCGTAATATGCGCTTTCGTCTATCGACAACGGCGGCTTTTGCGTGGATTGCGCCATAATATCTTTTGTTATGTATATTTTGCCGTCGCTTTGGGGCTCTGTGGTCAATACCGCAAGCTCCAATCCGTTCAGCGCCACCCTTAAATCTCCATGAGAAGCATATATTAAATGGTCAATGGCTTCATCTTCAATAAAAAGGTCGTAATTCCCAAGACCGTTTTGTTTATCCTTTATGGCTCGCAATACGCCTATTTTTACTTCTTCATCGGTAAGGGGCTTAAATTCAAAAACCCTGCACCTGCTGACTATCGCTTTAGTCATATTTACATACGGATTTTCGGTGGTGCTGCCGATAAATATAATTTCTCCTTTTTCTATCGCCGAAAGCATGCAGTCGGATTGCGCCTTGTTCCATCTGTGGCATTCGTCAAGCAAAAGATAAGTTTTTTTCCCATACAAAGCAAGATTATGCTTGGCTTCTTCAATTACTTTCTTTGCGTCGGCAACGCCGCTGGAAACGGCGTTCAAATACACATAATTAGAATTGGTTGTATTGGCGATAACATTGGCGAGAGTGGTTTTCCCGCTGCCTGTGGGACCATAGAATATGCAGCTGCCCAATCTGTCCGCCAGTATTGCTCTTCTGAGCAAACTGCCTTTCCCCACTATATGGCTTTGTCCAATAAAATCGTCCAAAGAAGAACTTCTCATTCGTTCGGCTAAAGGCGCGTTTTTTTGGCGATTTAATTCAAACAAGTCCATATTTAATATAATACCTTTTAATCCTTTTTTTGTCAATCATAATTGAATTCAATGCTTTAGGCTTTTTGCCGGTTCTTTTAATTATTTACCACGCAATAGACCGTAATCTTTGAGCGTTTTTTATCCTGCAATATTATGCCTTCCTCGCCGACGGGCACGCCGTCAAGCAAAATCTTGTTTTCCTTTCCCTCCACATAATCTATCACATATTCCGATTGCATGTATCGGTAAACAAGTTCGGAGCCCAACAGTTTCTTTGGCAAAGACGGTTGAATTATTAATCTGTTGTTCTTCTTTTTCAAACCGTAAAACTCCTCAACTATCAGCCTGTAAGCCCAAGCCGCGCTTCCCGTGTACCAGCTCCACCCCATTCTGCCTTTATTGTCAATATTGGAATACACGTCTCCCGAAAGCACAAACGGTTCGCCTTTATAAGCGGCATTATTTTCCTTCAAACGACACTTTTCCACGGGATTAATCATTTGAAAAAGCTCAAACGCTCTTTCCGTCATGCCCATTTTGATTAACGCCATTATATACCACATAGCGGCATGAGTGTATTGTCCGCCGTTTTCTCGTATTCCCTGTGGATACGACGAAATATAACCCAAATAATTTTCTTTGGTCAAAGGCGGCGAAAGCAATTTTATGATGCCCGTATTGTCGTCCACAAGCGCGCTTGCGGCGTTAAGGGCGCTTTTTGCTTTATCCTCATCGGCGATTCCGTATAATACCGAAAAGCTTTGAGCCACAAGATCTATGGTATATTGCGGAGAGCTTTTGGCTCCCAGCCATTTGCCGTCATCGGTATATAGCCGCTTATATTGGCCGTCTTCATAACAATAACGGTTAATGTTATCTTTCAGCTTATCCGCCACCTGTCGGAAAAAGCTCTTTGTCTCATCGTCGCAATGGGGCAAAAACCTCATAATAACATCATAACAAAACATGGACAAAGCCACGCTTTCGCCTTTGCCTTCAATGCCCGCATGGTCAAGTCCGTCATTCCAATCGCCTCCGCCCAACAGCAATAAATTATGTTCGCCAAAACGCAAACTGCTTTTTATTGCCCTGATGCAATGATTGCGTATGCTGTCTTTATAATCGGTATGGGGAGGGTCTTCCAGTCGGGATTCTTCATTTTCATTCAATACCGGAGATTTAAGATATTCAATTTCGGTGTCCAGCAAAGCATAATCTCCGGTATACTCCACATATATGCTTACCGCGTACGGCAAATAAAGCTTATCGTCAGATATTCTTGTTCTTATGCCGAATTTCGGATGATGCCACCAATGCATCACATCCCCTTCTTCATATTGATGGGCGGCCGAATAGAGTATTTGATGTTTGGTTATTTCAGGCTTTGCGTGCAAAAATGCCAAACTGTCCTGCAACTGATCCCTAAACCCTGTCGCTCCTCCCGTTTGATAATAACCGCATTTTCCGCATATTCTGCTGCTATAGACCTGATAAAGCAAAGCGTTGCCCAGATAATTCAAGCTTTTAACGGGACTTTTGATTTTGATATTGTCTATATTTTCAAACTTAGCAATACTTTCATCTTTTGCCTTAATTATTTCTTCCGCGGTTAATGAATTAAGAAGCACTATGTCTTTTGACACCGCGATATAGATTCTGCAAGGGAATTTATTAAGCTGAATATTAAAATAAGGCGTTTCTTCATTGTGAAAATCATCCAAGCTGACCGCTCCGCCGTTATCATACAAGACTTTTATATGACAAGCTTGATTGTTATACAGATTATAAATGGAAATTATGTCGTCTCCGCTATCTATGGCTATAAAATCTCTGTTGATTTTCCATTTCAAAGCGGGATAAAATGTATAAATCAATTCGCTGTCAACCAAAGTTTCGCCGTGCGTGTTAATTGTTATTTCGCACATCTTGGCCCTTCCCTCATAGATAATATAATTGCTTACGCAGCAGCTGTAATTGTCCAAACGGCAATAATGGCTCAATATTCCTTTTTTGTATATAGTCTTATGGTTTTGGCCGCTTCCGCCGTTAATGCGATAATAATTCATATTATCTTTAATGAGCACATATTCAAAGGGTTCGTCTTTTACGGGGTCAAAATCAAATCTTGAAGTCTTATATTCTCTGGAATTGTCAAAATAAAAGAATCCTCCGCCGTTTTCGGTAATAACCATGCCGCCGTTTTTATCGCAAATAACGTTGCTGTATGGAAGATACGGTTTTTCGCTGAGAATATAGCCCTCGTCGCAATAAAATCCGCTGCCGCTCAGCAAACTGCTTATATGGCAATTTTCTTCGTCGTCGATTTTGTAAGCGGACTCTAAGCCTTGTACTTCAATATTTCTTAAAATATTATTCAATGGTTTAATTTCATTACAGTTTAATTCGGCGTCCAATACGATATAAGCGAACTCAAAAAGAAATGCTAGGCCCTTATTCTTTTCCACTAAAATATAATCGGCGATATAATTCTTTTTCAGCTGTTCGGCAATATGGTTTTTTTGCGTTTCCTTAAAGTTTTCCGAATAATACACAATTAGCCGTATATCAATCCCCGCCTTCTTCCATGCCCTTATAGCGTTTAATAATTCCACAAAATACTGATTCTTCGTATCGTCATATAAATAAAGTATAGATTTTTTAAGATTGGTAATTTCATAAAATTGTTTTTGCAATCGATTTTTCCACACATATAGCAAAGTTTTATTGCTGTAAGGAATATACAGCAGTTGTCCTAACAGTTTATTTGTCAGAAGCGGACAAGGCAGCTTTGTCCTTGACGATTCTTTGGCGAAGCTGTAAAAATCGTCGGGCAGCATTCTTATCGCGGAATATAATTCCTCTAAGCTGTGAGCTATTATCGTTATTAATTGACATTCCCTTTCTTCGGTCGCGAATGTTCCGATAAACCCGACCGCGGGTTCCAGCACATCCCCCAAAGACGGATACTCGGTCGCCATGTTTTCATTGGTAAAAAAGACAGGTTTTTTTTCGCTGCCGTTTCTTCCCAGCAAATTAAACCTGTTAGTTTCAACTTTAATATCGGTCAAACCTCTTATCACAAACCCCGCATAAATGTCTCCGTCTTTTTTCATTGACCTTTTATGCATGATTATGGTTTTATATTCTTCGTCATACATGCTTTCCACGAACATATTGTTAAAAACGGGGTGCGCGTTAAAGGAATCATATGAGCTCAAAGCTATATCCATATAATATCCCACTTTGAAATCGTTAAGGCTTTCATTCTTGACACTTAATCTTCTTACTTCGGCGTTTAATCCGTCAGCCATGCAAATATCTTCTTTAATTCCCCATTTCAAATTCTGCATGGTAATTTCAACATCCGAAAATGTAACGTTATAATCGTTTATATCTCTGCATAATGGATAATACGAAGGGCTGTAAAGATTGTTTTCATTGTCGATTAAATAAAAATATCCGCCATTGGGCCGATCGTACGCCCTTCTGTAAGCGTTGACATAAATATCGTTATATTTGATAAAATTATTGCCCAGCGTATCCACGCAAACGCTCATTGTGCCATTAATCAAAATGGCGGCTTTGCCGTTATACTCGATTTTCGTAATGTTTTCAAAATATTCTTTATGCTGCTGCAATTTTCTGAAATTATCATTAACTTTCTTTATGCCGTAAGAAAATTCGCTTTTTAACTCATTTAAGAGCTTCATGGCTCCTCTGATGCAAGGATTGTCTTCTATCAGCTCGCAAAAAATATCGTTTTCCAAGGCATTCGCTATTGCCATCAAAATCATACCTTGGTGGTGGGTCATATGCGACCTTATTATTCTAATTCGCCCGTCGCAATCAATGGCTTCATAAAAGCCGTAATCGCCCAAAGCGCCCATTTTGTCTATTCTGTGCAAATTGAGCAAGGCTTCCTTTTTTAGATATCTCAAAGCAAGCGCTGAGCTGTATGGCGACACCAAGCCTTTATCCAAATCATTTTTTAAGGAAAGCTTATTCAATCCGAACGCGTAATACTGATACCGCAATTCTTCGTCAAAAGCGTAATATCCGCTTTCGCTGACGCCCCAAATACCTTTGAAGCGGGTGTTCGATTGCAGCAGCGCGGCGTTTTTTGAGCTTGTATACAATAAAGAGAATTTAGGCGGTCTGATAAAATGGTCGCTCAAAAGGTATTCAAACATGGTGCCGCTCCAAGACAATAAGGTATTGCCGTACAGCGGCGTATAATCTCTTTGCAGTTTTCTCCAGTGCTCCACTCTGCTGGTTTGGGCAATGAATATCAAGCCCATTAGTCTTGATTCGGATTCCAATAGGTCATAATGCCCCGTGAACTCTCTGGCGTTTTCATCGTATCCGATATAGAATTGCCCTTTGGAATAATCATATAAAGCTTCCAAATCGGTATTATCTATCAATTTACAGGCAAGCTCATGTCCGCTTTTGTCTCCCAATCGCTTAAGAAAAGATTTTGTAATTAACAAACAAGCCAAAAGATTTCCGCTGTCCACGCTGGATACAAATCTGTTACGGGGCTGAAAGGTATCGATTGCGTACCAGTTATACAGGTTTCCATGCCATTTGGGCATGATGTTTACGCTCTGCAAACGATTTTTTATATTTTTCAATACCGTATCCTTATCAATAAAGCCAAGATAATAAGCCGCTATATCCGCGATAAAAGTAAATCCGATATTGGTGGGAGAAGTGCTTAAGGCTTGTCCCTTATACGGTTTAATTTGAAAATTGTCGCCTATTATGCCCGACGGCATGTTCATGAGCTGAAAATATTTATATGTTTTTTCGGCATATAATCGCAATTTATTTTTTTCTGCTTCAGTGTATTTGTATTCGTCAAAGGGCTTGCCTTTATAAAACAGCGATAATTGATAAACATAAGACGCCAATCCGTAAATGAAAAAATAAAGCGGGTCAACGCCTATCAGCATTAATATCAACCCAAATAACGCAACAAAAACAATTGTATAAGTAAATTCTCTTACATATGCCGAAAAATCCCTTTGCTTTTGCTGATGATAATAAGTCTTCCATTCCAAAAGATTGCCTTTTGTGGCCATCTTATATGCGGTGCCGACAAACAGCGCTAAATTGCCAAGGGCATAATAAGGCAGCATAAACACATCTTCAATTAAATTTTTCAAGTTTTCCAAAGATTTTTGCCCTATATACCGCATGCGTAAATTGTCTTTAAGCCCCTGCAATATGGCGAATTGATTAATGACATACGGAGCTATTATTATTGCCCCCACCAGCGGCCATAAAGCGGGATTCGCTATCAAAGCCAGCAGCGCCAACGCCAGAATAAAGGTCTCTCTGAGCGAGCTTAAAGCGTTTTTCAATATCAAATGTTTATAAAAACAACTCATTTTTGAGCGATATACCTGCTTTTGGTCGTTTTTCCATTTGCTGAACATAAACGGCAATAACTGTATGTCGCCCCGTATCCACCTTTTGCGTCGCTCTCTTTCGGCAAGAAAGCTTGAAGGCGCGTCTTCAAAAATCGTGGCTCCGCTGCCCGTACTGAGTATGGCTCCCTCAAGGATATCGTGGGACAAAATCTTTTTTGAAGGAAAAATGCCTTCTAATTTATTATGAAAAGCTTTAAGCCTGTAAATGCCTTTGCCGCAAAAAATATCCTTGCCCAGCAAATTATAATAAAACCCCGAATACATAGGATAGGCGTTTACTCCCGCAAGCGATAAAAACCTTTTGGCAAATCGAGTATTGACGGAAAAAAGATTGTATCTGCTATGGGCGTTTATTAAATCATACTTTGCGTTGTACGGATGCGTAATAATATTTATCATGTCTTTTATTGTTCCCGTAATAACGGTATTATCCGAATCCAAGGTCATGATAAAAACGGGTTTTTTATGTTCTTTATTAAGTATGAAGGCGAATTCATCGTCTTTACCGCTGATTAAATAACGGTTAAGCGCCATAATCGCCCCTCTCTTTCTTTCATGCCCCGAATATTTTTTGCCGTCAAAAGTCCTTTTTCGCAAAAATACATTGCAGTTTTCATGGTTTTTCAAAGCTGAAAATTCCGCAATCAATTCTTCGTCGTCTTCATGAATTTCGGTATCGCTCTTTTTGAAATCGACAAGCAAAGCGAACTGTATATTTTCGTCGACATTGCTTTCTCTCAGCTCAATAAGATGATTTATGGCTTCTTGCGCCTGCTCTCGGCTGGAAATAAATTCAGACACCACCACCATAGTGTTGTATTCGTTTGGAATCTTTTGATAATTCATTTGGGGCAGCGTCCTTTGCGGAATATATGAATTTATGACATTGTTCAGCAAATATTCGGATATAAGAAAAATCGGTATGATTGATATAAGCGCCGCAGCAAGGCTGTTAAGCCACAGCCATACGCCCAAAGTTAAGACAACGGTAAGCGCCGTTAAGCTAAGTATATACCATTTATCCACTCTTAAGGTATCCCTGCATTTTATCCTGAATGTTTCTCCTGACTTGACCGCTTTTTGCAAACAAGCCGCGTAATCATAAAGCACGGTGCCTATGTCCATGTTGTTGGCGCTTGCCACTTCCAAAAGCTTTTTTGCGGTAAGTACCTCGCTTATATTGATTTTGTCGCTTATCCTTTCAATTACCTTAAAATATGACAACTTTGTTTCCAAATTCATATTTTTATAGCCTTCGTCCTCTTTCAATATGGCGTCGGCGTTATGAAAATCAAGAGCCCTTTCTCTGGGCATAAACTGTCCTGCGTTCATTAACGAAACAAACAGGCTTTCAGCCATTTTAGTGCTTTCCGTCAAAGATATATTGTAATTAAAAACTATGGAGCGGGGCTGTATGCCTATTTTATCGAGCAATTCCGTTGTCTGCTTCTTTACTTTTTCATTTTTGAGCAAATAGTAATTATATATGTCGCTTGCCATTCTTTTGCGGCTGATATATCCGCTTTGGGCAAGGGCTTTGCATTTATTGTGAAATAATATTCTTTGCGCGAGTATATATATTTGTTCTATGATGGCGTAGCATAAGGCGTCGTTAAAAGAGGTTATTTCTTCAAAGCACAAAGATACCTCATTCTGTATCATTTTCATGGCAAGCTGCACTCTTTTCTCATCCAGGCATGACAAAGAATTGTTGACAATAAACCTTGCCAGCGATATTATCCTGACTTCGCCGTTTATGTGGGGCAAATTCTTGAAACCCGTCCTCTTGTGAGAATATATAAATCTTTTGAGAAGGTATAAATTTTGATATAACCATTTTTCATGCTCAAAAAGCGCCACATTGGTGCGGGCCTTTTTTTCGGTTTGCTTATAAGCTCTATAAATAACGGGATACAAAGAAGATATGTTATATCCTCTTCCGTATTCCGTAACTCTCATTTGTCTTGCGAAAGGTAAAATGGCCTTAACAAAATCATCGTCGCCAAGCTTTATTAATTGTTTGATTTCGGGTTTTTTTATGGATGAAATATAGGCTATAATCAACAAAATTATGATGTTGGCGGCAATAATGATCGTATATATCATAAAAAACTCCTTTGCATATTATTACCACAATGATTTGACTTAAACAAACACATACCGCTTGCATAACGACATATAGTATGCTATTATTTTATCGAGTTAGTCGGGTGGTCGCATCGAAAGATGAGGAAAGTCCGAGCATCGCAGGGCAATGGTGGTGGGTAACGCCCACTGAAGGCGACTTTAAGGATAGTGCAACAGAAACAAACCGCAAAGCCCTAAAGGCTTTGTAAGGGTGGAAAGGTGCGGTAAGAGCGCACCAGCAATTCGGCGACGAAATTGGCTGTGTAAACCCCATTTGATGCAAGATACGGAATCATTAACGACGGCCCGTCGGATTCTAAGATATCGCTTGAGCGTATCGGCAACGATGCGCCTAGACAGATGACCATCCAAGACAGAACTCGGCTTACAGACTAACTCAAAAAAAGAAACTACTTTTTCGGTAGTTTCTTTTTTTACGCCTTAACGCTTTGTTGCCAATATATTCATTTTCTTATCTTATATTTCCTCAACTTTACCCATTATTCGTCATATATTATTTAGGAGGTGTCGCAAGCATGGTCTTAGAAGGTTTTTTCACGCTGCTCAGCAACTTGTTATTGCTGACGTCGCGTTTTGAAAGCAATAACTCTTTTCCCCATCCCCTATCCCCCGAGAAGGAAGAGGAATATCTTACCAAATTCAAAGAGAACGGCGACCTTGAAGCAAGAAACATTTTGATAAAGCACAATTTGCGGTTGGTAGTATTTATCGCCAAAAAATATGTCAATTACCCCGACAACGATGAATTGATAAGCATAGGAACGCTTGGGCTGATTAAAGCCATAAACTCTTATGACAAAAGCAAAGGCTCTCAGCTTGCCACATACGCTTCGCGCTGCATAGAAAACGAAATTCTGATGACCATGCGCTCATATAAAAAATATTGCAAGGATATCTCTATTTTTGAAAATATCGGCACCGATAAAGACGGCAATGAAATGTCGCTGCTGGATTTATTATATGTGGAAGAAGATTCGGTTTACAAAAAAATTGACGGCGAAATATTAAAGAAAAGCATAAGCGATTTAATGCGAAAATATCTAAACGAAAGAGAATACGCCATACTTGTTTACCGTTTCGGCTTAAAAGACAAATACCCGCGTACCCAGCAATATGTCGCCGATAAATTGGGCATATCCCGCTCTTACATATCCAGAATAGAAAAAAAGGCGCTGCTTAAATTAAGAAACGCCATCGCCAAAAACAATATCCAGTTTTAATAAGTATTAATTGAGATTTTTGCCCTTAAGAATGGAATTTATTTCTTCAAGGAAGGTGTTTATGTCCTTAAATTCTCTGTGAACGGAAGCAAATCTGACATAAGCGACATCGTCCACTTCTTTTAACGCCGCCATAACCATTTCGCCGATTTTTTTTGAGGTGATTTCCTGAACCAAAGAATTATTTACGGTTTTTTCGATATCGTTTACTATCTTATCTATGACGCTTGCGGGCACGGGTCTTTTTTCGCAAGCTTTAAGCAGACCGTTCTTAATTTTCGACGGGTCGAATATCTGCCTGTTGCCGTTATTCTTTATGACAAGCACAGGTGTAGATTCCACCTTTTCGTATGTGGTGAATCTTTTGCCGCAGCTGATACATTCTCTTCGCCGTCTTACGGTGTAGCCGTCTTCGCTGAGACGGGAATCGATAACCTTGCTGTCAATCCCGCCGCAATATACGCATTTCATAATAACACCTCAATTGCTTATATTATACTTTAATCAAATCATAAAGTAAAGCAGGCATATTAATGATGAGCCATTATCAAAACAAGTATAACGCTATATAGGCTTGAATAGAATAAATTATAGGTTTTTGTGATGGACGGCTGCATAGATTTTACATTTTGTGAATTAAGAGAGCGGGAAGTAATTAACATAGCCGACGGCAAGCGCCTCGGACGCGTCATAGATATGGCTTTTGCCTGTTCGGGCAGAGTGGTGGGCATCGTTGTGCCCGGGGAAAGAAAACTGCTTAAGAATATCAGCGGATGTGAAAATATATTTATTCCATGGAAAAATGTAATAAAAATCGGCGATGATGTGATTTTGGTAAATCTCTGCGGCGCCGTTCAAGACGGTTCATTAATAGTCAAATAATTATTTTTTTCTTCTAAATTTCCTTGCGATTTTGATTTTTATTTCTTAAACGTTATCGCTAAAGCGTATAAATGTTTGTTTGTTGAAAATACTTATAGAGCCTCTTTGTTATACATAGGAGGACAAACTAAGTATGTCAAACAAAGTGGTCATAAGCGGTATATCTACCTCCCAGCTGCCCAAACTGAATGCAAAACAAACAGAGGAGCTGATAAGACGGATAAAGAACGGGGAAACGCATTTAAGGGAAGAATTTCTTATGGGCAACATTCGTTTGGTCTTGAGCATGGTGCAAAGATTTAAGATTGACAAGGATATTGCCGACGATTTGTTTCAAGTGGGAATGCTGGGCTTAATAAAAGCTTTGGATAATTTTGATATCACAATGAATGTAAAATTCTCCACCTATGCCGTACCTATGATACTTGGCGAAATCAGAAGATTTATAAGGGACAGCACGGCTTTGAAAGTAGGCAGAAGCTTAAGGGACATCGCCTATCGCGCCATGCAGGCAAGGGACAAAATAGAAACCGCCAAGGCGCGCGAAGCGTCATTAATGGAAATTGCTCAAGAAATCGATGTACCTTATAAAGATGTGGTATGCGCTCTTGACGCTATTGCCGAACCTATTTCAATTTACGAATCGGTATATTCCGACGGAGAAGACTCCATTCTTGTAGTCGACCAATTGAGCAGCGACGAAGGAGAAGACGATTTGCTTGACAATCTCACGCTTAAAGATGAAATCAAAAAATTGCCTCCCAAAGAAAAAGAAATAATAATCATGCGTTATTTCAAAGGAAAAACACAAATGGAAATATCCAAAGCGCTGAATATTTCCCAAGCTCAAGTGAGCAGATTGGAAAAAAGCGCCATAGCTCATTTGAGAAAAGCGTTTTGATAAACATTAACAATTGATTTTTATAAAAAGCGGCGGCCCTTTGCCGCCGTTTTCATTCACATTTTTGAAAATCCTTTTTTAGTTTTTCCAAAATCTTTTTTTCCAAACGGCTTATGTATGATTGGGATATATTCATCATATCGGCTATTTCCTTTTGCGTTTTTTCTTCTTTGCCGTACAGTCCGTAACGCAGCCCCACTATCATTTTTTCTCTGTCGTCAAGCTTATTGTAAAGCTCTTTCAATATTCCCTTTTCCACTTCCGCCTCCATTTCTTTATACACACTGTCGGCGTCGGTGCCGAGTATATCGCTGAGCAGCAATTTATTCCCTTCCCAATCCACATTTAAGGGCTCGTCAAGGCTTATCTCCCCTTTAGAGCGTACAACTCTTCTTAAGTACATAAGAATTTCATTTTCTATACACCTTGACGCATAGGTGGCAAGCTTAATCTTTTTTTCGGAATTATAGGATTTTACGGCTTTTATCAAGCCTACCGTGCCTACGGAAATAAGCTCTTCGATGTCTATGCCGGTATTATTAAATCTTTTTGCTATATAAACGACCAGCCTTAAATTGTGTTCGATAAGCAGATTCCTGGCCTTTTCCTCCCCTTTTATCAGCTGTTGTATGGCTTCTTTTTCTTCTTCGCTGGACAAAGGTATGGGCAGCGCCACAATATAATTGATTTCTCCGGCGGCATCTTTTTTCTTGAACGGTTTTCGAATGCCCAGCCTTATTTTAGTAAAGAAACACTTAATTTTGATAAAAATGCCGTAAAAAAAATCCTTCATGCTACTCTCCTATCATTTCCGTATGCAATATTAGATCATATTCTTCATTGATATCGTCGATTATGCCCGCTCGAGCTTTATACATTTTATTCTTGCCATTATTAAAATATATCCAAAATATTATATTCGCGGTGGGTATATTTTTATAACCTGCCACCGATTTTATTATTACGTCTCCGCAAGGTTGGCATGCCATTTTATTAAAAATTCTTTTGGAAATAATAACCATGGGCTGACCGTTTGCGGGGTCGGCAAGATGGTTGCCACTGTCATAAAAAGCATGCGTTTCAATAAAACTATCTTCACTCAATTGAATTTTTACGGGATAAATCAGCGTTTGTATTCTTTTGCGTTTATACAATTGTGCTGCGATATAATTGCACAAAAGCAAAACCATCATAGCGGACAAGCTTATGCAAAAAGGAAAAAGCTGTATCTTTTTATGATATTTTGTCAAATCGATATCAGAAAACGCGCTTATCATTAAAACGGCGCCCGCAAGCGTAAAAGACAAAATATAAAATGTTACAAGAATGGAAAAAAAATCCGAAAACCTATTATATTTTCTCAATATAAAAACCATAACGGGAGCCAACAGCGCTTTTACTATGTAATTATATTTACCTAAAAACGGATACAGCGCCGAAAAAACGGCGCCCAATGTTCCCGAACAAAAAACCGCCGCAAAAGAAGCCTTTTTTTTGAGCAGAATTAAGGAAAGATATAACAAAAACATGTTAACCGCAAAATTGTCCAAGAATATGTATTCAATATAAATTTCCATATGATATTCGCCTTTCGTTTAACCATTTTAGCAAAAGAAAAAGCGGATATTCATTAAGTTTTTTTTATATCAAAATATGACTAAATCCGCATGCCAATGACAGCGGATTTAATCATCAACAAAAATTAAAAACAAAATATCTTTTACGATTAAATGATATATTTAGAGCTTTTAGGCTTTTTTGAATTTAATTCTTGAGCTTTTTGCTCGTAGCCTTTGCGCCCCAATAAAGCGTATGTGGCGTTTTTGCCTTCTTCCACGCCGGGTTGATTAAAGGTGTCGATATTAAGCATGGCGCCCACATAAGCCGTTTGCATCATAAAGAACATAAGCAGCTGCCCTATCGTAAAAGCGTTGACTTCGGGCAGCATAATAATTGAATTGAGTCTTTGATTTTTTGTCAAAGCGTATTCGGTGGCAAGCATTTCGGCATTCATCAATTCATTCAAAGTATGTCCGCAAAGGAAATTGACATCGGGAAACTCTTGGCAGCCTTCCGCTATTGTTACCTCTTTGCGGTATTTATCCACGCCGATAAGAGTAATGACCTTGTCAAAAGGACCTTCGGTATACAATTGAACTTGGCTGTGCTGATCGGTAACGCCTAAAGCTTTTACGGGCGTTTGCCCAACATAAACCTTATTGCCCTGCAAATCCGCAGCTTTCCCCAGGCTCTCCCCCCAAAGCTGACAATACCAATCAGCCATGAGCTTAAGGCTGTCCGCATAAGGCATCATAACACTTATATTCTTGCCTTTCTTCATGGCGATGTATTGCAATACCGCCGCCATAAGTGCGGGATTCTTTCTATAGTCTTTTATTTTGCATTTTCTATCCATTAACGCGGCGCCTCTGAGAAGCTGTTTAATGTTTATGCCGAGTACGGCGGCTGGCAAAAGCCCCACAGGACTCAGCTCGCTGAATCTTCCCCCCACTCCGTCGGGAATATAAAATGTCTTAAGCCCTTCGGCGCGGGCTATTTTTATCAAGTTGCCCTTGTTTTCGGAAGTAGTGGCTATAATGTGGTTTTTGGCGTCGCTTCCAAATTTTTTCTTCAACAAATCCATTATTATAAGAAATTGACTCATCGTTTCGGAAGTGGAGCCGCTTTTGGTTATTACATTAAACATGGTTTTTTCAAGCTTGACGACATCCAAAAGCGAACTCATTCTTTCGGGGTCGACATTGTCCTCAACATAGAATTTGGGCGCCCGTCTTTTGGACTTTGGTAACTCATTATGCCTTAAATGGCACAATGCTTGAAAAACGGCCATAGGTCCGAGAGCGGAGCCGCCAATACCCAAAACCACGAAATAATCAAATTTTTTGCGTATGCTCTTTGCCGTTTGTATGATATCATTCACCGTTTCTTCTTGATTATACGGCAATTCGGTCCAGCCCATCATGCCTTGCCCTCTTGAAGATTGCACCGCTTGATAGGCCGCTTCCATACGCTTTTTTTGCGTCGATATTTCCAAAACGCTTATGCCTTCTTTTGCTCCTACGTACTCGCTCATCATATTGTTGTAATCGAATCTAATTTGCTGATTTTTCATATTCTCTCCTTTATTTCAATGCTTTATCCAAACAATATTTTAAATATTCGTTGCCCTCCGCAATCTCATCATAATCGTTATAGTTTCCCGCATACAGTTCCATAATAATGGGCCCGTCGTAGCCGTTGTCCGCAAGGGCGGCAAAGAATTTCACAAAATCAAAAATCCCCCTGCCGGGCACGCATAAATTACCGTCGGCGTCATAATCGCACACATGCACATTGCAAAGCCTTTCCCCCATGGCTTCCAAATAATCGTATACGCTGATTTTTGATTGCATTGCCTGCTTAATGTCAAGACAGGTTTTAACATTGCTGTATTTTTTTAATTGCAGAATAAACTCCGGGGAATTAAAGCATGTCCAATGCACGTTCTCATAAGCCAGTCTGCAGCCGTTGCCTAAACTTGAAAGCATTTCGTCAAGCTCGTCCACCCTTTTGCCTATCCTGCTGTAATCCAAGGTATACGGCGTTTTTTTAAGTCGGGTCAAGCCATGAAAGGTATAGTATCGCGCGCCCAAGATATTTGCCGCCGCGGCTATCTGCTTAAAAAAGTATTCGCTATCTTCTCTTGTGCGCTGCACGGTATTAAAAAGCTCGGGTTCAAATTGCACGTTAAGGCTATGTACCGAATATATTTCTATTCCTTCTCTTCTCTCGTTCAATAAACGAACAAATTCTTCCCGATACTCACGGAAGGTGGTAAGAAAGACTTCGCACGTGTCAATCTTCAGTTTTCTTATTATGTCAAAGGTATTTTCCGTAAGTTCCTTAGAAAAAAAGGAGGCTGTCGATATCCCTGTTTTCATATCAGTATTCAGGCAAAATTAAACCGTAATTGCCGTCGTTTCTCTTATAGACAACGCACACCTTTTCAGTTTCCTCGTTCATAAAAACGTAGAAGTTGTGGTCCAAAAGCTCCATTTCTTCAATGGCGTTGGATACCGTAGTCATGGCAATTTCAAACTTCTTTTCTTTAACAAGCTTGCCGGACACGGTTTTGTTGTCTATTTCTTCATTCTTTTCGTAAATGGGCGCCTCAAACGCTTCTTTTCTCAGTTTGTTGTCAAATCTTTTGCGGTATTTTACTATTTGGCGCTCAATTTTGGGCAATACAATATCTATATTGTCATACATGTTGTCGCTGGTAACTTCGGAGCGCACTCTCAAATTGTCCGAAGTAAGCGTAATTTCCATGGTGTATTTGTTGTTCCCTGAAAGAGATAATATTACCTTCGCCGACGCTTCTTTTTTGAAATATTTATCAAATTTATTTATTTTCTTTTCCAGCAAATCTTTAAGGGTATCTTTGGGTTTGTAATTCTTAGACGATATTTCTATACGCATAATATAATCCTCCTGTCGTTTAGTTATATTTTATTTGTCTTTGATTGGCTTATCGCTTAGCGCCGATAATATTTCCTTTTCCAGCCGTTTATTTTTTATGCTTGTGCCAAGTTTAATATTTTTGCCGCTTATATCCTTTGCCGCCGCCATGCCTATGTTATTGTGGCACATCGCTTCCACGATTTCACGGATTTTCTGACAAGATAAGTTGTAATCAAGCATTATTTGAGCTGTTTCTATATTGCCGCCTTCGGCAAGAGCAAGCAATAAATGATGTGAGCATATTATGTTATAGCCATAATTATGAGCTATCTGTTCGGCTTTTAATATCGCTTTTTCCGCGCCCGAAGATATGTTTCTATGCGCGGAAGAGGTATATTCGGCAACATAGCTTTTGGCATAATGCTCGCTCAAGCCCATTCTGCCAAGTATTTCCGCCGAATAGCTTTCCGGCGTCAAGGCCATGGCTAACAAGATGCACATGCAATCTATATCAGTATTATCGACATTATAAATAATTTTATAGGTATTATCGAACACTTTTGAGAGTTCTTTACTGATTTGCCCCATATTATTACCCCTTAAAAAATTAAAGCGTTTTAATCAAATCAAACAGATAACTCCTCAAGCCTTCAAATAAATCCTCATTCCTTAAAGCGTATTCAATATTGGCTTTGATATAGCCGAGTTTGTCGCCTATATCGTATCTTTTGCCTTCAAACGAATAAGCAAAAGCTCCTATGGCTTTGGCCTGCAATTCTATGGCGGTAGGCAGATAAACCTCGCCATTGGGCGCCGCGGGCGTACGCCTGATAAATTCAAAAATATCCGGAGTCAATATAAAGCGGCCAAGGCTGGCAAGAGTAGAAGGCAGCTTGTCTATTTCGGGTTTTTCCATAAAACCAAGTATTTCGGTATACCTGCCCTTTACCTTACCGGGAACGATAACACCGTATTTTGTGGCTTCCTCTTTCGGTTGAGGCTGCACTCCCACGATTGTCAAGCCCGTTGTCTCATAAGCGTCTATGAGCTGTTTGGTTACGGGATAATCGGGATTATAGATAACATCGTCTCCGAACAGCACCACGAAAGGCTCTCCTTTAACAAAGCTTTCGCATAGCTCCACCGCCTTGCCCGTGCCAAGCATTTCCTTTTGCCTTATATAACAAATGTTTACCTTGTCGCACAGCTCATTCATTATCCTTATTTGCTGATATTTACCCGCCTTTGCCAAAGCGTTTTCCACTTCCACGTTTCTGTCGAAATGGTCGGCAATATTATTCTTATTTCTGCCTAAAATAATGCAGACATCGGTAATGCCGCTTGCTATACATTCTTCAACAATATATTGTATGGATGGAACATCAACGATAGGCAGCATTTCTTTGGGCATTGCTTTGGTCGCGGGAAGAAATCTTGTGCCGTAGCCCGCTGCCGGAATAATGGCTCTGGTAACTTTTTGCACTTAAAACCTCTCTAAATTTATACTCTTATTATATACCAAATATTCCCATAATGCAACGGTAATTATTTACCGCTCCCTAAATAGGTATGCCGTTTTATGTTAGATTTATAACTGATACTAATGCCTTGCGCTTACAAGTATAGGTTATAACTTAAGCGCAATAATTAAGCATAAATATTTTTGTTTATTGGTCTTAAATAACCCTAAAATAATTGACAGACTATGTTTGCTGTTGTAGAATACTATAGAAACATACGAGGGTGGCGGAATTGGCAGACGCGTATGATTCAGGCTCATATTGCGCAAGCAGTGAGGGTTCAAGTCCCTTCCCTCGTACCATCAACAAATATGCGGTTGTGCTGGAATCGGCAGACAGGCATGACTAAGGATCATGTGTCGTAACGACGTGCAAGTTCAAGTCTTGTCAACCGCACCAAGCGTTAAAAAACACCGTAAAACGGTGTTTTTTGTTTGTTTTTATAGCTGTTTTTTGTAACTGGGTACGAATTGGGTAAAATTCATTTTATTGCGGCGTTAACGGTAAACGAAGTTTTTTATATGTTTTATTTCAATAACGCTATTGGCCAGCTTGCGCTTGTTTTCCCCTTTGCAAGGTTCTTTGCAAAGCTTCCATAAGGCTTATGGCGGCATTGGGCAAATCCCCTTCGTCGGCCACCGTTATTTCCTCGCCGCGAATCTTTTCTTCTATCGCTTTTCTTAATCTTAAATTATATTCGTCTTGATAGTTTTCGGGCTCAAAGCTTGCCGCCATGCTCCCGATAATCATACGGGCAAGCTGCAGCTCTTTTTCTTCCACCTTGGCTTTTATCTCTTTAATGGGATTTTTTTGTATTTCAGAATAAAAATGCATGGTATTAAGTATCATGTCACCGCCGCTTACTCTTAACGCGATCAGATTTTCCTTTGAGCCCAGCACGGTTTTGGCTATGCCGATTTTGCCTTCGCCTTCCATGGCTTCTCTAAGCAAAGCAAAAGCTTTTTCCGCCCCTTCAGGGGTAACATAATAAGATTTATCATAATAAATCGGGTCAATTTCGGATATGTCTACAAAGCTTTCAATCACTATGCTTTTGTCCCTTTTGGTTTTTATTTTCTCAAAATCGTCATCTTCAATTATAACGTATCTGTCTTTTTCATATTGATAGGCTTTTACGATATCCTCGGCGTTTACTTCCTCTCCTGTCGACGCCGATATTTTCTTATACAAAATTCTGCTGTTAGTCCTTTTATCCAGCATGTTGAAGCTTACATCATTGCTTTTGACTGTATTGTGCAGTCTTACAGGTATGAATACCAATCCAAAACTAATTGAGCTTTTATAACTGAACGCCATAACAATTTCCTCAAAACTTAGTATGCATATTTACGGATAAAAATAAAGATATTCTTACATAAACTTGCGCCGAAAAATTATAGGATACTCTCGACAAAATTGAATGGCAGCGTCATTTTTCTTGCAACCGCGGGTTATATGATTTATAATTATTTCAATACTAAATTTTGAAGGAGAAGAATATGTCTGTTTTATTTATTGATACAAATTGCGAATTATGGCACACCAAAGCCAAGGAATTGGGTATAAAGAATATTATCAGAATGCCTTACACCATATGCGATAAGGAATATTTTTATGATTTGGGCGAAAAATATGATCCCAAAGAATTTTTTGGTTTGATGCGCAAAGGGAATATGCCCATCACTTCCTGTCTTAACGCCGAAAACTACAAAGAATATTTTGAGCCGTTTTTCAAAAATGGCGAAGACATACTTTATGTCAGTTTTTCATCAAAAATGAGTGGAACTTTTACTTTTCTTGATATAGCCATAAAAGAACTATCCCAACAATACCCCGACGCCAAATTTACCCGTTTTGACACAAAGGGCATCAGCATGAGCGCGGGAATATCCGTTTATTACGCCGCAAAGATGTATAAAGAAGGCAAATCTTTTGAAGAAATAATTAAATTTTTGGAGAGATTTGTGCCTAAAGTAAATATGGCGGTTACCCCCGAAAGCCTTGTTTATCTTAAGAGAGGAGGCAGATTGTCGGCGGCGCATGCGACTATAGGTAGCATTTTGCAAGTTAAACCCATAATAAGGCTGAACGATGAAGGAGCCTTAGAATCCGCCATGAAAGTAAACGGCAGAAAAAAGGCAATTGCCACTATTGCCGAACAAGTTATTCAGAATGTGAGAGAAACAGATAAATATCCCATAACCGTGCTTGATGCGGATTGCCAAGAAGACGCCCAATTTTTAGTGGATAAGATCAAAGCGGCTTTACCCCATGCCGAAATTTGGACTTGGCCGGTAGGACCGGTAATTGGAACGCATTGCGGTCCGGGCACCGTAGGCGTCATTTATATCGGAGACAAAAGAAATTAATGAAAAAGCGCAAAGTGGCGTTGATATTTATCAGCGCCATATTATTTATTACATTAGTCGGTTGTTCGGCTTACAGCGGAGAACAATTGGTTTTCGGCACGTTTTACAGCGTAAAACTGAAGGGAACTTCCGCCGCTTCCGATTTGAAAAAAATACACAAGCTCCTTGCGGAGATTGAGGCGCAGCTTTCCACAAATATCGACTCAAGCGATGTTTATAAAATTAATAACTCCCAAGCCGGAGAGCCCATAGCGGTAAGCCATCATACCATAACAATGTTCAAAAAAGCGCTTGAGCTTTATGAATTTACCGACTATGCTTTTAACGCCGCCATTTTCCCTCTTGTGAGACTTTGGAAATTCAGCCCCGATACTTTTACGCAAACGGCGGATAAAATTCCTTCGCCGGCTGAAATCGAAAATTGTTTAAGCTATTGCGTAATGGGAAATTTTGCCTTAGACGAGGCTAATATGACAATAACAAAGCTGCATCCAAACGCAATGCTTGATTTTGGCGGGATAGCCAAAGGTTACGCCGTCGACAAAGCCAAGGAGCTGAGCAAAAACAATAAGGACATATTAATTGACATCGGAGGAAACATCACAACCAAAGGCGGCGTAAAAAGGATAGGACTCACGCACCCGAGAAACACCGCCAAACTTTTTGGAGTAATAAACCTAAAGGATCTTTCCATCGCCACAAGCGGCGATTATGAAAGGTTTTATATCCATAACGGCGTAAGATATAATCATATTATCGCAAAAGACGGTTATCCCACGGGCATAAACAACAATGACATAATAAGCGTTTCCGTCATAGGCGAAAGCGCCATGATGTGCGACGCTCTTTCCACCGCCGTAATGATACAGGGAAGCGAATGGGCGAGCTCGGTTTTGCCCGACATAGGTTATTCCTGCATTATCATAACCAAAGAACATTACCAAATTATTGGAGACATAGATTTTGAATCAACGCAAAGCGCCTACCAAAGAATTTGAGCTATTAGATCATTATCGCGATAAAGGGCTTTTCCGCAAAAGCGATATAATAACGGCTACAATTATTATCGCGCTGATAATCGTGTCCGTTGTTTTTATCTCAAACCGCGAACAGGGCGCCTCGGTGGAGATTTATTACGCGGGAGAATTAAAACGCGCATACTCTCTCAATCAAGACAGAACCATAACCATAGCCGAAAAGGGTTATAACGAAATCGTTATAAAAGACGGCGAAGTTTATATGCGCAAAGCCGATTGCGAAAATCAGATTTGCGTAAAAACGCCTTCCATAAAATATACGGGGCAAAGAATCGTTTGCGCCCCTAACGGCATTGTAATAATAATCAGAGGAAAGTCCGAACTTGACGGCATAACGGGAGGCGCAAATGCGAGCTAAGAAGCTTACCCTTGCCGCATTGCTGCTTGCAGTGTCAATGATAGTCGGAATAATCGAAAATCTTATTCCCCCCGTTATTCCCATGCTGCCTTATATAAAAATAGGCTTGTCCAATATGGTTATCATAGTAACTATTGTTTTACTTGATTATAAGTACGCGCTTGCGGTAATTGCGCTTAAATCAATATTTGTTCCCATATTTGTAGGCAATCCAGTCATGATACTGTATTCCCTGCCCTCCTCCATTGCTTCTACGGCTTTAAGCAGTTTATTGATTTATTCAAAAAAACTGGGGATTCCTTCCGTAAGCATGCTGTCCGCCATTACGCATAATATTTTACAGTTATGCGTGGCGGCGATTATGACAAATTACCTTGTATTCGGATATCTGCCTTATTTTATTATAATAGGAAGCGTTTCGGGATTCTTAACCGGCGTAATATCCTATATTACAATAAAATATTTGCCTAAAAATCTTTTGCCCCGATAATGAAAGTTTAATTCTCGCCATTTGTTTTTGGAGATTTATCGAAAGGTATAAAGTCTTCTTCCACCTCTTTGGCGTCGCAAGTAAACACCGTGCCCATGGTTATTCCTCTTCGCAATGCCCCAAAGCCGTATTTTTTCCTGATATCGTCTATGCTTTTTTCCATACGGCTGTTTTTACCTATATCCTCAAAAATATTTTGTTGAACCGCATCTTTGCCGCTCATTAGATTGTTTGCCGATACGGCTATTGACCTTAAAGGCGGCATTTTAGCAAAATCATAATTGTTTTTAAGTAAAGTAACAGCCACGGACGCTATATCGAAAGCGCTGTCGGTAAGAAAATCCAAAGTGGCCTGTCTGGTAATGGTTTTTAAGTTTTTATCCCTTAAAGCTATGGACACAACGGTAGCGGCAAGTCCGTATTCTCTTAAGCGGTAAGCTATTATTTCGCATAACGCAAAAATCACGCTGGACGCGTCTTTATAATTGGTTACATCTTGGGCGGTGGTAGTGCCGTTCCCCACGCTTTCGGGTATGTGAACATCAGTATAAAGCTTTACTTCGCTTTCGTCTATGCCGTTTGCGTATTGGCGAAGCTTATAACCGTTCTTGCCGAATTTTTTAATCAGCTTGTCCATATCGTAATTGGCAAGCTCTCCTATAGTATATATACCCATTTTGTTGAGCTTTTCCTCGGTATGTCTGCCCACATATAATAATTCCGAAACTTTGAGCGGCCAAACCTTGGATTTATAGTTTTGTTTAGATACAACGGTAATGGCGTCGGGTTTTTTCATATCGCTGCCCAGCTTGGCGAAAACTTTTGAAAACGACACTCCAATGGAAACGGTCAAGCCGGTCTCTCTTTTGATTTGTGATTTTATTTTTTGAGCTATCGTCAATCCGTCGCCGTAAAGCTTTACGCAGCCGCTGACATCCAGCCAGCATTCATCCAACCCAAAGCTTTCCACCTGCGGAGTGTATTGGGTATATATATTAAAAACCTTTTTGGAATATTCGATATATTTTTTGAAATCAGGAGGAACGGCAATTAAATTTTCGATTTTACACATTGCCGAATTTATGGTATCCCCTGTTTTTATGCCCGCTTTTTTGGCTATTTCATTCTTCGCCAGCACAATGCCGTGTCTTTTCTTGGGGTCTCCGCAAACGATAAGGGGCTTGCCTTCCAGCTCGGGATTAAGCAATATGGCGACCGAAGCGTAAAAATTGTCGATATCGGCATGAAGGATAATTTTTTCATCACTCATAAAGGCTTTTGTAAAGTTCCTCTACCCTGTGATATAAAGCGATTTCGTCGCCGTTGTTCTCGATAATGTCGGTGGCGTATTTTTCTCTTATTTTATCGGTAACCTGACTTGCCATAATTCTTTTGGCGTACTCCTCGCTTATGGAATCTCTCATCAGTATTCTTTTTAACCTCAATTCTTTGCCGGCTTTGACAAGCCAAATTTTGTCGAACATATCCTGCATATTGGTTTCCACAAGCAAAGGTACCTCAATAAAAACCGTGCCTTTTATTTTTTTGACTCTTTTTGTTATTTCCTCAATTATTTCGGGGTGCGCCACTTCATTCAGCTTTTCCATGGCTTTGGCGTCATAAAATACCTTTTTGCCAAGCTCCACTCTGTCGATGACGCCGTTTTTAACCACACCTTTAAATAATTTGTCAATCTTTTCGATATAGTCGGGTCTTGTCATAATGTCGCGATTGATTTCGTCTGCGCTGATAATATTCGCGCCAAAGGATTTAAGGATTTCCATGACTGCGGTTTTTCCGCTTCCCACTCCTCCAGTTACAGCTATTAACATCTCTGCTCTCTCTCCTTTTATGCTTCATACCAATTTTTACCCGCTCTCACATTTACGGGCAAAGGCACGCTGAGTTTAACCGCGTTTTCCATATTTTCTTTTAACAGTTGCTTAACTTTTTCCGTTTCCTCCTCGGGGGCGTCGACAATAAGCTCGTCATGCACCTGCAGTATAAGCTTTGCCTTGAAATTGCCTTCTTTCAAGGCATTATAAACCTTGAGCATGGCAATTTTGATTATATCGGACGCTCCGCCCTGCAAAGGCATATTCATGGCCGCTCTTTTGCCGAAAGTGCGGGTGGCAAAATTGGGGGAACGGAATTCGGGAAAGAATCTTATCCTTCCTTTGAAAGTTTTTAAGTAGCCTTGCTCTTGCGCTTTTTTTACATTCATATCCATAAACTCTTTTACTGACGGATATGTTTTGAAATATTCGTCTATATATTTTTTCGCTTCGGAGCGGCTGACGGACAGGTTGCGGGACAAGCCAAAGCTGCTTATGCCGTATATTATACCGAAATTAACGGCTTTTGAAGCGTTCCTCATTTCTTCGGTTACTTCTTCGAGCGGCACATTGTATATTTTGCTTGCCGTCATTGCGTGTATATCCACGGCGTGTTTATAAGCGTCAATAAGATTTTCATCCCCCGAAAAATGAGCCAACAGCCTCAATTCTATTTGAGAATAATCAGCTGATACAATATTGCAGCCGAGGCTTGCCACGAACATTTTTCTTATTTCCCTGCCTTCCGCTCTTCTTATCGGTATATTCTGCAAATTAGGCTCGGTGGAAGACAGTCTTCCCGTCGCCGTATTGCTCTGCTTAAAGCAGGTATGCACCCTTCCGGTGACTTTATTCATGACATTTCTCAGTCCGTCTATATATGTGGTCTTAATCTTCATTAATATCCTGTACCGCAATAGATGCTCGATAATGGGATGGTCAAGCTCTTCAAGAACTTCGGCGGATACCGAATAACCCGTCTTGTTTTTCTTTTTCGTGGGCAAGCCAAGTTTGTCAAACAAAATATGCGCCAATTGCTGCGGAGAATTGATATTGAATTCCTCTCCGGCAATGTTATAAATCTTTTTTATCAATTGATTGATTTCTTCATTATATTGGGTAGAAATGCTTTCAAGTATGTCTTTGTCAATCTTAAAACCCGTTTTTTCCATGTCGTATAGACATTCAATTAAGGGCAATTCTATATCGTAATATAATCCGTCAAGCTCAAATTCCGCCATTTTGGCGTCCAGAATATCGTTTAATTCAAGCATAGCGCAACATAAATGTTCATAACCGGGCAAATAGATTTCAATTAATTCTTTAACGGTATTAAAGGTTCTTGAGGGATTAATCAGATAAGCCTTGAGCTGAATATCTTCATAAGGTTTTTTTATCTTAATGGAATATTCTTCCAATGAATGCATATGCTTTTTTGCATCAAAGAAAACTTTTACGTAGTCTTCGGAAAAAAGCTGTGATAAATGCTCTGCCGCTTCATAAACGGCAATGCCTTCCCCGAACAAATCATCGCTTACGGATATATGATATTCCATGCCGCATACGGCGACGACAATGGTTTGGCCAAAATCCACAACTATTTTGCTGCCCTTGGGTATGGATGCTGTCATGGACATTAATTCCGAAACTGTCTTAATGTGTGTTATTTGAACATTTTGTTTTGCGGGCAAGTTTTCGGCGGCGTCTTCATCATACAAAAATCTTGCGCTCAATCCCTTGAATTCAAGCTCCTGCATTTTATATAAAGCTTTTTTACGCAAAGGATATTTGAAAACGATATCTTCTATATTACATTCTATGTCCACATTGGTATTTATGGTGGCAAGCTTGCGGGAAAGATAAACATTGTCTTTGGACTCCAACAATTTATCCTTTAATTTGCCCGTAATATTGTATATATTGTCGTAAATGTTTTCAATGCTTTGATATTCGTTTAACAATTTTCGCGCGGTTTTTTCTCCTATGCCTCTGGCTCCGGGAATGTTGTCCGAAGCGTCCCCCGCCAGCCCTTTCAATTCAATTATCTGCCAAGGCTTAAGCCCTTCGTCGCTCAAAGCAACAAGATTATATTCCTTAATATCCGTAACGCCTCTGCGGGTAAGATAAACCCTTGTGGTGTCGTCAACCAATTGTAAACAATCTTTGTCTCCCGTAACTATTATGGTATTTTGCTTAAACCGCTTTGCGAGCGTGCCGATTATGTCATCGGCTTCATAACCTTCTTTGGATAAAATCTTAATATCCATGGCTTCAAGAACATCTTTAAGCAAAGGAAGCTGACATCCCAATTCGTCGGGCATGCCTTTGCGATTGGCTTTATAGGCCTCATATATTTCGTTGCGGAAGGTTTTTTCCTTTTCGTCAAACACCGCGCATATATGGGTGGGATTTTCTTCGGCAATCAATCTTTGCAACATGGAAATAAAGCCGTATACCGCATTGGTAAACTGTCCTTTATTGTTTTGCATCACCGGTAAAGCGTAAAAAGCCCTGTTTATCAAGCTATTGGAATCTATTAAAACAATTTTCGTCATTATTACCTTCTATTTTCGGTTTTGCGCAAAAAGCAAGCAAAACTTCTCTAATATAAAGTATATTACCTATTGATTATTAAGTCAAAGATTATGCGTTGTTTTTTATTTTATATGCGCATTTTATTTGACAAATCTGATATTTCGATTATACTTTACCCTAACGACAGGAGTTTTCGCATATGAATTACCCCAAAATTATTGACACACACGCGCATATTTACCCGCAAAAGATAGCCGCAAAAGCCATCAGCAATATCGGTAATTTTTACGATGTGAAGATGAACAGCGATAAAGGAACTTCAGAAGACCTTTTGGAAAGCGGCAAACAAACTAATGTGGAAAAATATATCGTATGCTCTACCTCCACTTCCGTTCATCAAGTCAAAAACATAAACGATTTTATTGCCTCACAAGTTCAAAAACATAAAGAATTCATAGGATTCGCCACATTGCATATTGATATGGAAGAAGAAGAAATATATAATGAAATACAGCGCATAAAAAGCGTGAATTTGAAAGGAATAAAGCTTCATCCCGATTTTCAAAGATTCGATATCGACGACCCAAGAGCCGAAAAAATATACAGAAACATAGGCCAATTGCCTATACTGTTCCATGCCGGCGATGACCGTTTCGATTATTCGGCGCCTCAACGGTTGGCAAAAGTCGCAAAAAAATTCCCAAAAATGACGGCGATAGCGGCTCATTTCGGAGGATATTGCCGTTGGAGCGAAATAGACGCGTATGACGGCTTGGATAATGTATATTTCGACACCTCAAGCTCGCTTTTCAAATTGCCCGAGATTATGGCAAAAGATATTCTTAAGCATTTGGGATATGAGCGCTTTATGTTCGGAACCGATTTTCCCATGTGGACACATAAAGAAGAACTTGAAAGGCTGCTTGCTTTAGGGCTTCCCGACAGCGTTTATGAAGATATACTGTATAATAACGCAAAAAGAATACTGAAAATATAAAGATTAGATTTATTATGAATGTAATAAAAAATTCAGGATTAAATCCTGAATTTTTTTTGTTTATTAATCTCCTTTATGAATTATCTCTTTCAATGAAATAATCCGCATAATCGCTCCAGCCTTCGGCAAGTATATATTCCTCCAAAGTATCATGCGGAATATAGATTGTAAAGTTGGCGCCGAAACCATGGAAAGCAGAATCTCCTATGGTAAAGCTTTCGGGATGCGTATTGTATAAATTCACGGTGTTCAAATTAGTGCATTTGTCAAAAGCTCTTCGTCCGATATGGGCAAATTGAGTATTTTTTAACGATATCAAATGAATAAGCGTATTATTATAGAAAGCGGCGTCGGCTATTGCTTTAACGCAATTGCCGTCGAAAATTAGCGAATTTTTGTTATAATCGGAAGTTACGCCTAACGCGACATATCCGAGCATAAGGATTCCGTCCGAGGCGGTGCCGTCGACATAAGTAGTATTATCCATGTTCTTCAAATAATACCATCCCGTACCCTCAAGAATGTTTTCGCCCACATAAAGCAAAGAGGAATTGTCGGTCGCGGTTATGTCTTTGAGGTTTACGCAATCCTTAAACGCATATGATTCAATGGCGATAAGTCTGTCAGGCAAGGATTCATCGGCGATAATGACTTCATTGCCGTCTCTTTGATCAGTGTCAATCCTTCCTATTTTCTTAAGGTTAAGCAAAGCTCTAAAAGCGTCTTCGCAAAAAACAAGCTCTTGAGTTCCGTCTTCAAACGCTATATACAACAACTGGTCGCAATGCATAAAGGCTCCCTTCGCTATTCTGGTAACATCTGCGGGAACGATAAATGTATCGGAGGGCACAAGAATGCCGTCATGGTAGTATTCAGGTATGACCAGCTTGGCGGGATAACAAAGCAATGTTTTGCCGTTATCGGTATAAAGCACGCCGTTATTTATTGAGAAGAATTGATTCTCATCGGCTTTTGTTATTAAAGCAAGTTTATAGCAGGATGAGAAGACGCCTTCGTCTATAATCTCCACATTATTGGGTATATCGATAGAGACGATAATATCGGAATTTTCCTTAAACAAGCCGCTCACAAGGCGTTTTACGGGCACTCCTTTATGGAAAGCGGGCAGCCTCAGTTCTTTATCCAACAAGTCAATCGTATCGGGAAAATCATTATAGCTTAAATGCGTTACGGGGATAAGGATATCGCTGTTTGCTTTCTTATAATAGTTTACGCCGTCAATATTAACAGTGGAATATAAGTCATTAAATTGCGCCAGCGATAGATAATCTATTATCTGATAATAGCCGATTTCTTCGGGATCGTCCGCTTCTATCAATTGGAAAACAAGCCCGCCGCTGCCCATATTGAGGTCTATCCATTTGGCGTAAAGTATATAATTCCTGTTTACCTCAAATCGAGTAAAAATACCCTCTTCTTCGTTTACGCTTATTCTGGTATTGATATTGAAGTTGGGACTTGTAAACCATCCGTCAAACTCATAGCCTTCTCTGCCCGTTGTGGCATAACGAAGATTTTTGAGTCTGTCATAATCTCCGTTATCCATATAATCGCCGAATTGGTCTTTCAAATATACATAGTTCCCGAATTCATCCTTAATATAGTCGCCGTTTTCGTCTTTGGCGCCGTAACAAAACAGCATGTATTCCTTTTCTTCAAATCCGGTGCCGTCAATTTCGTCCCCCACATTTTTTCCTTCAGGCAATTCGTCACCTTCTTGATAATACTGAATTTTGTATCGGTTGACAAATTCAATCTTTTGTTCGGCTTCATAAAGCCGTTCGCGGTATAAATCATAATCCTGAATAAGAACGGCGTATTCGTCTTTTTCTTCGGGGGTTATGGTATAATCCAAAATCTTCTGTTGATAATCGCGGATTTTATTAAGGTATCCTTCGCATTCCGCGCTTTCAGCTCGAATGTTGTCTATATCCGCGAGATATTGATTATAAAGCGTTT
>LFSG01000043.1 GCA_001512685.1 Clostridiales bacterium DTU072
ATAAGGCGAAAGCATGGTTGCTTTCGCCCTGCCTCGGCGTGATAGAGCAGGGCAACGACAGCGGGAACAAGCAAAAGTTCTCCTAGCCAAACTATGAATGAGAATGAGTTTATCGCCCAAGCGGAGCGAATCCCTAACTCTCCGCCAAAACAAAAGAGAGAGCCCAAAGCCCTCTCTTGTTGTCTACAAATCTAAAACCAGTTTATTTTTTCTTGCCAATCTCTACAAAAGCATAGTCTTGTCTTCGCCCATGCCCATCATGCCGTCAAGGATATATTTGTTGCCGTCTTCGTCTTTCAGATAGCCTTCCAATTCGCCGAATGCAACAAAATAGTCAATGTTTACGATGGGTTTTGCGTGGGTAACCATTCGGAAAATGTCATATACCTTAAAGGTGACATCTACCATGCCATGGTCGTCCTTGATTTTCCATGTTGCGCCGTCTACAAACTTACGTGTATCCACATCGCGTTCAAAAGTTACGGGGGGAAGCAGACTAGTTTTGTTCTCAAGCCACATAATATTTTCGTTATACTTGTCCTGGTCTATTGATTGATTGCGCGTAAGGTTAAACGCAAACCATTTCTTCTCTCCGTTTGTTTCGTTTACGCCCAGTGTTGTCACCCAATCATAGTGAGCCTTCCTGGGGTAGTAGCCTCTGTGGTCGTCAACGACAGCGGCAGAGTCCTCGTCGGTATGGTAAGTTTTGCCGTTGAAAGTAAGGGTGCCCGTTGCTTTGAAAAAGTCTTTTTGCGAATACAAAGGACGATGACGCACCTCAGGGTCGGCAAAAGGTATGCTGACAATGCTGGGCTTGCTGAGCCTTTCAAGGTCAAAATTGTACTCTATGCTGTTTTGGTTATCTTTGTGATGCCCGTCAAGATGGCACTTGCCGTCTTGAAAGTTGTTGATATAATGCACATGCGAAACGGGGGTTTCGCCTTTGGATTCTGCGCCGTTAATCAGGTTTGGCGCAATTATGGTATCCTTGCTCTTCAATCGCGTGCTCCAAGAATAAACCTTTCTTTCGGCTTTGTCATAATAGACATTGAGCGTAAGCCCAAAAATCCCCATATCACACACCACCGCCAGCAAAACGCCTTGTTTCATATGCACTTCCGTGGCTTGCCAAAGAGTAAGGCGAAGCCTTTTCATAAAGTCGGGCGCCGCCGTCGGGTTTTTTATGCCAAGAAGGTCCATGGTTTCGAACTCCTTATCAAAGGTGCCAAAAACGCATTTGCCGTCCTTTACCATGTCTTTAGGAGTGGGAACAGCACGCCTTTCTATTGGGAAAATTCTGCTGTATTTTTTCATTTTTACCTCCAAGTTATTATCTGTAATACAAGTATATACCATGTACGATTTTATGTCAAGATAGAAGGTTTTTTGTACTTTTCACCCAAACGTGTGCAAAAGCCGTAAAAATTATGGCTTGACTGATACTTGCGTGTAATTTATAATAATTCTATGTAAGGAGAAAAATATGATAAATAGAATGAAGAACTTTTTTAGCAAAAATCCCACTGCATGGCAATTTGCAAAATATACAATATTCTCTGTGTCGGCCGGTTTAATAGAAGTGTGAATATTCATGCTGCTAAACTACCTTTTGCCCAAATTTGTTATTCCGCGAAATCAAGACCCTATCAATCTACTTTCTTACTTTTTGTTTTGTCTTACTTTTTGTTTGATAACTTGTAAGTATTTGGTAATTTTTACCACTTTTGATTTTGTCCTCGCATAGACACACGGCGTCAAGGCAGTACTTACGCCGTGTTTTTATATGCAAAAAAGCCATGTTTTATCGCATTTTTGACAGGGTTTCTTTCTTTTCTATCGGATATTCTTACTTTTGGTTGTTCGTCTATCTTGCACTAATCTTTTCGGGATTTGAACTTAGTACCATTCTTACTTTTGGTTCTTGTTCAATTCCATTTGCCGCTTCGCGTAAAATGGAATCCGTCTTCGGCGCATGACATTGCGCTTGTGCACAGGTTAAGGATAGCATGCGGCAATATATTTCACTGCGAGCCAAGCGAATAATTTTACCATCAAGCCAAATAAATCTATTGTATCTGGGATATTTTATAACCTATGTATTCGCAAAAATTATAATCCACAAGATTATCCAGCCTATAAATAACCCGATGCCTATTTTGCAATTCTTTCTATTCTTTTCAGTTTTGTATGTACTTAGCCCGATAATGCCGAACAGGAGCCCCAGCCAGCCGCCAAGCGCACCAAAAATTATTGCGGCTATGCCCATTCCCCCGCTTTCCGCAGGTTGCATTTCTTCTATCTGACACCCGCAATATGGACATACTACCGCTGACGCATTGATTTCTTTCCCGCAGTATTTACAATATTTCATATTTTTCTCCTTAGACTAGTCTTTATAAAAATTTTAAATGCATAGTGTGACTTTGTCAAGAGCTAAATTGGTTCGCAAGCTCGCGCTGTTTCTGAAGCAGCGGAGTGTGAAGTCGTGGGGCTTTTATATGTCCAACTGGCGCGAGGATGCGGGCGGCGTGTGCCGGGGGCGAAGATGACTTTTAGCGATGTTTTGCGCGTTTGCGACGAAATAAGCATTCCCTATTATTCCGCCGATTTTACCGACAAATATATGGACGGCATTGATTTCGCGACTTTCTTGCGTGGTGTTCCGCCCCGCGAGACACTCAAAAGTTAGGGGGAAATCAATTCTCCTTCCATCCCCCAAGAGAGCACAAGATGCCGTGGCAAAATGCAAAAACACCCTCGGCTTATCAAACATCATGAATTAACATATTTGGGATACATAAAAGATATGGCAAACGGCTTTTGGGGCATAAATTCGTCTGCATTTGCTTTCGCGAAATCAAGACCCCCTCAACCTACTTTCCTACTTTTTGTTTTGTCTTACTTTTCGTTCTGTAAGTTAGGGATTTTCCGAACAAGTGTCTTACTTTTGATTTTGTCCCCGCATAGACACACGGCGTCAAGGCAGTATTTACGCCGTGTTTTTATATGCCAAAAAGCCCTGTTTTATCGCATTTTTGACAGGGGTTTTTCTTTTTCTATTGGATATTCTTACTTTTGGTTGTTCGTCTATCTTGCACTATGTTTTACGGGATTTGAACTTAATGCCATTTCTTACTTTTGGTTTTCCTACTTTTTATTCGGTTAGTGCCTAACTTGATTTCCCCGCAAAGTCAAGTTTATATTCAAGATTTTTTTCAAGTTATCGTTTTAATCCCAACTGTAAATAAATTTTGTTCATGTTTGCTTTCTTAAGCAACTATTTTATTTATTATCTCCACATTCGTTTTTATGCTGATGCTCGTGGCAAATTGAGCCTGTGGATTTCAACTTTCCGACAAGGTACATTTCAGCCGCTGCCTTTGCATCGCCTGAAGCTCCGGTTATTACTTCGATGTTAAGTTCGTTGAATATACCAATCGCACCACCGCCCATACCGCCTGATATTATCACATTAACTCCTAAGCCATTTAAGTAATTAGGTAAGAATCCTGGTTTGTGTCCCGGATTCGGAATAGATTTAATTCCTGCAATTTTATTGTTTTCGACATCAAAAATTATAAAATTCTGGCAATGCCCGAAGTGTTCTGTGACTCTGTTTCCTTCACATGCCGCTGCAATTTTCATTTTTTGTTACCTCCATTTTGATAATTAAATTTTCTATTATTTCCGCCGCAATACCGACAAGCTGTACGCAAGGTCGTTTAGCGTAATATTCCTTTGTGCGGTCGTCGGGTACGGGAGTATCCGCTCCTTTTCCCAGTCCAAGCAATTCTCTGCAGATAATAGAACCGTTCTGTTTCTCAAACTCTGCAGCCAAGTCCTGAATAAGTTTATAATGTTCTGTTTTAGCCTTTTTATTGACAGGGTTATCATAACCATATAGAATACCTACAACAATAAACATCCCAGAAACCGCACCGCATACCTCACGAAGCCTGCCCATACCTCCTCCAAAAGAAGAAGACAATTTAATTGCTATTTCAAAATCAATGCTAAGTTTGTCGCAAAAGGCAGCGACCACAGACTGGGCGCAGTTATAACCTTCTTTGAAATATTTCATTGCTTTTACCGAATAATCGGACATATCAAACCTCTTTTACTGGCATCGCGTTGATTTTTTCTATGGCTTTATCCAGCCAGTTTCCGTCAAACAGTTCTATCATTCCTTTATCACAAGCAGCTGCAAGCTTAGGATCAAGAGGGATTCTTCCAAGTATCTCTAAATCATAATTCTTTGCGGTTTCTTCCATCTTACTCTCACCAAAAACTTTTATTTCCTTGTCGCAATCAGGACATTTTATATAACTCATATTTTCTATTATTCCAACAACAGGGATATTCATTTTTTCAGCCATATTAACCGCTTTTGCTACAATCATAGAAACAAGTTCCTGCGGCGATGTCACAACAATAATACCATCAACAGGTATCGACTGAAACACGGTCAAGGGGACATCTCCAGTTCCTGGAGGCATATCAATAAACATAATATCTATATGATCCCAAATTACATCCGTCCAAAATTGTTTAACCATATTTGCTATAAGCGGACCTCTCCAAATAACAGGATCGGTAACACTTTCAAGTAACAGATTAGTTGACATTATTTTTATGCCCTTATGGCTTTTTGCCGGAAACATACCTAAATCGCATGCGTCGGCTCTTCCTGTTATACCGAATGCTTTAGGAATAGAAGGTCCTGTTATGTCTGCATCAAGAATCGCAGTCTTTAACCCCGCTCTTTCTTCCAGTACTGCAAGTAATGAAGTAATTATCGACTTCCCTACTCCACCTTTACCGCTCACAACACCTACAACTTTTTTAATTTTACTAAGTTGATTTGGTTTTTCTGTCAAATCTCTTTCTTCGCATTCTTCCTTGCAATCTTTGCAATTATGCTCGCAATCTTTACTCATTTTGCACTCCTTTTTTATAAATTTAGCATATCGCCTGCTGCGAAATACTCTACTTTATTGTTTAAAATTTCTTTTAACTTTTTATAAGGTTCTATACCAGTGCAATGACAAGTGAAATATATTGTACTATGTTTCTTCAAACTATTCCCTACCCTGTAAATCACTGTTTCATCTTCATTTTTTCCACTGCTGGGATTCGATAAATGAAATCCGCTTATGACATAATCGGGATCTGCTCCCTCCATTTTAACAAACTTACGGATGATATTCGTGATGCCGTTATGTGCGCAACCTGCGACAAGAACCTTCACTCCATCAGAATTTATAATCAAATTTTGTTCGTGCGCAAAATCGTCTTCTCTATATTCCGTCCCAATTCTTATTTTTAGTTTTTTATTAGGAGTAAACCTCTCATCAACTATATTGACCCCCGAGAACAATTTCAACTCGTCATCGAGAATCATATCATTATCTACAAAAACAATTCTTGAGTTTTGCGATAAGGATTTATCCAAACCAATATATTCCGTGCCAGATATGCGTTCGGAATAATAATCCCCGAAAGCTTCTTTTTTTATGTATATCATCGCTTTGTCATTCACATCTAAGAATGTTTTCAATCCTCCGCCATGATCGTAATGCCCATGGGATAATACTACCGTATCAATTGCCTTCAACTCTACGCCGAGTGCTAGCGCATTCTCGACAAAAAAAAGCTCGCCCCCAAATCGAACAGCAATTTATGTTTCGCCGTTTCAATATAAAGGCTTAGTCCGTGTTCGAAGCCCAATCTTTTATTATTCGATACATTATCAACCAAACTGACTATTCTCATAAATCACATTTCTTTTGCAATATTTCAATTACATGAGCATAAACAAATTTGATTGCATTTCCGCTGGGGCAATCCATTTCAACAATGCTTTTACCACTATTAGTTGCGGCGACAGCTGCGCTATCATATGGAATTCTTCCCGCATAAGCTATATCATTATCAGCGCAAAAAACTTCTATCTTTTCGGTATTAAAAAGATTTGTATCATATTTATTGACGCAAACAGCTATTTCCGTTCCAAAATAACGGGCAGTTTTTATGATCCTTTCCATATCGCTTATACCCGAAACCGACGGTTCCGCAACGATGAGGGCCATATCCACTCCCGAAAGCGAAGCGATAACGGGACAGCCTATTCCCGGCGAACCGTCTATTATTGCTAAGCAAACTTCTTTTGCATTCGCTATCAACTGCTTTTTTACTTCGGCAACCAATTTCCCGGATGTTCCGCTTCCCATTTTAAGCTTTGCGGTTGAAAAAACCGAATCATCCTTATAAAGATAAAGCTCTCCTGCTACCGCTTCTTTTAATGATACGGCATGCGCCGGGCAAACTAACCCACATACACCGCAGCCTTCACAAGCGTTAACCTCAACAAAATAACCATTATTATAACTAATTGCTCCAAATCTGCAATTTGTTTGACATAAGCCGCATCCCATACATAAATTTGTATCAATATGAGCTTTCGGCAAGCCATAATAATCTTTCTTTATCGGCATATCTTTATGACGCGTTATAAGGTGAAGATTCGGTGCGTCCACATCGCAATCGGCATATGCCTTCGCGTTGTTCAATTTTATAAATGCTCCCGCAACGGTCGTTTTCCCGGTTCCGCCTTTGCCGCTTAAAATTAATAATTGTTTCATTCGACAGCCTCCTTAACCTTAGTAAGAAGGGAATAAAATAGTTCTTTATTCTTATAATTTTCTCTTACGGCAATTTTTCCGTTGGAGTTCAGCTCTCCCAGTTCCATATCAAACGGAATTTTAACAAGAATTTCAATACTTTTTTCTTTGCAGAATTCTTCGGACGGGTTGTGTCCGTCTGTGCATTTATTAAGGACAACTCCACAAGGCTTATCAAAAAGCCTTACCAATTCATAAACCATCGCAAGATTGTGCGCACCAAATATTGTCGGCTCGGCGACCAAGATACAGTAATCCGCATCTTTTATGCTTTCCATAACAATACATGCGCTGCCGGGCGGACAATCAATAAATACATATCCCGATTTGTCTTTGATATATTCAAGGATATTTTTGATAATCGGGATTCCCGACGCTTCTCCTGTATTCATCATTCCGCCGACCGTCTTAACTTGGTCAGATACGCCTATATTTACGATACCCACCATTTTTTCCGTTTCGGTAATCGCCTTAACCGAACAAACCAGCGCGCACCCTCCGCAGGAGTGACAAATCTCTTTGAACAGAATAACTTTTTCACCAAAAGCCAGAGCGTTAAATTTACAAAAATTTACGCACTCCTTGCATCCTGTGCAAAGTTCATGGTTAACCTTAGGAATCAAAACCGAAACAGCCTTTTCTTCACAAATTTGCGGATTAAAGTAAAGATGCCCGTTTGGTTCTTCCACATCGCAATCCACATAGTAAGAGTTTGCCTCGGCAGTGGCAAGGTTTACGCTTACTAGTGTTTTCCCTGTTCCGCCTTTTCCGCTTAAAACAGCTATTTTTTTATTTGTTCCCATGATTATGAAATCCCGGATGTATGTCGGCTAAAATATCAAGCTGATTTTTTTCGTATGCCTTTATGTTTTCCTCTGCGGTACCGACAATATTTTTATATACTTTGATATCTCCGTCAATTAAAACCTTAGCGGCATTTTCGCCGTATCTTGGCGCGATTATTACCTTTACCGATTGATCGACAAGCATTTGGGCGGCTTTAATCCCCGCTCCTCCTGCGCTTTGTGCGGCAAGATTATCTAAAAAAACGCTAGACTTTTCAGCCGTATCATATATTAAAAAGTATGGTGTTCTTCCAAAGGATGGACATATTTCAGACTTTATATCTTTATCATTTACTGGTAATGCAATTCTCATATTAAGCTCCTTTATTTCGAATTTTTATAGTTTTTTATAACATTCCGTAAAGCGGAAACTCCAATATTGGAGCAATGTTCTTTCATTTCGGGCAAGCCTCCTAACGCCACCGAAATGTCTTCGTCGGAAATTTTTTCCGCTTCTTCCAATGTTTTGCCTTTTGCTAAAACGGAAGTCATACTTGATGTCGCGATAGCTGCGCAACAGCCAAAGACTAGGTAACTTATTTTTTCTATGCGGTTATCTTTAACTTTAATATATATCATTAAGGCATCTCCGCAAGACGGCTCTCCGTATGCTCCTGTTGCATCACAATCAGGCATAGTACCCACATTTTGTGGGCACATAAAATGCTCGATAACTTTTTCCGTATATTCCATTTTGAGTATTATTCTTCCTTGTTTCGTCCGCCTCTGTGCCTACCGCAACCCATTTTTCCACATTGTCCACCATGCCCGTCACACAGCCTATATTCGCCACCTTCAATGATAAGCGTTTTGCCGTTAACAAGTGAATCGGCAATTTTTTTTCTTGCGGCATCGTATATTCCTTGTACTGTTGTACGAGCTATATTCATTTGTTCGGAGCATTCTTCCTGCTTCATACCCTCTAAATCAATGAGTCTAATGGTCTCATATTCATCAACCGACATAACAACGCACTCATCATTAAATTCACCATTAAGCGGTCCAAAACGGTTGATTTCAGGAAGACTACAAACCTTTCTCCATTTTTTCGGTCTTGGCATGATTTTACCTCTTATGTAAAAAGTAAGCATAGGGCGTCCCCTTGCTTGCTTTTTGTTTTATTTGCTATTTATTCAATTGCTTATTAATAGCCTCGAGTCTTGCTTCCAATACGGCTTTCTGCTCCGTCAACGCTTCTTTCGAATCCGCATATACGGGATTAAATACTCTTCTGCAATTTAACCCGCGTCCTAAGCCCAAGCCTCTTCCATATAATGGTCTGATTTCGTGGGCGCACACACCCAAGCCGCGACCTGTCATTGCACCCTGTCCCAAAGGACCTGTTCCATCTCTACCTGGCATAATGAATACCTCCTTTATTGTTTATGACATATGTCATTTATTATTATACGCAGTTTCTGACAAATGTCAATAACTTTTATCAAAAATATTTAAATAACAAAAAAATCCCCAAACACGCCGTTAGCACATATGGGGATTGCTTGCTTAATGTGTTCTTTCACGGTTAATCCGCAGTTGTAGCATATTTCTATTTCTTCGGGAACGGTGGCTTTTATTTCTATTACAAGGCTTCTTAATATTGTTTTGCTGAATGTGTCAATCTTTTTGCCGATATTGAGGATGATTATTGTTCTCTTGCACTTTTTAGTTATCGAGATTCCAACTGTTTGAATTCCTGTTTGAAAAAAGTATGGAAATCAAAAAATCGCAAAATCAAATATTTAATCAAACTTTTTCTGTTTATCTCAAGAATTTAATAATTCTAATCCTTTATAATTGGCATAAAATCTATCTCCACGCAATGCTAACGACGCTTCAAATCGCTCAGCATCTGATGATCCAAAGCTAACTGGCGCATAATAAGAAATAGCATTAAAACTTTTCGCATGTTTTAATAAATTTGATCTTATAACTTTATCTAATATAGGCATTTTGGGGGCAATTGCTACCCCAACAACAATAAAATATAATAAATTGTCTTTCTTTAATACAAAATTAGGATACGTCCCTATTTTATTATTAGTTGCTATAATCTCATAAGAGTTAGGCTTAATCTCAAAATCCATAACAATTTCCATGGCGAAATGCAACAATTCTAACTCGGTCATTAAATCAGATTCATGATATAAAGGTATCCCTTTTTCCCATTCTTTTTTTTCCATAATATTACTCCATAGACAATGCTATTTCTATTTATTTACTATAGGATTTTTACCTATTTTTGACAATTCGCAAAGATAGTTTGTTAAAAATTGTTTATCAAAAATTGCTATATGCCCACAAGTATAGCATCCTAAGGTAATCATATTTCTATCTGTCCCTATTAGGTTTTCCAACTTATCAGTTTGTTTCATTGTCCAACTGTGGCAAGAAGGGCATTCTGTTACGATATCGTACGGATAATTCATAAAATTCCTCCTGTAAACACTATAGCATATAAATAAAGTCAATTTCAATATAAATTCCTTAAAATCAATGCTTACCCGTAAATAAAAAAAGCGACGTGGATTTTACACCCCGCCACTATATCTATATTATATCTATGTTATTCTGCTGCGCTTAAATTTGCCTTGACCTCGGTGCCGTCTTTGAATATGAATGTTATGTCTTCTCTGCTGTTTACGATAATCTTCTCTATTAGTTTAGTGAACACATCTTTGTCGAATTCGGTTTGCTTTTGTTCATTCTTTAAGAAGTCTGTTAGCATTTTGTATTGCGATTTAGACAGTGCGCCGTCGCTTTGTTCTGCCATGAATTCGTCTCTTTGCTTGAATAACTCGTCAAGCTGCTCCATAATCTCTCGGCTCTCTGTGTTGTATTGCTCTGCGTCAACTTCTCTTTTTCCACGTCTCTTGTTTAACTCCAGCATATCGGCTTGCAGTTTCTCTATCATTAAGTCGACTTTTTCNNGCCCCGCTGAGGGAGTAATAGGGGTAGAGATTTAGGCCCCCTGCCCTATATGTTGTCATTTTGTCTCACTAATCGACGCATTTTGGCCTGTTTGTGAGATTTTTTGCAGTGTTTTTTCTTGTGAATTTTCAAAAGGGGATATGGCCTTTAGGGGAGTTTAATCACCTAATCTTAATGTCTGAGAGTTTAATAATAATCTGCTTAACATCGTTTGCATTAAATGTTTATCACTTGATACTTCTATCCATTCTGATAACTCGCGGTTGGTTATAAATATTATGCTTCTTGATTCATTTAAGAATATTAACTTTCGATAAAAAAATTGTAATTGCTCATCTGTTAAAGGCATGTACATAATATCATCAATAATAATTAAATCCATATCATTTAGTATCTGTGTCTTTTTGTTGTTTGAAAGCAATTCATCTGTTTTAATGTATACACCTTTATAACCTTTTTCAATTGCTTTTCGCCCGATATAAGCAGCAAGGCTTGTCTTTCCGGTGTTGCATTTGCCAATCAAAAACAGGTTTTCTGAATTCTCAATAAAATCAAACTCCAGCAGCCGTTCTATCTGCCATATCAATACTTTAGGAAGTTCATTAAATATGAAGTTGATTTTCGGAATTTCGCTGGCTTTCAAAAACCTAATGATTTTATTGTTCTTTCTGATGCTCAATTCTTGTTCAAAAATTTCATTTAAAAATTTTAAGTTCCCTTCGCTGTAATTAGTAATATCAATAATGCCATTCGCGATATTTTGCAAATTCAAAAGCCTTGCCTTTTCCTTTATGTCAGATATATTAACCATCTAACTCCTCCTTAATCTTTTGGGCTCTTTTGCTGTAAAAGATTAGCTTCTCTTTGGAAAAACACCTTTTTGATTTCGATGCTCCAAATTTGTATATAAGGTAAGCGGCAAGTTCCGTTGTGTTACAGATATTAACTCTTAAACAGTGCTCTATGGCGCTCATCATTTGAGTCTCTGAATAATAATTGATTAAATGGTAAATCTGCTTACATTGAGTGTTTATATATCTGTTATCCTTAATCCCTTTTATATAGCTGTCAATACGGTCATCATCACCAAATATTCGTTTAATTCTCTCAACTGAAACACTATCATAATAATTTTCCTCAATTGAAACTGTATTGCCTTCGCCTGTTGGAATAGCATGTTTAAGAAGAAATTCATTTGTTAACGCTTGGTATATGAAAATATTATTGTCCCTTTCCTCGACACGCACCCTTTCTTTTTCCTTTAATTTCCCTTTGGGCAATGCGTACTCGTTACCTTTGTATCTTATGCAGTTTTTGGAGGTTACGCTTAATATTACCTGTTCCTTCGGTATTGTGGCTTTTACAGGAATCAAATGCCTGGCCTCTTCATAAAACATTTCCCTTGGAATCCTCCTGGTTTTTGCATTTACCAAGCCATTGCCTTCATTATCAAGCCATTGCAAGCAAGCACTGTTGAGAGCGTCAATTCCGTTATATGTTCTCCCTTCAAGAAACGAATATTTTACATAGCCTATGAGATTCTCTACTCTCCCTTTGGTTTGTGGGTCTCTTGGCCTGCAAATTACTGTTGAGAAGCCTGTTTCCCTTACGTAATCCTCAAATTCTTTAATAAACACAATATCCCCGTAGTTTTCGTTTAATACAAATACCCGGTCAAGGTCGTACATGATTGTTTGCGTTCTGCCATTGAAAAACTTAAATGCTAATTCATGGGCGTATATTGAGGTTTGAGTTGTGAAAGGATTTGGGCTGAAATACACAAAACGCATTTGGCTGTAAGTTAATACCATACAAAAAAAGTACACCCTTACCGTTTGGCCGTACATATCCTTTAGCTTATATTGCCCGAAATCTACTTGCGCTTCATAACCGGGAGGTAATTGACTTCTTGGAGATATCATTCTCTCCCTATACTTTATATATCCCGTTTCTTTAAGCAACTTTGAGAAGAATCTAAAAAACGTTGAGCGTTTACAGTTAAAGTCACTAAATTGTTCAGTGAGTTTAAAATACATATTTGTCGCTCGTATTTGAGGATATACTTTCAGTACGCTTAATATGTATTCCCTATACTGCTCAAGGGATTTTGGCTGATGTGAACGGGATGACAAAAACTCTGCCTCTTCCTTATGCCACCACCTTTCCAACATACCTCTTGACAAACCTAAATTTATTGCCGTTTGCCTCTGTGATACGCCTAACGATTTCTGGCGTTTCACTTCGAGAAATGTTTCATACGTCATTTGTTTTCTTTTCATTATTATCCTCCTAATATATTATTGGTTTTGAATAATTACAAGCATAGGCACCACCTCCTTTAAATGAAAAAAGCAGAGCATTGCTCCGCTATAAATGTTTAATATATGGATTTAAAATTTTTATGATAAACCAAAAAATGATATCGAAAAAAATGGCAAACATCTGCGATGCAGTTAGTGAAGCAAGCAGATAACTGTCTTCTTCTTTTATAAATTGGTCATAATGTCCACATTCCGCGTGATATTATCGGAGAAAGCATAAGCGCGACATCAACGCTTTTATCCGCAAGCCATATCAATATTTTCACAAGTTTTGACCATTTTGATTTTCTATCTTTTTCTTTTAAAATATCCCTAATTTCATCTAGCTTTTGCAAAACCTCTTTTGCCATTTCTTCTGTTAAAGCTTTATTATTTTCGATATTAGTTTTAACTTCATCATATTCTATTGATTCCCGAATATCATCGGGTAACAAATCTGCGAATTCCTCAATATCTATTCCTAATATATTAATAAGGTTAGTATTTGGTTCTCCATTAATAAAGAGCTTATCTAACATTAAAAAATCAGTATCCTCAAAAAGTATATCCAAATAACCTTCTATGTTGTTAATATGATATTCTTCATCGGGATTAAATTCACTGTCTTTTCTCTCTTTTTCTAAATCATCATAAATTTTGTTCCATTTTTCTACAATTTTATCTTCAGGAAATTTTTCGCCCGATTCTCTAAATTCATTCCTCGATTCTACAAAATCATCAACAACATTAAATAAAATATATCGCAAGAACGGCTTAATATAATTCCTATGAAAACCATCATTTACATAAGAATTGAGCTTATGTAACATTTGTACGCAATATTCTCTATTAAATTGAAAAACATAATCCGGAAAAAGTCTATACAAATATTCCCAATCTTCTTTATCCTCTGTTAATTGCATCCAATAATCTAACATTTTGGCAATATTTTTGTTTATTGCCTTTAAACCATCAAGACTGACATCAACTAAATGAACAGGAACCATAAAAATCGCCTAATTTATATTTTGTCATCATATCTTTCATGAAATTTTTCCAATAAGTATTCTAATTTATCCTTTTGACGTTGTTCATTTTGCAATTTTAGTGTTTCATTTAAAACATATTCAACCATCTCTTTATTGACTCTAAACAAATAACCAGTATTGCCCCTACCTAATACATTAAAAGGAGCATAATAATCTGGCTGCATTTTCAATAATTTATTCATATGAACTGCTGTATTAATACATTTACTAAATTCAAAACATTCTACATCAATTTTTAATCCTTCATTATCCCATTGATTAAATTTACTTGAAGGCCTCTTTGCACTATATGCACTACTTTTTGCAATGCTAATAACTGAAATATTTTGTCTATTGCTATGTAATATAAAATCACCAGGATAAACGTTATGCATTTCTAACCAATGTGATTTTGCGTTTGCTCCTTCACAATCAGGTGCCCAAAGATATCCGCCGATAACCTCTTCATGGAAAGTTGCATTTTGAAAAACTAAAAAACAACCAGTTACTACACCTTTATCATTATATCTTTTTTGTCTAATTTTTAGATATTTTTCTTTCATGCAAACTTCGCAAATATCTTGATCACCTTTGATATAGTTTAATTCACATCTTGGGCACTTTCTCATTTTATTTCTCCTTTATTTGTACTCTTGTTATATAAGCTTTATTATACATATCTCTTTTTACATTCTGCCCATTTTTTTGCCTGTGCCCAGGTAACATCAACTCCTAAGCCGTAAAAATGCGCTTTCCCGCAAGATATTTTTATGTTTTCCACTCCTCTTAATTGGCTGATATCATCAGTACCTTTTGTCTCAATTACAAAATAGAGCTTCTTTTCGTTTTCAGTTTCTACATAAACAGCCCAGTCAGGGGTATAAGAGCCAACAGGGGTATCAATTGTAAATCTTTTGGGAATCTTGAAAAAGAGCTTTACATCCTCATCGTTATCAAGCGCCTCCGCAAAAGGCTTTTCAACCGTTTCGCTATCATATATAACATAATCATATACAGATTTATCAACAGGAAGAGCGTTACTATCCAAATAGGCAATTATTTCCCTTGTATCTTCTGTGTTAAATACATCCATATATGAGTATTCCTGCCCTTCTACTTTGGTATATTTTATACCATCTATACTCATTGTGCTTTTATGATAATTTATATAGTAGATTACTTGTTCTATATATTTTTGAGGATTATTGATAAAATCATTCAATCTGTTGCTTTCAATTAATATCTTGGCAACATTTGACCTTGGCAATTTGGTTGCTGTGGAAATAATTCTAACAACATCAGGAAGTTGAACGCTCTGCTCAATATCAGTATACCTTATCCCTTGCTCCTTATAATCTACACCTTCTTTTCTAATATCAATTATGGCCGTTTGCTTCTTGATTTTGGCCTTTTCAATAGGCATCATATGTGCTATCGATTCAATACATCTTTTCATGAAGGCATCAATATCTAAATTGATGCGGTAAATAGTCTTTTGTTTTATCTTGTTCCATAAGGCAATAAATCTCTCATCTTCAAAAACCCAATCTTTCCTTTTTACGTACACTTGTTGAGGTTTTCCATTTCCAATAACAGGCTCAAATTCTTTTAATATATTCTTGGAGATTATGCTTTCATTACCAATAATACTTTTTAAATCCGAGCGGGTAAAAGTAGAATATCCATATATTTTTGCTAATTCCTTATATATATAATAAAATGGCAAATTTTCTGACTTACTAAATATCTTTTTCAAAACGAGATAAAAATCCTTTGAATCAACAGCAATTTTTCCAAGATTTATTATATTATTATTCTCAAATCCAATATCTTTCACGGGTTTTTACCTCTGTATAAACCTTTCTTATCATTATACCTTGAAAAGAGACATTTTTCAAGGCATATTATTGTTTGATATAATACAAGTATTTTTATCTGCAAAGGATTTGATTGTCAAAAATCTTCAACCGGAAATGTAGGGGCAAAATGAATTAATGTTAAGATACATATATCGTGTCTATGTAAAGCTCTTTTGTTCAATCCTCATCAGACTCTTTATATTTGCTTTTTGGCGTTATTTCTTTCAATTTTTTTCGTGCCTTTTTCCCGTATACACCAAGAGGCTTTATTGCTTCTTTAATAAAGTCATATAACTCGTCATCCATAACCTCATCAATATCCCAAGCATAATTAGATATGAAAGAATACCAAAAATCACCCAGGTCCATAAGAGTATAGCTGCCTTTCTGATGTTCTAAACAGGTATTATACGCTTTTTTTATTTGGGCATAGTCCTTTTTCTCTGCAAAAAACTTTAAGTAATCACGCATAAAAAACTCTTCAAAACCTTCCCACTTGTATTTAATAAATTGCAATTCAAACAATTTATCGTTATTTTTTAAATACGCATAAAGTTTTTCGATGTTTTCTTCTTCACATTCAAACAACCAATAAGTCGTTCTTAATAGCAAATCGTTCACGGTGCCATGCCTGTGTTTTTCACCCATTTTAAATACTTCCTCAAACGGGAAATGGGTAAGCAGGAAACCGTAATAACGTAACGCCCTATCGAAATCAATTTCACTTACACGGTCAATTATCTCAACAAAACCTCCCCATAAATCCTTTCGCCTCTTGGGATTAAATTCGCTATGCAATTCGGGAAAAATGTCAAATAGAGCGGTGCCCAATTTCCAATAATCCCCCCCTTCCTCATAGTATTTCCATAGCCCTTCCATTGGTAATGTTCTGGGGGACTCTTCAAATGAAAAACTGAGAGTTATAGAGCCGATTGTCGTCTCATCATCATAATCATTATTTGTCTCATCGTCAATTTCTTCATCGAGGCCATCGTCGACATCGTAATCGTCAAGCTCTTCATCATCAGGCTCTTCTTGTATGAGGATCGCATTGCAAATCTGCCAATTCCTTAATAAATCTTAAGAAAAACTGCCAAAATTCTTCTTTGTTATAATTATCAACATATACGAAAAAAGTATTAATGAATTTATTAAGTTTCCAGTTTTCCTCAAATTCTGAATTCATTTTAAGATATTCAATAAATGAATAAACATTTTTTATTGTTTTATAAATTTTATCATAATGTTCTTGCTTTACCTCTAAATTATAGATAATCATATTCATTTTTTGAGAATGAAGTATAGTAAAGATTCTAAAAATTTCATCATTGCAAGATAATTTATTAATATAATCTTTAAAGATTATATCTTCATCTGTCAGACAACATTCAAGAAGCACCTTGATAAAGATTTTATCCTTAAATGTAATTTCTGAAAAATTGAACATTTTATCAATAATATCTAAAATTGATTCACGATCTTTGATAACAATTTGATAAGTTGGGCAATTCTTTGCTTCAGGATTAAATCTATTCGAAGCAACTATATTTAAAATTTCGTATTGCAAATAATTCTCTTTATATATTTGGGTTAAACCTTGCCACAGTAATTGCCTCATTTTATAAATCGGTTCGCAAGGAACGATTTCAACAGTATATAGAATAACGCATCTATCCCCTTCCGGTTCCAATAAAGTAAATGAAAAATTTAATAATTCTTTAGATAATTCCACAAAAAATTGTCTTAAGATTAAATTATTAATATTTTCCAACAATTTTTCAATTAAATAAATCTGTGAATGAATGCTTAATATCTACTGAAATAAAGACCTCAACAGATTATATGTTTTATTTGACTTTTTGTAATGTAAATAGGGATTTTTTATACAAAAAATCTTGATTAATGTATTCCTTTGTAAATAATATTCCTTATTGTATTTTGGGGGTGTTTGTGGTATTATTTTATAGAAATTATTTTGGAGTTTGTAGGTTTGTGGAAGATGAAAACAGCGTTGGTTACGGGTGTTTGCGGATTTGTGGGCTCGGCGGTGGCGGTTAAGCTGGCGGCGCAAGGAGTGAATGTTATAGGCGTCGACGTTAACGATAAGCCGCGCAACAAAGAGCTGATAAAACTTATTGAGCAAGGCAAGGTTAAGATACATAAAGGCGATTTGCTAAGCTTTGATTTTGAGGCGCTCGGCTCTGTGAACCATGTTTTTCAAATTGCGGGCAAGGTTTCGGCTTGGGGCGATATCAAGGACTTTGACGAAATCAATGTGAAAGGCACAAAACGCATAATCGATTACGCCATAAAGGCAGGCAGCAAGTCTTTTCTGTATCTCAGTTCGGTCGCCGTTTACGGCTTTAGAGGCTATACCGACTTAAAAGAAGAAGACGAAAAACTGCCTTTTAATAACCCTTATCCCATATCAAAGTTAAGAGCCGAAACCATGGTAATGAATTATTGCTCGGAAAACAAGCTGCCGTATGTCATTATACGCCCCGGCAATGTTTACGGCCCTTACGATTATACTTCCTCCGTCCATATCTTTAAGAGAATTAAAAAAGGAACCATGCCCTACATAGACAAAGGCAAATATATAAGCTGTTTTGTGTATGTGGATAATCTCGCCGACGCCATAGTAACGGCGGGGCTGCAAGAAAAAGCCTGGAATAACGACTACAACATCACCGACGGCTTTGGCGAAACTCTTCATGAATATTTTTGCGCGGTAGCTCAAGCCATGGGCGTAAAGCCAAAATTTATCAGCTTGCCCGCGCCGCTTGCCAAAGCAACCGCCGCGCTTGTGGAGGGGGTATATAAATTGTTTAAGATTAAAAAAGCGCCGCTTATAACTAAATTCTCGACTTATCAAAATACCGCGGACTATCATTTTTCCATTGAAAAAGCCCGCAAAGTTTTGGGCTATCAGCCGCAAGTGTCCATGGAAGAAGGCGTTAAGCGCGCCGTGCAATGGTTTAACGAAATATACGGGGAAGACAAATGAAATTAAAAGACGATATCTCAAAGCTGTGGAACGATTCGGATAAAAACGCCATAAAAGGCATTTTGTTTATGACCGTGGTTGTGGCGGTATATTTTTATTTCGGCATACATGAGTTTTTCGCCAAAACCTTTCCCCATACAAACAACCTTGATTATTGGAAATATATTTATCATAACTTCACGCCCATTATTTTATTTTTCGCTTTGGGAATAGTGTTCGTTAAATTCGTACTTAAAGCCGATTTGAAAGATTTTGGCTTGGGGCCAGGGGACATTAAAACGGGGCTGAAAATCTGTCTTGTCCTTACCCCCATTATGGTTTTGGCGGGACTTACCGCGGTTTTTGACAAGGGAATGAATACAACCTATCCGCTGCCAAGGTATGTGATTTACGCCCCCGCAAAATATGCGTTGCTGTATTATGTGTCCTATATCGCCTATTACATAGGCTGGGAGTTTTTGTTCAGAGGGATTGGGATTTTTTCCTTCAAAAAAGATAACGCTTTAATGGCCATAGCCGTATCCACCATGATTTCCGCGCTTATCCATTCTTCCATAGCGGGATTTGGCAAGCCTTTGGCTGAAACGTTTTCCGCCATCCCCGCCGGAATAGCGTTCGGTTATGTCGCCTATAAGACACGCTCGGTTTGGTACGGCTTTTATCTCCATTCCTTGGTGGGTTTTTCTACCGATTTTCTGATAGCCGTGTTTATCAGAAACGGTCTAATATAGAGGTGAAATATGGGTAAAGTAATAGTAATAAGCGGCGCTTCGGCGGGAATCGGCAAAACCGCCATGCAAATGCTTGAGAAAAAAGGGCATACGGTGTACAACCTTTCCAGGCGGCCTACGCCCGGAAACCACATCAAGACCGATGTAACATCTCCCGAAGACATAAAAAACGCCATTAAGCAAATCTATGATAAAGAAGGAAGAATAGACGCGCTTATCAACAACGCGGGAATGGGCATATCAGGCGCTATTGAAAACACCGATTTGGCAAACGCCAAAAGAATGTTCGATGTCAATTTCTTCGGCGCCTTCAATTTAATCCGCGAAGTCTTGCCGTATATGAGAAAATCGGGGGGCGGCACAATAGTAAACATAAGCTCGGCGGCCGCCAAATTTCCCCTGCCCTTTCAAGCCTTTTATTCGGCTTCCAAGTCCGCTCTGTGCTCGCTGTCTGACGCCTTAAGGCTGGAAGTCGCGCCTTTCAATATAAAGGTGGTTTCGGTGCTTCCCGGCGACGTGAAAACTGAGTTTACCGAAAAAAGGGTTAAAAACAGCCATGACGATTCCGTTTACGGCGACAGAGTGGCAAAGTCGGTGGCCATAATGGAAAGAGACGAAATGAACGGCATGCCGCCCGAAGTCATAGGCAGGATTATCGTCAAGCTCATAAATTCCAAAAATCCCCCGCCCTTTGTCATGGGCGGCAAACAATACGCCTTTCTGAACTTCCTCGCCAAAATATTGCCGTATAGATTTGTCATGTATTTAATCGGAAAAATTTACGGATAAATTCAATTTGTTTATAAAATAAACGGGGCATGCCCTTTTAGCGGGGTATGCCCTTTTATTCGGTTTTTGGCTTGCGCCAATGCTCAAACGCCATCTTAAAATAGCCCATCAACCCCAATCCGCAGCCCAGCCCTTCTATAAATTCAATCATAAACGCGGCGCCTAATACGCGACCCAGAAGTATTCCTATGGCGAATATCCCCCAGCCTGCCGCAAATAATATCCTTGCTCTTTTC
>LFSG01000014.1 GCA_001512685.1 Clostridiales bacterium DTU072
CCCCGCCGCTCCCGCTTTCGCAGTTGGAGCGGGATTTACGCCTTATTCTGACGCTCAAGCGGAAGTTGAGCCGTATTTCGGCAAGGTGCGCCATATCTTTTTCCACAGCCTTATACTTTATCCGCAATTGGCTTTTAGCGGCGCCGACGCTCAAGGGTATAAGGATTGGATGGTTACCCGAAGGGAGTTTAAGGAGATTTTGCACAGGCTTTACCGAAACGGTTATGCCCTTGTCGATATCCGCCTTGTATATCAAGCGGGGGGCAAAGGCTTTTTGTTTCCCAAAGGCAAAAAGCCTTTGATAATCTCGGTGGACGATGTCAATTATTATGAGTCCATGAAAAATAAGGGCTTTGCCCAAAAGCTTATTGTGGACCAAAACGAGCGCTTGGCCGCCCTTGTCAAAACGCCCGACGGCGGCGTTATGGTAGATTATGAGGGGGATATCGCCCCCATAATCGAAAACTTTGTCAAGCTTCATCCCGATTTTTCCTATAACCAAGCCAAAGGCGTGCTGGCTGTTACCGGTTATCAAGGCGTGTTCGGGTACAGAATCACGTCGCTTAAAGGAAATGAGCTTGAACAAGAGCTCAATGAGGCAAAGCGGGTGGCTGATTGGCTTAAAAACAGCGGGTGGAAGATAGCTTGCCACAGCTATGGGCATTCTCCAAAATTCAAGGACGGCTCCATTACCATAGACCGATTGAAAAGCGATATGGAAAAGTGGAATGGGCGCATAGCGCCCGTAACGGGCAAAACCGATATATTCATACCCCCTTACGGCAGGCATTTTGCAAGCGGAGACTCCCGCTTTAAGCTTTTGCGCCAAAATGGCTTCAATATCTTTTGCCCCGTTTATAAAAAAATGGAAACGGTTTTCTCAAACGGGTATATGGTAAGCCAAAGGCTGAATATAGACGGCTTGACATTGACCAAATACCCGTCAAGGACGGACGGCCTTTTTGACATTGACGGCGTTATTGACCCGGCAAGAGAGCAAGGCCGTGCGGGTTAATTTGTCAATCTTGACAAAAAGAATTAAAATATACGATATGGACAATAAGCTTGAACAATACAACCAAAAAAGGGATTTTCAAAAAACCTCCGAACCGCTCGGGGTGGCGGGCGCTTCGGGGCAGGCCCTTAAATATGTCGTTCAGCGCCATATGGCAAGGCGGGAGCATTACGATTTTCGTTTGGAATGGCAAGGCGCGCTTATGAGCTGGGCCGTTCCCAAAGGCCCTTCCTTTAATCCGCAGCAAAAAAGGTTGGCGGTAAAGGTGGAAGACCACCCTTTGGATTACAGAAATTTTGAGGGCGTAATCCCCAAAGGCCAATACGGCGGAGGAACGGTTATGATTTGGGATGAGGGCGAATGGCTGCCCTCTTCCGATGTCGGCCAAGCTCTTGAAAAAGGGACGCTTAAGTTTTATCTTGACGGAAAAAGGCTTAGGGGCGGCTGGGCGCTCATACGCTTGACGCCCAAAGAGGGGGAAAACAAGGATAACTGGATTTTGTTGAAAGAAAAAGACGAATACGCAAAAGACCATGACGGCCTTGACGGATTTGCCGTCAGCGTAAGAACGGAGCGCACCATGGAAGAAATAGAGCGAAACGCCCAAAAGGAGATGCCCAAAAACCCCTTTGACGCCGCCGAAGTCCAGTTGGCTAAAATGGTAAACAAAGCGCCCGACGGCGGCGAATGGCTGTTTGAGCCTAAATATGACGGATACAGAATACTGGCTTTTGTGGAAGGCGGCAGCGCAAGGCTGGTAACCCGCAACGGAAAGGACTATACTCATCATTTTAAGGAAATCGCCCGTTCGCTTGAGGGTTTCGCTCAAACAAGGCCCATGGTATTGGACGGCGAAATGACGGTCATAGGTCAAGACGGCAACGCCGATTTCCACGCCTTGCAGAATTATATAAAAAATCCCAAAAAGGGAAAATTGACATATATGGTTTTTGATTTGCTGGCGCTGGACGCTCAAGACCTAAGGGGGCTGGAATTAATCGAAAGAAAGCAGAAGCTGGAAAGCCTCCTTGAAAACGCCCCCCAAAATATAGTTTACAGTCAGCATGTGGCGGGGGGCGGCCCGCAGTGCTTTGCCGCCGCTTGTCAAGCGGGCATGGAGGGCATTGTGGGCAAGAAAGCGCATTCGGCGTATAAAGGCCAAAGGAATTCCGACTGGATTAAAGTTAAATGCGACAACAGGCAGGAATTCGTAATCGGCGGCTATACGCTCAGCCAAAAAAGGACAAGCGGGATAAGCTCCCTTGTTCTGGGGTATTATGAAAACGCGGAGCTGATATATTGCGGGCGGGCGGGCTCGGGCATTGCGCAAGCTCAAATGGAAGAGCTGGAGCGCAAGTTTCAAGAGCTTATAATTGAAACTCCCCCTTTTAAGGACCCGCCCAAGGCAAGCGCCAATGAAAAAATAATATGGCTTAAACCCAAACTTGTAGCCCAAATAAAATTTTCCGATTGGACCAAAGATAATTTGCTGAGGCAGGCAAGCTACAAGGGCTTGCGCCAAGATAAAAACCCCAAAGACATAACGCTGGAAAAGCCTGATGAAAGGCTTTTATCCCCAATAGAAAGCCAAGAGCAAGACCAATCCGCCCAAGACATTTTGCGCCAAATAAAAATAACCAATCCCGATAAAGTCATATACGATAATCCGCATATCACAAAGGGCGATGTCATCCTTTATTACGCCAAGGCCGCCTCTCACATGCTTCCGTATGTGAGCGGCAGAATTTTAAGCGTGGTGCGCTGTCCCAAAGGCGTAAACGGGCAATGCTTTTTCAAAAAACACCCCGTTAAGGGCAGCAAGGGAATAGTAACCGCGGCAGTTGAGAACAGCGACGGCGGCAAGGAAGAGTATTTTTATATAAAAGACGCTTTGGGGCTGGTAGCCGAAGCGCAAATGGGAACATTGGAGTTCCATGTTTGGGGCAGTAGAGCCCAAACGCTTGAACAACCCGATATGATGGTTTTTGATTTAGACCCCGACCAAGGTATGGATTTAAGCGCCGTCCGTCAAGGCGTTATGGACCTTAAGGGCGTTTTGGACCAATTGTCTTTGAAAAGCTATTTGAAAACCAGCGGCGGCAAGGGGTATCATATTGTCGTTCCCTTTACGCCCTCGGCGCCGTGGGATGTTTTTAATGATTTCGCCAAATGGGTGGCGCAGTTAATGGAAAAAAAATGGCCCAGCCGCTATACCGCCAATATGCGCAAGGCTAACAGAAAAGGCAAAATCTTCATTGACTGGGTAAGAAACGGCAGAGGCGCCACCGGCATAGCGCCCTATTCTTTGCGGGCTCGGCAAGGCGCCAAGGTGTCCATGCCCATAGCCTGGGAAGAGCTTTATGCCGTAGCGCCCGACGGAATCGATATGGCAAACGCCCTTATCCGCATTGAAAGCGCTCATGACCCGTGGCAAGGGTTTTTTGAAAATGAGCAGAGGTTGAGGTGAGAGTTTTTTCAAAAACCCTAAAAAACAATAGACAAGCGGAAAATTTTTGTATACAATATATGCGGCGGTAAGCTGATATAGCTCAATTGGCAGAGCGCGGCATTCGTAATGCTGAGGTTGTGGGTTCAAGTCCCACTATCAGCTCCAAAATTAAGCCCAATTCTTGACTAAAAGTTAAGAAAGGGGCTGTTTTTATACCTAATTTTCTTTTGCATATATTTCGCCAATCCGAAATGGTACACAAAATAGTACATAAGTACGAAATTTCTTAATAATAATGCTTCAAATTGGATGTAAGATTTTTAAGGTTTTAAGTTGTTTTCACATTTTTTTACACAGTTTTCTATTGACTGAAAAACTATTGATCGTATTTATTACATCGATAATCTTTTATATAGTCAAAGTGAAAATAGAAATGTAGAGTGGAGTTTATAATTTCTAGTTTTTAATTCTTTCAAAGTATTTTTTTAATAGCTAATTGAAAATCAAATCCATTAAAAATATAATAGAAATTATAAATGGAATATGCAAAATATAAGCCTTTAAACCATTTCTACCAATATAGCTGAAGACCTCTTTGTTAGGATATTTAAATGGTAACAATGATTTTGGAGCTTTATATAATAAATTTCCTGATAATACACCAATATTAAAAACTCCCAACCAAGGAAAAATTGGAAAATACTCAAATCCAACATTACCATCTTTTTTTAGGTATACCTAAAAACATAAATAAATTAGTATGTTTTGCATATGGTCCAAAAATTAAAATAATAACTGATATTAAAATAAAGAAATTCATAATAGAATAAAAAAACGCATTTGATTTATAATGTTTTGATATTGAAAAAGCTATTATGTAAATTAGCAAACAGCTCAAATAACAAGCAAATACGCCAAATAGAATATAAACTTCAATATTAAATAAATTTGAAATGATAAAACTAAATAATTGCATTAAAAGTGTCATCAAACCCAATTTAAAAGCTCTTGTCTTGTTGTTATAAGAAAGAATTGAACTTATGCCAGCTAATAGAAAAAAGAATGATAATACTGCGTATGAAATTGAAGACCTAATATTATTTCCATTAGAAAAAGCATAATAAGCAAAATCAATAATTTTACCTAAAATTCCTTCAGGTTTTATATCCCAATAATGTGAGTAAAAGAATAACATAATTAATAAGAAGTGATTGAAAATCATAGCTGAAATGCAAATGCCTCTTATAAAGTCTAATTCCCATATTCTATTCACATGATTTAATCTTTGATCTTTTTTTATCATATTACTTTTATACTTTATATTCTAAATATCTATTGTAGATTTATTTAAGAATCAAACCTAATACTTATTAATACCTTTAGTATTGACCGTCAAATGAAAGTTTGGTAGACTAAAGGTATAATCATCACTGTGAAAAATCGCGAGGCGTTAATTGAAATCGATAAAGAAAATATTTTTGTGGGCTTTGTGCTTATTGTGCGTTTTGGCGCTGGCGGGCTGTATTAAAATCAATGACAAAAACGGAGAAGAGGAAGAAAGAATCCTTACCGTTTACGCCCAACAGCCGTTCTATGTCAATGCCGAAAATATCCTTGTCGCCAAATGGCAAAACGGCGAAGTCGCTCAAAACGCTTCTTTCAGCTTGACGGAACAGCAGCAGCAGCACGCTTTGACCTTTATTTCCGGCAATGTTCTGCATTCTTTCATGCCCGGAAAAATCTCGGTAACGGCTTACGCCGACGGGATTTCCAGCCAGCCTTTGGAAGTTACCGTAAAGCATACTCAAGAAACTTTGAGAATGGCGCTGGAAGATATTTTTAGCGATGTTCTTTTGGATACTAATTATTACCTTGAGCCGCATCTCATCGATATGACCGCCGAAATCACAAATACCAATATAGCTTCGCTTACTGACGGCGCGCTTATGTTCCAAGGAATCGGGCAAACCGATATAGTAATTAAGCAAGACGGCCAAACTTTCCTTACCTTTACCGCTTCTTCGGTAAACGCCTTGACCCAAATTTTCTTGGATGAGATGAAAGAAAGCGGGGCAATAGACGGCGTTCAAGCCACCTCAAACGATATGGCCGCCGTAAAGGAATTGAACCTAAACGGAAAATTGTATAACCACAGAGGGGGGGATTATCTGCTGTCAAAGTTCGTCAATCTTGAAAAACTTCACATAGCTGACTGCAATTTAAGGAGTTTGAGCGCCCTCTCTAACTTGTCGTCTTTGGAATATTTGGACGCCAGCGGCAACTTAATCGATTGGCTTTTCCCCATTGTCGGACTTCCCCTTAAGTATTTGGATATCTCCGACAACTGCTTGGGCAAAAACAATTTCAAAGAATTATCTTCCCTTGTTTCGCTGCAAACATTGAAAGTGGGCGGCAACGATTTGCCCCAAGATTTTGACGACATAGTCGCCCNNGTTGAATTTGCTGGAATGCGACAAGGTTAACTTTAATCCCCGCGCCCTTGATACCTTGACGGGCATGGACGGAAGTTCGCTCGCGGTATATAGCGGCGTCGGCGATTACGCTCAGGATTACAAGAACAACAAAGACAATCTTAAGCCCAATATTATTATTGACCTTTCCCAAGCCGCTTCTTCCGGCGGGGTGGACAAAGTGATTATCCCCGACAATGTCATGAATGTGGAAATTGTGGGAAATCTCCAAAAAACCTTTAACTTCTCCATAGCGGTGCTGCATCGCCAAAATACTTTGCTTTTGATTATCGATAACCTTCGTTTGCGTTCCCCCGACCAAACCGACGGCATAAGCGCTCCCCAAAACAGCACTATAAAATTGGTGGTCAAGGGGGAGAACATTATTTAGGCGGGCATGGACGGGCACGGCATTGAATGCGGGTTTATTGAGATTATCGGCGATTTGGGGGAAAACCCCCAATCCAACAGCTTGAAGCTTTTTGGCGGGCGGGGCTCTAACGGCAAAAACGGCTCGGACACAAAAAACGACAGCGCTTCCACAAGGCGGGGATACGCCGGCAACCGCGGGGGCAGCGGCATTTTCGCCGCCATGCATGAAGGCTTGGCGGTAAGGCGTCTTCAAACGCTGGAAGCTCAAGGCGGAGACGGCGGAAAAGGCGGCAAGGGCGGCAAATACACGGGCGCCAACACCTTTGACCCCAGAACTTGGCTGAGAAAAAGCGGAGACGGCGGACAAGGCGGAAAAGGCGGCGCCGGATATCTGGGCAAAGGATATTTGCTCATAAACTCTTCCCCTAAATTTATGGGAGGACAAGGCGGACAAGGCGGCGAAGGCGGCGACCATTTAGACCCCAATTACAGAGGCTCCAAAGGATTGTCCGGCTCTCCGGGGCAGGAAGTGGAATTGTATACGGACAACAATTGATTATGGGGTTTTTTGCCCTATTCATTTGCGGATTTAATTAAAAATAGCGGCTAAAAAGCCGCTATTTTTTGGTTGTTTTGTTTTGGTGGGGATTTTACGCTTCGGGGATTTCCACGAACAAGTCGGACAAAGGATAGCTTGAGCAGGGATGGATAAATCCGAATTTCTTGTCCGCCGCTCTTCTGCCGTCGTTGTCCTCGGTGATGAACACATCCCCTTCCAGCAGTTTGCTGCGGCAGTAGCCGCATTCCCCGCTTCGGCATTTTGAGGGCGCGGCTATGCCCGCCCTTTCTATGGCGACCAGCACCGATTCGTTGCTTTTTGCTTTTATTTCCTTAATGCCGTCAAGCGTCTTTACTTTAATCTTGTATTCCTTTTTGGCGTCCTTGGGGTAGCCTTTAGCGCTTTGTACGTTTTTGATTTCTCCGAACAGCTCCCTTCTTATCAGCCTTCTTTCAATCTTCAAACGGTTAAGCTCTTTGTCCACAAAGTCATACATGGCTTGAGGCCCGCACATGAACACCGAATAAGGCTGGTCGGCGGGGGCGTATTTTTTGATTATCTTTGAGGTGATAAAGCCTTGCTCGTAAGCCTTGTTCTCTTCTTCGCTCAGAACATGCACGGTCTTGACCTTGCCGCCGCTCTTTTTCTCCAGCTTCGCCAGCTCGTCCTTGAACAGAATGTCGCATTCCTTGCAGCTGCCGTACAGCAAAATCAAGTTAAAGTCCTCGTCGCCCTCGGCTATGGCTTTTGCCATGGATATAAAGGGGGTTATGCCGCTTCCGCCGCATATGCCTACCACGGCGCCGCAATCCCTCAGCTTTTCGTAATAAAATGTTCCTTCGGGAGCCGAACATTCGATTTGGTCGCCCTTTTTCAGGTTTTCAACCGCCCATTTGGAGTAAAAGCCGTCTTCGTTCGCCTTAATGGTTATGTCGTAAAAACCGTTAAGCGCGTCCTTGGGGGAAGACGATAGCGAATACGGTCTGGTGAATACCGACCCGTCCAAGCTCAATCTTAAGCTTATGTATTGCCCCGCTCTGAAGTACGCGGGATTCTCGCCGTCTTTCCTTTTCAGTCTGAAGGTCTTTACCCCTTTGCCCCGTTCGATTATTTCTTTTATTACCATTTCTTGCTTTTGGGGGTGCAGTCTTTTTGCCAATTTGTTTATGTTCTGTTCCGCCACGTCGCTGTCGCTCGCCGCTTGAAACCTCTTTACGCGGTTGGGCACAATGTTTTTGAAAGCAAGCAAATCAAACAGCCCTATGGGTTTTATTTTAACATTGACTTTTTTCATTTTATTCTCCCTCCCTAATATCTTTTAGCGTAAGCAAAGCCGCCGTTTCTCCCGATAAATACGAAGAGCCGTAGCCGTGTATGCGGAAAGCCGAACCGCCCGAAAAACGCAGTCCCTTTATGTATATGTCCTGCTCCATCATCATCATTCTGGGCAGCGCCGAATCCCATGAGTCGGGCTCGTAGCCGTATATCGAACCGCCGTAAGCTCCCGTGTATCTCGCGAATGTCAAAGGCGTGGCCACCTCGAATTCCTCGATGCAGTCCCTTACTCTTATGCCCGTCGCCTGCTCGAAGTTGTCAAGGATTTTGTCGGCTATTCTGTTCTTTTCCTTAAAATAGTCCTCTTCCTTGACATCGTTCCAGCTGTACGGAGAAAACAGCGTGGTAAACGACATTATGGTAGTGCCTTTGGGGGAGCAATTGGGAATGGCGGCGTTCAAGCAAATGGTGGCTTGCGGCACATTGCCGTTCCTGTCCTTTAAGCTGTCGTACATGGCGTTTGTGTCCATATTCGGGTAAATAAAGTAGCTGTAATCGGTAAGTCCCAATTCTTCGGGGCTTTTGTTAAGTCCCAAATACAGCACAAAGCCCGCCGACCCCACTCTGCGCGCGTTAAGCGATTTTTTCGCGATTTGCGGCACTTCGGTATGCGGCTCTATCATAAAGCCGTAAACATTGTGGGGAGAGACGTTGGCTATGACATGCTTGGTTTTTATTGTTTCGCCCTTATGCGTAACAACGCCCGTTACTCTGTTGTTTTCCACAAGGATTTTCTCCACGCGGGTGTTGTAGGCTATTTCTCCGCCAAACTCTCTGATTTTGGCGTCCAAAGCCGCCGAAATCTCGTGCGATCTCATTGTGGGTATGTAAGCGCCGTATTTTACATACTTATAGAACATGGCCGCGTATACCGTGAAATTCAAACGGTCCACGGGTATGCCCAAATAGCACCAATAAGCGTTGAGAATGTTCTTTATGTCTTGGGGTATCTTCATGGCGTTCTGCACCTGCTCCACCGAATAAGACGCCGTCCTCATAAAGTTGCCGTAATTTTTTATCAGATATTTCTTGTCCGGCGAACCTTTACTTTCCGCTAAATACGCCAAGGCTTCCACCACCTCTTGGCACAGGGAAATAAATTCCTCGGTCTTTTGGCGGCTGTTTGGCACATAATGTTCCATTTTTGCCACATATTCCTCAATTCCAAAAGGCATGACAATGTCGGCTTTGTGCTCGGTAAGAATGAGCCTGTACGCTTCGGGCACCCTATTCCATTCAACATCCAGCCCCAGCCTGTCAAACATTAAGCCGCAGCCGCCCTTGCTTTCCCCTTCCCCGATGTCGGACAATTCGTGAAGAGAGGGCTCAAACTCAAACCTGCCCCTTACGAAGCTTGAGGCAAAGCCTCCCGGAAGGTTATGCTGTTCGCACAGCAGTACCTTTAAGCCTTTCTTCGCCGCCCATGCCGCCGCGGTCAAACCGCCGTTCCCCGCGCCGATAACAACAACGTCATACTCTTTTGTAGCGTTTGAAACTGACATAAAAATCCCCCCTTTGTAAAGAATTCTTAATGTTATTGTATAACATTTTTTACAATATTTCAATAGGCAAAAAAATTTTTTTTGCTTAAATCTGTATGACATCGGCAGTTTTGCGCCGTTTTTGGCGTCTTAAACGCTTTGCGCCCCTTGATTTTTGGAGGTTGAAAAGAAAGGCTTAATGATTGTATACTTATTACTATAAAAAGGAAAATGTTATAAAAAATTCTTGGTTTATGTTTTGACGGCGGTTTTGGCCTTGTCTTGTTTGGCGCTTGGCGCCTGCGACCCTCCCTAAAAAGAGAAAACGGTCTTGAAAGACGATATGACGCAAGAGCAAATAATCGACGCTTTGAATATTTAATTCAAAATGAATAATCTTCTGTTCTTTGATTTAGTAAAAAATAGGACACCATAATAGATTAACAATTATCCAATTAAAAAAAGTCAATATCTAAAATTGACAGTTTTCAAAAATAAAGGGGAGCGTAATTCTTGGGAGATTATCGGCGGTGATGTTTTGAGTAATTTTTTGGGTTGTTAGTTTCAAAAATAAAATTTGTTAACTTTTTTCAATTGTCGCTTAAAAGTAGCTAATTGATAAATCAATTAGATATATAAATATGATAATAGTATGGGGTTGTTGTTTGCGGGCGGGGTTACTAAATAGAATTAAAAAATATCCGATTAAAAAAGTCAATACCTAAAATTCACTTTGCAAGTAACGGAGAGTAGCAGAAACAGATGGATTTTTTGG
>LFSG01000060.1 GCA_001512685.1 Clostridiales bacterium DTU072
GGTTTTGGGCAAAAAATCGTTTTGTTGCTGGTCTTGCTGTTGGTTTTGCTGTTGGTCTTGCTGTTGGTCTTGCTGTTGGTTCTGCTGTTGGCTTGATTGAGCGTTTTGCTGTTGAGGCGGCGGAGTCTGCTGCCCGTTTGGCTGATTGCTTTGTTGCCGATTTTGCGGGATGTTTTGCTGCTTATTTTGCTGTCCGCTTTGTTGATGGTTTTTCTGATTATTTTGTTGTGGATTGTTATTGTTTTGTTGTTTTGTTTTATTGTTTTGTTGTTTTGTTTTATTGTTTTGTGTATTGTCGTTTGACGGCGGTTTGCTTTTTGATTTATCGCTGTCAATCATTCGTTTGCTTATGCCGGGGGGCAGTATTATTTCTTTTTCGCTACTCTCTTCTTTGGTATTTTTGTTGTCGGTATTTTCTTTCATACTATTATTAGAATATACCGATTAATAAGTTTAATTCATGACAAAATAAAAAAAATCGACGATTCTTCGTCGATTTTAATTGATTAAATAATTGTTTGGAATTTAATAAAATACTGAACGCACCGCTTTTGCCACCAAGTCGGGAATCAAGGCCGTCAGTCTATCTATTTGGCATTTGATTTCCCCCGAAGCCATGCAGAATATGGCGTCCCCGTCAAATACGGTATGGGAAGGGCTTATCGCCATATCGTAACCTTTATGGGCGATTTCGGCTATGTCGTTGGCCTCTTTCTTGTTTAATTTTGCGTTTGTGATAATGCAGGAAATGGTGGTATTTTGCTTCTTTAATGTTTTTGCGTATAAATTATAATATTTGGCGCTTCCTGCAAAAAACTTGCCTAGTTTTGTGCCCGCGATAATTTTTCCGTTTTCGTCTATTATATCTCCCAAGGCGTTGACCGCTGAAATAACCGCTATTTCCAAGTCGCCTTCCTTATGAAGGCTGTAGCCCAACCCTGCTTTCATCGCCCCTTTCATTTTGAAAATTTTTCCCACGGTGGCGCCTGTTCCCGCGCCTATGTTTCCTTTTTCAAAATTGCCTGCCCGCGCGTTTAGGGCGGCTTCAAAGCCTGCTTGCTTGTCGGGGAAGGAAAAGTTTCCGTATTCCAAATCATATAAAGAAGCGCTCACCACTATGGGCACTCTGAATTTTCCCGTATCATAGCCGCAATCTTTTTGCCGCAAATATTCCATGACGCCGCAAGCGGCTTCCAAACCGAAAGCGCTGCCTCCCGAAAGCGTAACGGCGTTAATCTTTTGCACGGTCTTGTCCGTTCTCAGCAAATCCGTTTCTCTGGTTGCCGGAGCCGCGCCTTGAACGCTTCCTCCCGCCACCGCTCCTTCTTCGCACAAAATAACGGTTACGCCGGTGCAGTTTTCATTGTCGGTGTAATTGCCTATTTTGAATTTATCGAGCATTTTTTCCTCTTATCAAATTTTTGATTTAGCATAATTATAAGCTATTTGCTGGGCCTTTGCAACAAAACAGAAATTTTAACGATTGACAGAAGCATAAGGGTAAGGTAAAATTAAAAACAAAAAGAGAGGCGCTATGACCAAACTATTTACTGAAGATATTTATTATGTGGGCGTTCTTGACAAGGATTTAAAGGTTTTCGATATAATAATGACCACCGAGAAGGGCACCACTTACAATTCTTTTTTGGTTAAAGGCAAAGAGAAAACAGCGCTCATTGAATCGGTTAAGACTCCGTTTTTTGAAGAACATCTCAATAAGATAAGACAAATTTGCCACCCGAGCGACATCGATTATCTTGTTGTCAATCATACCGAGCCCGACCATTCGGGAGCCATCGAAAAGTTTTTGGAATTTGCGCCCAACGCGCAGATTTTGGCAAGCAATACCGCCATTTCATTCTTGAAAGAAATAATAAACAAGCCGTTTGCTTATCGCGCCGTTACCGAAAAGGACACCATAGATTTGGGCGGCATGAGCTTAAGCTTTATTATCGTTCCTATGCTTCATTGGCCGGATACCATGTTTACATATATTAAAGAACGAAAAGCGCTTTTTCCTTGCGACTGTTTTGGCTGTCATTATGCCGACGACAATATTTTCAATGACTTGATAGGCGGCGACTTTTTGCATGCGTACAAATATTATTTTGACAATATTATAGCTCCGTACAAAAAGCCTTTTATGGTTGACGCTTTGGAAAAAATAAAAGATTTGGATATCAAGTTTATAGGCACAGGACACGGTCCCGTATTGAGAAAGAATGTCGATAAATATATCGATATGTACAGAAATTGGTGCAAAGATGACAAAACCGACAAAAAGAAAGCGGTAATAGCATATGTTTCCGCTTACGGCTACACAAAGTCGCTGGGCGAAAAGATAAAAGAAGGCTTGCTTGAGGGAGGCGTGGATGAAGTCAAAATGTTTGATTTGGTTTTCGATAAAGCCGAAGACGCCCTTAAAGCCATAAGCGAAGCCCACGCCATAATTATAGGCAGTCCCACCATGGTGGGAGATACCCTTCCTCCCATAACGGCGTTAATGGCCAACCTCAACCCTGTCATTCATAAAGGCATAATAGCCGCCGCTTTTGGCAGCTACGGCTGGAGCGGGGAGGCTGTGCCCAATATTATGGGCAGGTTTAAGCAATTAAGACTGAAAATGCCGCTTGAAGGCTTGAAGGTGCGCTTAAAACCCACAAACGAAGACTTAAATAAGGCATATGACTTTGGCAAGGAATTATCTTCTTATATTTAAGCGATAATAAGTAAACTGTAAAGGAATTAGGATTATGAAAAACACAAAATGGAAATGCAATGTTTGCGGCCAGGTTTTTTCGTATTTGCCCGAGGTATGTCCCGTTTGCGGGGCGGCGAAGACGGCGTTTACGGAGTTTGTTCCCGAGCAAATCGATTATAAAAAAGATACTCTTGAAAGGTTTGTTATCGTGGGCGGAGGCATAGCCGCGGTACAGGCAGCCAAAGCAATTAGGGAAAGAAACAAAACGGCGTCGGTAATTCTTGTTTATGAAGAAGACAGATTACCGTACAACAGGCCCGCTCTTTCCGATTATATATGCAGCGCTTTGTCCTTTGCCGATCTTACGTTGAAGTATGACAGCTATTATAAGGCCAACAATATAGAATTAATGCCTAAGACAACGGCTGTCGCCATAGAAAAGGACAACAAAAATCTTGTTTTGTCTAACGGAAAAAAATTGCCGTATACAAAACTGCTTATCGCCACGGGAGCGCAAGCTTTTTGTCCTTTCAAACCTTCTCCCTTAAGGTTGCCCATAAAAACGCTCAGAACTTATGACGACGCCAAGACGCTGGTGAATTTATTGCAATATAAAGGCAAAAATGTCATTATCGCGGGCGGAGGCATTTTGGGCATTGAAGCCGCCGTAGCCTTTAACAGAAGAGGGGCGAATGTGACGGTTATCGAAAGAAACCCTTATATAGTGAAAGCCCAACTTGATCCCAAGGCATCCGATATGCTTGCCAAAGCTTTGGAAGCCAAGGGCATAAAAATATTGACAAGCAGTCAGGTAAAGGATATTGATAAAAAAGGAGTTTATTTAGACAGCGGCGAATATGTGCAAGGCGATTTTATGCTTGTGAGCATGGGGGTAAGAAGTCAGATTGAGCTTGCTAAGTCAGCCGAAATCAATGTTAACCGAGCCATAATCGTTGACGATTATATGCGCACAAGCATTGACGATATCTACGCGGCAGGCGATTGCGCCGAACATAACGGCG
>LFSG01000009.1:0-13404 GCA_001512685.1 Clostridiales bacterium DTU072
TCCTTAAGGGCCTTGCATGCTTGTGTTCCCGAATAATCAAACTCGGCGGCTTGTCCGATGACAATGGGCCCGCTGCCGATTACAAGAATCTTTTTAAGGTCAGTTCTCTTTGGCATTATTGATTCAACTCCTTCAATACGGTTTCAAGGATTTCGCCCATTTGGTCAATTTCTTTTTGATTTACGATTAGGGGAGGGAGCAGCCTTAATGTGTTCTGTCCCGCCATTGAAGCCACAAGCCCTTTATCCAACAAAGCTTTGACTATTTCTTTTACTTGATATTTATCATCAAATTCCAAGCCGGCCATAAGACCTTTGCCCCTGATTTCTTTAATAAACGGATATTTTTCAAAAGTTTTGAGCTTATTAAAGAAATAAACGCTTATGTTCTGTATATGTTCGCGCATGGATTTCTTTTTTAATTCTTTTATAACCGTTAAGGCGGCATGACAAGCCAGAGGGTTTGAACCAAAAGTAGTGCCATGGTCGCCTACTTTCATAACGTTAGCGACTTTATCGGTTAAAAGGCAGGCACCTATCGGAAAACCGCCGCCCAATCCTTTTGCTATAGTTACTATATCGGGTTTAATTCCATAATGCTGATAAGCAAACATTTTTCCCGTGCGCATTATTCCTGTCTGCACTTCGTCAATTATTAAAAGCTGATCATTCTTTTTTGTCAGTTTACGGGCATAAGATAAATAATCTTCGCTTGCGGGGACTACGCCGCCTTCGCCCTGCACGCATTCCACCATAAAAGCGCCAACTTCTTTATCGGATAAAGCTTTTCTCAAAGCTTCTTTGTCGTTGAAAGGAACATATATAAACCAATCGGGCATGGGGGAGAAGGGCTTATAATACTTTTCTTGTCCCGTCGCCGTAACCGTGGCTATTGTTCTTCCGTGAAAGGAATTAAGGCAAGTAACTATTTTGTATCTTTGGGGATGGAATTGATTAAAATATTTTTTGGCGGCTTTTAAGGCCGCTTCATTGGATTCCGCACCGCTGTTTGTAAAAAAGACCTTGGAAAAATGCGAGCCTTTAAGCAGCTTCTCCGCCAGTAAGCCTCTTGGCTGGGTATAAAAGTAATTGCTGGCTATCATCAGCTTTTGCGCTTGCTTTTTTATTGCGGCCACCAATTTTTTATTGTTATGACCCAAGCAAGCCACCGCTATGCCTGAAAGAAAGTCAAGATATTCCTTGCCTTCGGTATCGTAGAGCATGCAGCCTTCGCCTTTCTCAAAAACTATATCGTGAGCAGCGTAAGTGCCTAAAATATATCTTTTGTCTCTTTCAATGATTAAATTAGTATTGTCCATTTTTACCGCCTTTGTCAGATAATATTTTTCTTAGCTATTATATAATACTATGTATAATTATGCAAATATATATTGCAATAAAGATAGGATATTGTATAATAAACATTGATGAAAAATTTAATAATAAAAAATCTTAAACAGCAATATATGTACGGCGCGGTGGGAGTGCGGGATATATCCCTGGAATGCGATAGCGGCGAGATTATATCCGTATTATCCCACAGCGAGGGCGGAAAAACCTCATTGCTTAAAGCAATAGCCGGGCTTTATCCGATATTGGAAGGTAAAATATATATTGACGACAAAGACGTAACCAATCTTCCGCCCAAAGACAGAAACGTATTGCTTGTTTATGAAGACGGCGGATTTTTCAATCGCAAAAGCGTATTCTATAACCTTTCATACAGCCTTAAGATACGAAAAACATCCTACGACATTATTAAGGATAAAGTATTGAGCGTGGCAAGGGAATTAAAGATTGAGCATTTGCTTGGCGAAAAAATATTCAGGCTTTCGGAAAACGAAAAAGTTAAAGTCATGATAGCCAGAGCCATGCTTAGGAAAGCTTCGGTATATTTGTTTGACGACCCATTCAAAAGGGTCCTTCCTCAAGACAGACACGCTGTTTTTATCGAGCTTTTGCCGTTTATCAAAAAATTGGACGGAGCCGTTATATTTGCCACAACATCAGTTGACGAAGCCCGCACCATAAGCGAAAGAACCTTCATTATGAGTTACGGCTTTGTCGTTGACGAGGGGAATTTTGACGATTTATACGCAAGGCCTTCTACGCTTACAAGTTATAAATTTGTCAAAGGATATGAAAGCAATATAATAAAAGCGAAGGTATCGGAAGATGAAGAAGGCGTATATATTGATATCCTCAACAAAAAAATAAAGCTGTCTAGCGATAAATTAATTAATCCTATTTATATAGGCAAAGAAACAATCGCAAGCTTTATCACATATCCCGCGAAAGAGGGGATAAAACATGAGCTTGGATTTTTGGAATATTATAACAATAGGATAATACTTCATTCTAAAATTGATAATCACAGCATAAAAACAGTAATTGAGAATAAAGAAGACATACCCGAATATATCGATATAGATATAAGCAGCCTTAAACTTTTCGACATAAACAGCGAAAAACTTGTGTATTTTGATTGACTGTTGATGTCAAAGGGTATATCATAAATACAGAAATAACCTGAATCGATGATTTTTATCAGAGAGTAAGCTTATTGACAATTGTGGGAAAAACAAACCGCTTTTCTTCATATTTTGTTTTAACACGCTATTTTCAGCCGCTCTTTGATAAAGGGCGGTTTTTTGATATAAGGAGGCAAACATGAAACGCATCGGAGTAATCGGTATTGTAATAAAAGGAGACAAAAGCGTGTCCGTGGAATTGCAAAAGCTGTTAAACGAATATAATCAAATTATTGTCGGCCGCATGGGCGTGCCCGACAGAGTGAGCGATGTTTCGGCTATTAGCCTGATAGTAAAGGGCAATACTGAAGAAATAAACGCCTTATGCGGACGCCTGGGTAGACTTGATAACGTTAAAGTTAAATCGGCGTTAACATCAGTTGAAATATAAACAAAAGGAGAGAGGTAAAATGAAAAAAGCAATTGTTTTTGCGCTCATACTTGCGCTTGCGTGTTTTGTTTTTGTGGGCTGCGACAAACCCGACAAAGACAGTCATACAATTAATGTGGTAATGCCGGACGGAGCTCCCGCTTTGGCGCTGGCAAAACTATTTTATGAAAATCCGAAATTCGATGGATACAAAATCAATTATAATATTGTAGCCGGGGCAACAGGAATACAGGAAAAAATGCTTTCGGGGGAGGCGGACATCGCTCTTTTGCCCACCAATATGGCGGCCAATCTTTATAATAAAGGAATAGACATAAAAATAGTCGCCTGCAATGTATTCGGATTGCTTTATATGGTTGGGAAAACCCCTATTGATCAATTGGAGGATTTATACGGAAAAACCGTATATAATTTGGGGCAGGGCAATACCCCCGATTTTGTATTCAAGACCATACTTGAGCAAAACGACATTAATTATGCCGCCACCGACACGCCCAAGAATAACGAAGTAGGCTTGAGATACGCTCCCGACGCAGAAAGCATAATAGCGATGATGAAGGCCTCGCAAATTGAATACGCTATACTCGGCGAGCCTCAAGTTTCACAGGCGTTAAATATTGCGGAAGATTTTGAGATAGTGTTAAATCTACAGCAGGAATGGCAGCAAGGGTATCCTCAAGTGGCTACGGTAGCCAAAGCCGACATTATCGAAAACCATAAGGATTTTTTGAAGTCCTTCTTGCAAGAAGTAGAACAAAATGTTCAATGGATAGCGGATAATCCCGAAAAAGTAGGACAAGCTTTGGCATCCAAAGGCAGCCAAGTAAACTTCATAAGCGCTGAAAGCATAGCAAGATGCAATATCAGGTTTGAAAAAGCGGGCGACATTCAAGAAACCATTGATAATTACTTGCGTTTGATGTATGATTTCAATGTAAATTTTGTGGGAGGCAAAATTCCCGACGAGGGATTGTATTATAAGGAATGAAATTAAAGAATTACCTCAATCTTTTATATCCCCTTATCGCTCTTGCCGTATTTTTTGCAGTATGGCTGATTGCCGCGGAGATAATAAAGATTGAGGTAATTTTGCCGCATCCTGCGCAAGCCTTCAAACAATTATTGTTGTTGGTAAAAACAATGGATTTTTGGACGGCGATAGGGCATACTTTGCTGAGGACATTTATCAGCTTTTTTATTTCAATGTCCTTGGCTTTGCTGCTTGCGGCGTTGTCGTCTTTGTTCAAACCCGTATATTTTTTGCTTTCGCCGCTTGTGATAATTTCAAGAGCGGTGCCCACCATGTCCGTTATTCTTTTGAGTCTAATATGGTTTACTTCGGACATTACCCCCATGTTCATCGCCTTTTTAATAGTTTTTCCCATGCTGTATGCCGGCTTTTATTCGGCGATCAATAATATCGATAAAGATTTGATAGAGATGTCAAAATTATATAAAGTATCCAAAAGGATTATTGTAACGAAATTCTATATTCCATATATTATGCCGTCCTTTTTTGACAGCGTCAGAAGCGCGATTTCCTTAAATGTCAAATTGATTATCGCCGCCGAGGTACTGTCTCAAACAAGACACAGCATGGGAGTAATGATGCAGATATCAAAGCAATATTTGGATACCGCTTCTTTGATTGCCTGGACCATAGCGGCGATTGTTCTCAGCTATCTTTTAGAGATCGCCGTGGCGGTATTGAAAAAATTGTGCGTGAGGTGGAAATGAAATTTATCGACATAAACAAAAGTTACGGCGATATCAAGGTTCTTACTGATTTTAATTTGGAATTGATTGATAATAAAATAAATTGCATAATCGGCCCTTCGGGATGCGGCAAAACAACCATATTGAATATTGTTGCCGAGCTTACCGAATATCAAGGCAAGGTGGAAAGAGAGCAAAAGGGCATAAGCTATATATTTCAGAATAACAGACTGCTGCCCAACCTCAATGTGCAAGACAATCTTGAATATGTGCTTTCCACCATAGAAAAAGACAAAAACGAGCGAATGAAAAAAATTGACAAAATTCTTGATATCGTAGAGCTTGCGCAGCGAAGAAAAGCATATCCGCATGAGCTGAGCGGCGGCATGCAGCAAAGAGTATCAATGGCAAGAGCTTTTATTTATCCTTCCCAAATATTGCTTATGGACGAGCCCTTCAAAGGACTGGACATAGCGCTGAAAAAAAAGCTTATCGCGGCTTTCTTAAAGCTATGGCAACAAGACAATAAAACGGTAATTTTTGTTACCCACGACGTGGACGAGGCCCTGCTTCTTGCGGATAAAATCGTATTACTTTCTCCAAATGCCGAAATTCTGCTTAATGTCGATATAGATATCGAGCGTGACAAAAGAAGCTTGTCGCACGCAAAAATATCAGCTCTCAGAAATCGGATATATCAAAATTTTTAAGACAAATAGAAAAAGCTAAATTATATGAAAAAGCGGATTGATATCCGCTTTTGTCATATCAGCACTTTATTATTGCTTTTTTGAGTCGAGATATGGATTTTTTTACCGCCGAAGGCGCGGTCCCGCCGTCAACATCTCTTTTGCCTACCACTGATTTTAAGGAGATATTGCTGTAAATATCTTCTTCAATCACATTGCTGAATTCTTTCAATATATTCAAGGGCAGCTTTTCAATAGGTTTGCGCCGATTTACGCAATAAGACACAAGCTTGCCGGTAATGTTATGCGCTTCGCGGAAAGGCAGGCCTTTTTTTGTGAGGTAATCCGCAAAGTCAGTAGCGTTGGTATAGCCGTTCATGGCTGATTTTTTCATATTCTTTTTGTTAAAAACAGTTTTTTGCAGCATCTTATTAAATATTGTCAAACTTTGCAGCAATACGCTTTCGGTTTGGAACACCAAATCCTTGTCTTCCTGTAAATCTTTATTATAAGCCAAGGGCAGCCCTTTCAATATCGCAAGCATGGCCATTAGATTTCCGTATACCCTTGAGGTTTTGCCTCTTACGAGTTCGGCCATATCGGGATTTTTCTTTTGGGGCATAATGCTGCTGCCCGTACTGAAGGAATCGCTTAATTCAATGAACTTGTATTCATCGCTTGCCCACATAATTATTTCTTCGGAAAATCTTGACAAGTGCATCATGACCATGGAGGCGTTAAATAAATATTCGCATACATAGTCTCTGTCCGACACCGCGTCCATGGCGTTCATTGTGATATCGGCAAATCCAAGCAGGGAAGCGGTATATCTTCTGTCTATGGGATAAGTGGTTCCCGCAAGAGCGCCCGAACCCAAAGGACAAACATTGATTTGCTTGTAGAAGCAATCATATCTCATTAAATCCCTGTAAAACATTTCCGCATAGGCGCACAAATGAAAAGCTAGCGTAATAGGCTGCGCTTTCTGCAGGTGCGTAAATCCCGGCATATATGTATATAAATTTTTGGAGGAAATGGATAGAAGAGTATTGATAAAGCTCTTTAATTCTCTTTTTATTTCCAAAATGCTGTCTTTGATATACATTTTGAAATCGGTAACCACTTGGTCGTTTCTGCTTCTTGCGGTATGCAGTTTCTTGCCCGCCTCTCCTATCCTGCGGGTAAGTTCGCTTTCTACGAACATATGAATATCTTCGGCGTTGTCTATCTTGAGAATGCCTTTGTCGATATCCTGCAGTATGTCTTTCAAGCCGTTAATAATCTTGTCGCCTTCTTCTTTGGGAATAATATCGCATTTGACCAGCATTGAGGCGTGCGCTATGCTCGCCGTAATATCCTGTCGATACATTTTTTTATCCACAGGCAGCGAGCTGTTAAAAATATCGGCAAGCTTATCTGTTTCAGAACTAAATCTACCGTTCCAAAGTTTTTCCATTATTCCTCCAGTAATTATTTTTTTATTAGTTTTTTGTAATAATCATTGATTTTCATGGCGCGTACGGTCAAAGGAAGTCCAAATAAACGAATGAAACCTTGCGCGTCCTCTTGATTATACACTTCATCTTCTCCAAAAGTGGCGATGTCGATGTCGTGAAGGGAATAGGGGCTCTTCTTGCGGGCGATTACGCAATTGCCTTTATAGAGCTTCATTACGACGGTACCCGTTACGGTTTCTTGGGTTTTGTCCACAAATGCTTTTATGGAATCCATAAGCGGAGTATACCAATTACCGTCGTAAGCAAGCTCAGCGAACTTGTTGGCTATTATTTCCTTAAAGTGCGAGGTGTTGCGGTCAAGGCAAATTTCCTCCAATTCCTTATGAGCTTTTATTAAAATAGTGCCGCCCGGAGTTTCATATACTCCTCTGGATTTCATGCCCACAAGCCTGTTTTCCACCATATCCTCAACGCCTACGCCATTTCTGGCGCCGATTTCGTTAAGCTTAAGCATAAGCTCTACAGGCGATAATTTCTCACCGTTAACATGTGTGGGGATGCCTTTCTCAAACTCAATTGTTACATATTCGGGCTTGTCGGGAGCGTCTTCAGGGTTGACGCATATCAACAGCTGGTCTTTTCGACGCTCATTCCATGGGTCTTCAAGGTCATGGCCTTCATGGGAAAGATGCAATAAATTCCTATCCATGGAATAGGGTCTTTTTTTGGTTACAGGTATGGGGATATTATGCGCAGCGGCATAATCGATAGCTTGTTCTCTTGATTTAATGTCCCATATTCTCCAAGGCGCGATAATCTTAATTTTTGGATTGAGCGCCATTATTGTCAATTCAAATCTTACTTGATCGTTTCCTTTTCCCGTGCAGCCGTGGCAAATGGCATCGGCATTTTCTTTTTCGGCGATTTCCACCAATCTTTTCGCGATAATGGGGCGCGCGATTGAAGTGCCGAGAAGATATTTGCCTTCGTATAACGCTCCCGATTTAATTAAAGGGAAAACGGCGTCGGTAACAAATTCTTCCCTAAGGTCTTCGATATATATTTTAGACGCTCCGCTTTTTATCGCTTTTTCGCGCAAGGGAGCAAGCTCTTCCCCTTGTCCCACGTCGGCCGCCATGGCAATAACTTCGCAATTGTCAAAATTCTCTTTCAACCAGGGAATAATAATTGATGTGTCCAGTCCGCCTGAATAAGCTAATACTACTTTCATAACAACTCCTTAATTTAATCTGTCCGTAAATGATATTTTTATTATTATACATCTTAATGAATAATTATACAAGCAAATGGGTTTATTAAAATGCCTTTTACACAAAATTAATGGATATTGATAAGGCTGTGAATATATGTTATTATAAAATAAAAAATCGGAAACGGATATGAAAAAATTTTTAATAATCGTATTGCTGCTTTGCGTGTTGTCAAGCCTGACTTCATGCGCGTATAACGCATCCGTAAGCATTGATTATACTTCCAAAAAGGTCTTGCTTAACGCCGATTATACAGTCAAAGGCTTGAAAGCGAAAAGGAAGGACGATTTATCATATAAATTCACCAAAAAAGCCGAAAAAGGGATAGCTGAAACAATTAAATCATTGCCTGATTATTATGGCGAATGCGCCGTAATAGACAAATCCAAAGACAAAGCCATGTTCGACGGCAAGCTTGCGTTCATTATGACTAACGGCGATTCATATTTCGCTTTTGGAAAAGAGGGCGACTATTATCGGCTTAAAGAGCTTGTTTCTTATATAAGCTTGGTAGAGGATAATTCCCGAGCCGTTCTAATGGAGTTCGCGGCCATTCCCGAATTATACAATTATAAATATGACGGACTGTCAAGATACAAATACGGATTGCCCGGTGAAAACGAAATCGCGGTTAACATTATGTGGAATTGGGAACAATTGAAAAGTTATTATTCAAAACTTGAATATGCCCACATTGATGACGATGATTTAACAATAACCCTTAATTGCTACACCGTTTCCGCGAACATAGAGCAAATAGGGGACAACCTTCAAATTATTGACGGCAATGAATATATTGATGCCGTAAGCTTTAGATATGAAGAGCTTGACCACGGCGACAGATTGGTTTTTTTGTTTGATTAAGCTTGACTTGATTTATTTATATTCACTTTCCGTATGAATTGACTTAACCATAAAATTCAGGTATTATATCAATATGGTTATTTTAGGCATAGATCCCGGATATGCGACCGTCGGATACGGCATAATTGATTCCACAGGCTCAAATAATAAAGTAATAGATTACGGCGTTATCACCACGCCTAAGGAACAGAAATTGCCCGCAAGACTTAAGCACATATCCGAATGCGTCAAGGAATTGATTGCAAAGCATAAACCGAACGCAATTTGCGTGGAAGAGCTGTTTTTTCAAAGCAACAGAAAGACGGCTATTTTTGTGGCCGAAGCAAGAGGCGCGATAATCCTCTCTTGCATGGACAGCGACATAGCTATGTATGAATATACGCCGTTACAGATAAAACAAGCGATAACGGGATACGGTCGAGCCGACAAAAACCAAATTCAGCAAATGGTAAAAGTGATGCTGGGGCTTAAAAGCGCGCCAAAACCCGATGACGCCGCGGACGCGCTTGCCGTTGCTTTGACGCACGCTCAAACAAATAAGCTTGCCCATCTTTTTAATATGTAAGGAGAAGAAATTGTTATCATTTATTAAAGGCAGTTTGATTTCCGCCAAAAACGGAACTGTGGTATTGGAAAATAACGGCATAGGCTATGAATTCAGCGTAGCTACCTCCACCTTGGTAAAAGTAAGCAGTCAGGCCGAAAAGGAAGTTCAATTGTATTGTTATTTGCATGCAAGGGAAGACAGCATAACTCTTTACGGCTTTTACAGCCTTGAAGAAAAAAATATATTTTTGAAGCTCATATCGGTTACCGGAGTGGGCCCCAAAGCGGCTATGAACATTCTTTCGGGAATTGAGCTTACTTCTTTGATAACGGCGATAGCTACCAAAGACATCAAGACTTTGTCAAAAATCAAAGGCGTGGGCAAAAAGACCGCGGAGCGAATTACGCTGGAGCTTAGGGAAAGCATAACGGCCGATGATATAAGCGCGGAAGACTCGGATTTGGGCGCGGCCGTATTTGAGACAGGCATGGAAGCGGACGCGGTAATGGCGTTAAGAAGCTTGGGAATAGCGCAAAAAGAAGCTATTGAAGCGGTAAAAAAAGCAAAAGAAGGAGCAAAGAGCCTTGAAGAACTTATTTCAAAGTCTCTCAAGAATCTTTAATAATCAGCAATGTTTAATGAAGAAGAAAGATTAATAACCTCGGCAAAAATAGAAAACGACGACAATGAAAATCTTTTAAGACCAAAGAATTTAAGCGATTATATCGGTCAACAAAAGATTAAGTCCAACCTCAACGTCTTTATGCATTCGGCAAAAAAAAGAGGAGAGGCTTTGGACCATGTGTTGCTTTATGGCCCTCCGGGATTAGGCAAAACCACATTGAGCCACATAATTGCCAATGAAATGGGCGCTGAAATCAGAATCACTTCGGGGCCGGCCATAGAAAGAGCGGGCGATCTTGCGGCCATACTCACCAATCTCAGCGATAATTCCATACTTTTTATTGATGAAATACATCGTCTTAACCACAGCGTGGAAGAAATCCTTTATCCCGCCATGGAAGACTATTCTTTGGACATGGTGCTGGGCAAAGGGCCGTCGGCAAGAACAATCAGATTGTCATTGCCTAAATTTACGCTTGTGGGAGCCACCACAAGAGCGGGCATGCTATCCTCTCCTTTAAGAGACCGCTTCGGCGTAATGTTCAGATTGGAGCTTTATAACGAAAAGGAGCTTACCGCCATTATTACGCGTTCGGCAAGCATTCTGAACATAAATATAGACGCTCAAGCCGCTCAAGAAATAGCCCGCCGCTCAAGAGGCACTCCGCGAATAGCCAACAGACTGCTGAAAAGGGTTAGAGATTTTGCCGAATACGAAGGCTCGGATATAATTACTTTGGTTATTGCCAAAAAAGCGCTTGAATGCATGGAAGTAGACGAACTTGGGCTTGACAATATTGACAGGAAAATTTTGCTTACCATAATCGACAAGTTTAACGGTGGGCCCGTAGGTTTGGACACCATTTCGGCGGCGTCGGGAGAAGAAGCCATCACCATAGAAGACGTATACGAGCCTTACCTTTTGCAATTGGGTTTTATAACCCGCACGCCAAGGGGAAGAATATGTCTTAAAAGAGCGTATGAACATTTGGGTAAATGTTATACCTCTCAACAACCCACATTGTTTGATTTGCAACAGGATAACGGAAATAATGCTGAAAAGTGATTTTTATTATGATTTGCCTAAAGAGCTCATAGCGCAAAAGCCGCTGTATCCGAGGGATTCGTCAAAATTACTATATTATGACAGAAAAGACAATAAAGTCCGAGATATGATTTTTCGGGATATAGGCAGCCTTTTGAAAAAGGGCGATGTTTTGGTTATTAACAATACCAGAGTTATTTACGCAAGGCTGCACGCTTATGACGCCAAGCAGAGAAAATACGAAATTCTACTTTTGAAACGCTTGGATATTAACACATGGGAAGCGTTAATGAAGCCGGCAAGGAAGGCAAAAATCAGCAGTTATCTTGTTGTCAACGAAGAGCTAAAATGCCGAGTAAAAAACATAATCGACAACGGAGTCAGAATACTTGAATTTGAATATCAAGGCGTTTTTGAGGACATACTCTCAAGAGTGGGAGAAGCCCCTTTGCCGCCTTATATTACCGAAAAGCTTGAGGATAGGGAGCGTTATCAGACAGTTTACGCCAAAGTGGAAGGCTCAAGCGCCGCTCCTACCGCGGGATTGCATTTTACCGAGCAATTACTTGAAAATCTTCGCCATATGGGCGTGGAAATTGTGGAGATATTGCTTCATGTGGGCTTAGGCACTTTTCGCCCGGTAAAATGCGACAATATTCTTGAACATAAAATGCATGAGGAATTTTACCAAATTACCGAGCAATCCGCCCAAAAAATCAATAGAGCCAAATCGGAAGGCCGCAGGATAATAACCGTAGGCACAACAAGCGTGCGAGCTTTAGAATCCGCTGTCCAAGAGGACGGCTTAATAAGCGCATGCTCAGGTTATACGGATATATTCATTTATCCTCCGTATAAATTCAAAATAGTCAGCGGCTTGATAACAAACTTTCATTTGCCCGAATCCACTTTGATTATGCTGGTATCGGCATTTGCGGGAAGAGAAAAAACGCTTGAATTATATCGCCATGCCATAGAGCAAAGGTATAGATTTTTCAGCTTCGGGGACGCAATGTTTATTTCGTAATAAATTATTAAAAACAATATGAATTAAAGGATGAGCGAATGTTTAAGTATGAGGTGCTGAAAGAATGTAAACAAACGGGAGCGAGAATAGGCAGATTTACCACGCCCAGAGGCGTCATTGAAACGCCCGTGTTTATGCCCGTAGGCACAATGGCGTCGGTAAAGGCGCTTTCTCCGGAAGAAGTCCTTATGGCGGGCTCGCAGATAATACTCGCCAACACTTATCATTTGTATCTTAGGCCGGGACATAAAATTATTGAAAAGGCAGGCGGTCTTCACAAGTTTATGAATTGGCATCGTCCGATTTTGACCGACAGCGGCGGTTTTCAGATTTTTTCCTTGTCCTCCTTGCGCAAAATAACTGACGAAGGATGCAGATTTAACAGCTTTATAGACGGCAGTATTCATTTCCTTACTCCCGAAAAATCTATTGAAATACAGCAATCGTTGGGCAGCGATATAATAATGGCTTTCGATGAATGCTCGGCGGCGGACGCTTCTTATGACAAAGCCAAAGAAGCTATGGAAAGAACTTTGAGCTGGCTGGACAGATGCCATAAAGTGGCAAGTAGGGATGACCAAATGCTGTTTCCCATTGTGCAGGGAAATATGTATAAGGATTTGAGAATTGAAAGCATAAAAAGAACATTGCCATACGCCAAATGCGGGATAGCGATAGGCGGGTTGTCGGTGGGAGAGCCCAAACCCGTTATGTATGAAATGCTTGATACGCTTAAGCCGTATTATCCCTCAAATATGCCAAGATATCTTATGGGCGTAGGCAGCGCCGACTGCTTGGTGGAGGGCATATGCAGAGGCATCGATATGTTCGATTGCGTATTGCCCACAAGAATAGCTCGAAACGGCACGGCAATGACCGCAAAGGGCAATATTACAATAAGGAATTCCCAATTCAAAGAGGATTTTGGTCCGGTTGAAGAAAATTGCGATTGCTATTGCTGCAAAAATTATTCCAGAGCTTATATCAGACATTTGATAAACACGGATGAGATTTTTGGAGGGAGGCTTTTAACCATTCATAACATATCGTTTTTGCATAGACTCATGAACGACATAAAACAAGCGATATGGACGGACAGCCTGCTTGATTTCAGAAATAAATTTTTTGACGGATATAATATAAAAAATAAGCAATAATTTACTTGATTAATTCCATATATTGGTGTATCATTATACCATTAATTAAATAAACAGGAGAAATTGTATAATGTTTGGAGATAGCA
>LFSG01000009.1:13436-24290 GCA_001512685.1 Clostridiales bacterium DTU072
CGCAAACAAAAGAAGAAGATGATGGAGATGCTCAATTCCATTCAAGTTGGGGACAAAATAATGACGATAGGCGGCTTTGTGGGCAATATTGTTTCTATTGACAACGAGCATGAGAGATATGTTATTAATGTGGGAAATGAAGATAATCCCACCCATGTAACGATAATAAAAAATGCCATTCGCGCGAAATTAGACAAGTAAAAAAGAAAGATTGGATATTATGATATGACAAAATCCTCTCAATTATTTGAGAGGTTTTTTCATATAGCAAGCTGAAAATTAATTCTTTAGTTAGTGGTTTTTCTTATATTGACAGCAAGGATGCCGGAAATTATACCCGCTATTATACCGGCGATAAGGTCGTACCAGCTGAAATTCCTGAAACTGATTTTGTTTTCCACGATTCCGAAAACCAAGACGGACATTATAACATAGAATATTCCGACTATACCGCCTTTTATGGCGCCTTTTTCTTTGAATTTGAAACCAAAGAAGCATCCGCCGAAAATGCTGAGTATTTTTATTACTTGATTTATCGGCATAATCACTTTGGATTCAATGGTAAAAATTTTTACGCACAAAGCGAGTATAAGAACAAAAAGCAACGAGATAATAACCGATATGATACAGCCTTTAACTACATCCAATACATTCATTTTGTTGACAGCTATTTTTTTCATAAACCCTCCACATAGATTAAATTTATTCATATCATCACTTTTATATGCCTGCATATACTGAAATATCTTGATTTTTTTGAGCGCAGATTATATAATGTATAAAAAATAAATAATGAGGTGTGGTATATGAAGAAAATTAACACATTATTCAAAAAATCTTTATGCAAAGACTATAGGACGGGCTGCGGAGAGTGTCAATCCAGCTGTCAATCGGCTTGCAAAACCAGCTGCACGGTAGGCAATCAATCTTGTAAAAAACAAGAGAGAATACATAAGATCGTAAAGATGCCCGAATAATGGTTCATATTTTTAACCACAATTATAACGGAGAGTTATATAATTTTTTGTGGGATGTTGAAAGTGGCAGTCTGCATAATGTGGACGATGCCGCTTTCTTGTGCGCAAAAAAAAGATATAGCCGGACTTTCGATACCGAAGAAGAAGCAAAATTCAAAGCAATAGACAAAGAGCTTGTCAAGCAAATAAATAATGAATTTGATTTACTGGAAAAAGAAGGCAGCTTAAACGCCCCTCCGCAAATAACCGAATTCCATAAAGATGCTGATGAGGTAAAAGCTCTTTGTCTGAATGTATGTCATGACTGCAACATGCGTTGCAGTTATTGTTTTGCGGACGGGGGCAGCTATCATACAGCGGAGCGCGCTTACATGAGCAAAGAGGTAGCGCGAAAAGCCGTGGATTTCCTTATCGAAAACAGCGGGAAGCGAAAGAATCTTGAAATAGATTTCTTTGGAGGCGAACCGCTGTTAAATTTATCGGTTATTAAAGATACGGTCGAATACGCCAAACAGCAAGCAAAGCAAAACGGTAAATTTTTCAATTTTACCACGACCACCAATTGCGTATTGCTTGACGACCAAACAATTGACTATCTCAATAAAGAGATGTGCAATGTTGTGTTAAGCCTTGACGGCAGGGAAGAAACGCACAATAAGGTTCGCCGTTGCCTTGACAAAAATATGGGATACAAGCAAATACTTGAAAACGCCAAGAAGATGAAAAAAACAAGGGGAGATAAAAGCTATTATGTCAGAGGAACTTTTACGGCGCTGAATTTGGATTTTTCCAAGGATATTCTTAAGCTGAATGACGAAGGCTTTGACCAAATATCCGTTGAGCCCGTGGTAACAAATATTCCTTCTCTGGAAATAAAAGACGAAAATATTGAACAAATAAAAAAGGAATACCAAACCTTTGCGAATGAGTACCTAAACAGAAGACAAACGGACAAATGGTTTAATTTTTTTCATTTTATGAACGACCTTGAAACCGGCCCTTGCGTGAACAAAAGAATGACGGGTTGCGGCGCGGGCACGGAATATCTTTCCGTTTCTCCCAATGGCGACATATTTCCTTGCCATCAATTTGTGGGAATATCCGAGTTCAAAATTGGCAATGTATTTGAAAGTATAGACAGGCAGGATGTAAGGCAAAGATTTTCTGGCGTATCGGTTCTGTCCAAACCCGAATGCAAAGAATGCTTTGCCAAATATTATTGCGGCGGAGGTTGCATGGCAAATTCATATAAATACGGCAAAGGTCTTGACAGTATTTACGAAAAAGGCTGCGAGCTTACCCGCAAGCGATTTGAACTTAGTTTAGCGATTAACGGCATAGAAAAAATTATGGAACAAAAGGGGAACGGTTAGAATTATTTTGTTTTGTAAATTTAATTATGGTAACTAATTTGCATTTTGTTGACTATACAAAATAAAACATATATAATAATTGAGATTAACAAATGGAGGCAATCCGGTGAGCAAGCGAAAATCTATTATCTTTCTTACGATCATTGCGGTTTTTATTATCGGACTGGCATTATTGATAATTCCTCTTAACGGCAAGGAATCTTTTCAAATAGGAAATACTAATTATGATTATTATTGGATATCCACAGCCATTAAACAGGGATTGGATTTGAAAGGCGGCATGTATGCCGAATACAGGGCTAACACCGAAGGGATAAGCAATCCCGACAAGGCAATCGATGGCGCTATCAGCAATCTCGAAAGTTTGCTGTTTTCAAGAGGATATACCGAAGCGATAGTAACAAAGCAAGGAACAAATGAAATAAGGGTGGAAGTGCCCGACATTCAAGACACTGAAGCGCTTATGGCGCTTATCGGCAAGCCCGCCACGCTTGAATTTAAGGACAAGGAAGGCACATTATGGGTGGAAGGAAGCAAGCACCTTGAAGACGCCGCCGTTGCTCAGCAAGAAGGGCAATATGTCATATCCTTACAATTTAACAAAGCGGGTACTGAGGCTTTCGCCAAGGCTACCGAGCATGTGTATAACAATACCGATGATAAAATTCTTCAAATATATATAGACGGCGAAGTTTTTATGGAACCCAAAGTCAACGGCGTAATTTCAGACGGAAGAGCGGTCATTACCAGTCAAGAATTTGCCGCTTCATACGACAAAGCCAATGAGTATGCCGTAAAAATAAAGGCGGGAGCGTCTGAAGTAAAGCTTACGCTGCTGCGTTCCGAAACGATATCTCCTTCGTTGGGCGACGAAGCCTTAATGAACAGCATAATTGCCGCCGCTATCGGATTGATGCTGATTTACGCGCTTATGATATGGCTTTATAGAGTATTCGGAGCCTGTGCTTCCATAGCTTTATTGATTTATGTGGAATTGCTGGTCGTGGCGCTTGCCATTGTGCCTTGGGTGCAATTGACATTGCCGGGTATTGCGGGCGTGATTTTGAGCATAGGTATGGCGGTTGATGCCAATGTCATTATTTTTGAAAGAATCAAAGAAACTCGAACTATCGGGAACAGATCCATTCCTTCATCAGTAAAGACGGGCTTTCAGAAAGCGCTGATTGCGATTTTGGATTCCAACATTACCACCATTATCGGCGCCATAGTTATGATGATATTCGGTTCTACGGCAATCAAGAGCTTTGCCATTACGCTTTTAATAGGTATTATTATATCAATGTTTACGGCAATCTTTGTTACAAGATTACTTATCAATTGTTTCTTGGCCTTAAACGATGAAAGCGATGTTATGTATGGATTGAGAAAAAGAGAGGTACTGTCATGAAAAAGCTTATGGATTTCTTAAGAAATAAGATTGCCGCATTGAAGATTTTTGAGAATCACAGGATTTTCTTTTTGGTGCCTCTTGTTGTTGTGCTTGTAATGCTGATTTGCGGTACGGTGTATCAGCTTTCTCCAAACTACGATAAATTCGCCAATATCGGCGTAGATTTTCAAGGCGGAACTTTGCTCAATGTAAAGATGGAATCAAAAGATCCCAATGTCGAAGTGGACATGAATACCGTTAACAGGGATTATAATGTGGAGATAATCCGCAGGGTGCTTGCCAATCATGGTTTTGAAATCGCGACTTCCCAAGCGAGCGGCAACAGCGCACTTGTAATTCGTTATTCATATGTAGCGTACGGCAACGATCCCACCAGACCGGCAATTGATTACGGCACAGATGAGATGACCGCCGAAATGAAAAAGGTCAATGACAAGATTATGGAAGAAATAGAAACAGCTTTCAAAACAGACGAAAAATATAAAGATTACGAAATAGAAATAGAATCGACGGCAAGCCTTATTGGAACGTCTTCAAGCATGAAGTTGCTGAGAACGGCGCTTATTTCGGTTTCCATCGCGCTTGCCGTTATGTTTTTGTATATAATCATAAGATTCGATATTTTCACCGCCGCGTCATCCATAATAGCTTTATTGCACGATGTCATTATTATGATGGCGTTTACCGTAATATTCAGGGTGGAAATCGGCTCAACAATTGTGGCCGCCATAATTACCATAGTCGGTTATTCCATCAACAACTCCATTGTAGTATTTGACAGATTGCGCGAAATCATTAAGCCTTATAAACAAGGCAATAAGAAATATGATATACCAGATATCGTAAACACTGCCATAACCAGCTCATTCACAAGACAAGTATATACCACATTAACCACCCTCATTACGATTGCAATTCTGGCTATACTAGGCGTAGCTTCAATAAGAACCTTTGCTTTCCCGATTATTTTCGGACTTATCGCGGGATTTTATTCGTCGGCATTTATAGCCGCTCCTTTATGGGGACTGTTTAATAAGTTTAAGGATGACCATAAGAGAAAGAAAGCCAATAAAGAGTATTTGGCGAGCAAGATAACTCCAAAAAAGAGAGAAAACAAAAACCGCAAGAATTTTGCGGAAGCCTAAAAAGACAAATAAGAAAAAGTCCTTGCGCGGGACTTTTTTTGTAGGATAAACGGTATTTTGTAATGAAATTCATATTGAGAAAAAACATTGATGAACAAAGATTAACAGAATTAACTGAAAGGACGGGACTTGAGCGGCTTACTGTCAAGTTGCTTATGATGAGGGATATTGATACCCCGCAAGCGATTTCCTCCTTTCTTTCATGCGACATAAATGATCTGTCATCTCCGTTGGATTTTCCCGATATGAAAAAGGCCGTTGATTTAATTAACCATACCATTAAGCAAAACCTGCCCATTGTGCTTTACGGCGATTACGATTGCGACGGAATAGGGGGAATCTCCATTCTATATCTTGCCTTAAAAGAGCTTAACGCAGATGTTCATTATTACATTCCGCAAAGACATGAGGAAGGCTACGGCTTAAACATTGAAGCCATAGACAAGATAATAAGGCAGTATTCCCCAAAGCTCCTTATTACCGTGGATTGCGGTATAACCTCGGTAAAAGAAACCGAATACTTGAAGAAAAAGGGTATCGCCGTTATTATTACCGACCACCATGAACCAAGCGGCGACATACCCGACGCTCCAATATTGAATCCCGCTTTGAACGGCGGCGCCAACCCCTTATGCGGCGCGGGAGTGGCGCTTAAGCTTGTTGAGATGCTGACAAGCAGGGATAATATGCGCAAATACATAGACATTTGCGCGGTGTCCACAGTAGCGGACATAGTGCCATTGACGGGCGACAACCGCATAATCGTAAAAGAAGGGCTTGATATGTTATCAAGCCGCAAATGCAGGGAGAGCTTAAAAAAATTAATGGCAGTTTCGGGTATAAAAAAAGACAAAGAAGTAAGCGTATACGATTTGGCATTCCGAATAGCTCCCAGAATAAACGCCTGTGGCAGATTATCAAGCGCCTCAAAAGCGTTGAAGCTGCTTATAGAAGATGACCCTACGGCGATAGCTTTGCTTGCGGAAGAGCTTGATAGGGAAAACAAAAAAAGACAGGATATATTCTCAGAGGTGCTGACGGAAGCGCTGAATATGCTTGAGACATATGACTTTAGCCGAAATTTGATCATCGCGTTAAGCTCAAGCAACTGGGAAGAAGGCGTTATCGGCATCGCGGCTTCCAAACTTGCGGAGCAGTTTAACCGTCCCGCCATACTTTTTACTGAAAACGACGGAATTATGAAAGGTTCGGCAAGAAGCATTCAAGGCGTCAATATTTTTGAGGTGATAAGAAGCTGCAAGGATTTATTGATACGATTTGGCGGACATTCAATGGCTGCAGGGCTCAGCCTGCGCAAAGAAAACTTAAATACATTTATTGAAAGAGTCAATGAATACATAAAGCAAAATACGGACAAAAGCTGTTTTGAAAAAAAGATAATATATGACGAAGAAATAAATATAGGCGACATAAACGCCGATATGATAAAGCTATTAAAGCTTCTTGAGCCTTTCGGCTGCGGCAATCCTAAGCCCCTGTTCATAACAAAAGCGCGAGCCATGAATTTTAGCCGCATAGGCAATTATACGCATATTAAAAATAAAATGAAAAATTTTAAGTTTATTGCCTTTAACGGCGAATACGCTTTGCCTTTGTTAAACGGCAATACGGAAAAAATAATATCTTTTGGAATGGACAGGGATATATTCCGCAATAAAGAATATATTCAATGTGTCATAAAAGATATATATGCGGATAAAGCGCATGTGGATGAAGATATTCTGTTTGCGCGATATTTAAGCGCTTTTACCCATCAAGGAAAGCGTAAGGATATTATCAAAAAAGCTCCTATGGAAGGGTACGGCTTCGGAAATCTTTATGTCGCCTTTACAAATAAGGCGTTCAATGCTTTCAATAACGATTGCTATGAAAGGCTTATTTTCAACACTCCTGCCTTGAATCCGTATGATTCCATTATCTTATCTCCGGAAAAGGATTTTATTTATACTTATTATAATAAGATTGTATTCTTGGAAGCTCCTCCCGCTTCAATGATTGACTTCATTAAGGAAAACTTTTGCGGCAAGATTGAAGTAACGGGCAAATCTCCTGTTTTTAATATCCGATATGATTTTGATATTGACGGATTGAGAAAAGACTATTTATTTTTTGCGCAAAACCTGAACAATACCGCGTTCAGAGATATCGGAATTTTATATAAAACAGCCGTAATGAAAGGTTATACAAAAACTTTTTGCGAATTTGCGGTATCCTTTCATATTTTTATGGAACTTGAATTGCTTAGCATTAATAATAGTGGTACTATTAATTTACATAATAAAAAGACCGATCTCAATAAATCGGAAATTTATAAATGGCTAAGCGAGGCAAAAACGAATAAGGTAACTGTATGATGGAAGAGTTTTTCGGCAAGGCGAAAGCGGCTTATAAGCTGGAAGATTATAACCGCATAGTAAATGCTTATAATTTTGCCGCCAAAGCGCATAAGGACCAAAAAAGAATATCGGGCGAAAGCTATATCGTGCATCCGCTAAAAGTCAGCGATACGCTTATAGATTTGGGGATGGACGCCACCACCGTTATTGCCGCCTTGCTTCATGATGTGCTGGAAGACACTTCGGTTACCGAAAAGGAAATTGAGGAAACTTTCGGCAAAGAAGTGTTGGAAATGGTTGAAGCCGTTACCAAGCTCAACAAATTCAAATTCAATTCTCAAGAAGAAGAACAAGCCGAAAACATAAGAAGATTGTTCCTTGCCATGGCCAAGGACATAAGGGTTTTGCTTATCAAACTTGCCGACCGCTTGCACAATATGCGCACGCTAAAGCATATTCCCAAAGAAAAACAGCTCAAGAAAGCTAAGGAAACCTTGGATATTTTTGCTCCTTTGGCAGGCAGGCTGGGTATTTCCAATATTAAAGTGGAATTGGAAGACCTTGCCATGAAATACCTTTATCCCGAGGATTACGAGTATATCTCAAGCATGATTCACAGCAAGCGCGACGAAAGAATGGTGCTTGTCAATAAAGTGGCGGGAATAATACAGCAGCGAATGAAGGAAGCGAACATAAAAGGCGAAATCAAGGGGAGGCCCAAACACTTTTATTCAATATACAAAAAGATGAAGAAGCAGGGCAAAACCTTCGATCAGATATACGACCTTGTAGCGGTAAGGGTGATTGTGGAAACAATCAGAGATTGCTATACCGTTCTGGGCGACATCCATTCGATATGGAAACCCATTCCGGGCCGATTCAAAGATTATATAGCCATGCCCAAGCCCAATATGTATCAGTCGCTTCACACAACGGTAATGACCAATTTCGGGCAGGTGTTTGAAATACAAATCAGAACATACGAAATGAACAGGGTAGCCGAATACGGCATAGCCGCCCATTGGAAGTACAAGGAGGGCAAAAAGCCCGAAGAAGAAACCGAAATGGACCACAAGCTTAGCTTCATACAGCAGGTTCTTGATGTGCAGGGCGACTTAAAAGACTCCTTTGAATTTATGGATACCCTTAAACTGAATGTTACCTCAAATGAAATTTATGTGTTCAGTCCCAAAGGCGATGTATTCGATTTGCCCGTAGGCTCGAACTGTATAGATTTCGCCTATCGTCTGCATAGTGAAATAGGCAATAAATGCGTTGGCGCCAAAATAAATTCCAAAATTGTGCCTCTGAATACTCCTTTATCCAACGGAGATGTGATTGAAATTCTGACTTCAAACAATTCCAAAGGACCGTCAAGAGATTGGCTCAAAATCGTTAAAACTCCCAACGCCAGAGCAAAAATCCGTTCTTTTTTCAAAAAGGCCATGAAGGGAGAGAGCATCAAGACAGGCCGTGAAATGCTTGAAAAAGAAGCCAAGCACAGGGGATACAATTTATCGGATCTGCTGCAGCCCAACTGGGTTAAGTTAATACTGGAAAGATACAGTTTTTCGGAATTGGACGACATGTACGCCAGTATCGGATATGGCGGCATAAGCACTAATCAAATATTGTTTAAGCTGATAGAGTTTTATCGCAAGAAACAAGAACTTAAAGAACCCGTTATCGAAGAAAGCGGCTTGACAAAAACTGAAATTCGACAAAAGCGGCCGCATTCGGGCATACTTATCGAAGGCTATGACGATTTTCTTATCAGACTTTCGCATTGCTGCAATCCTGTTCCCGGGGATAAGATAGTGGGCTATGTTTCAAGAGGGAGAGGCGTATCCGTGCATAGGGTTGACTGCGCCAATGTAAAGAATATGATGCCCGAAAGGCTTCTGAAAGCCGAATGGGCCAATACCCCCGATTCCACTTTCAGGACCGCTTTAAGAATAGAAAGCGTGGACAAGACGGGTATGATAGGACAAATATCCGCGGCAATCGCGGCAATGAATTTTTCAATTACTTCCATGGATGCGAGAATAGTAAAGCCTAAAGAAAAAGCTGTGATAAACGTCGGCGTGGAGATTCGCTCTTTAAGCGATGTTGATGCGCTCATAAATAAGCTTAGCGGCGTAGACGGCGTGCTCGATGTAAGAAGAAATCAATAACCGTTGCGCAGAAAGCCTTTTGCGTTGAAAAGCGTATTGACTTCACCCCCATATTTCTATATAATTAAATTATATATAGTAATATCGACTACATTATTAAAGGTTTTACTTATGGAAAAAATTTTAACTAAAATTCAAAAAAGAATTCATTCCCAAATATCCGATCAAATCAAAGTATACTCAAAAAACAATTGTGTCGTTCTCGAAGGGGAACTTGACAATTGGGACGATGTCGTAAAAGCGGGCAGGCTTGCCGTCAATAAAAAATTTCTTGGCGTAATTAACGATATCAAGCTTAAAGGCTTCAAAGAGGAAATAAAGAAGCCTACCATTGAAGACAAGGCTTATGACGGACTTAAGCCCGATGTGGTCATAATAGGCGCGGGTATCGTTGGGTGCGCGGCGGCAAGGGAATTGTCCAAATATAAGCTTGACATTATGCTTCTGGATAAAGATTATGACGTGGCCATGGCCGCTTCTTCCAGAAATGACGGCGATATCCATGTGGGCATAGATTTGCACAGAGGACAGCAAAAATTACATTACAACTTAAGAGGCAACAAGCTTTACGATAAATTGGCCGAGGAATTGGATAGCGAATTCCACAGAACGGGACATATCATATTGTTCCGCAAGAAATGGGAAAGATATCTTATTTACCCGTTATTTAAGCTCAAATCAATTATGCTCGGCATATCGGGACTAAAATATTTGCCGAGGAAGGAGCTTTTGCAAATTGAAAAAGGCATACCCTCTTGGGTAAGCGGCGGCGCCTTTATGCCCACGGGCGGAGAAATATCGCCTTATAAATTTACGGTAGCGCTTGCGGAGAATGCCGCCATGAACGGAGTAAAGGTATGTCTCAACACAATAGTAAAGGACATGAAGGTGGAAAACGGAGAAATCAAAGCGGTGATAACCAATCGCGGCGTAATTTATCCAAGACTGGTTGTTAACGCCGCGGGTGTTTTTTCCGACATAATAGCTGAAATGGCGGGGGATAGGACATTTACAATACACCCGCGAAAGGGAACGAACATTATTCTTGACAAAAAATGCGCAAGCTATGCCGCAACCTCCATGAACAAATCTCCCTTCATAAGATTTGAAGACGAAAAGGAAATAACCAACGCTCAAAGGCATACAAAAGGCGGCGGCGTGGTGCATACCGTTGACGACAATGTTCTTATCGGTCCCACCGCGATAGAGACGCCTTATAGGGAAGACAATACCACCCAAAGAAAGGATATTGATTTTGTTGTCAATAAAATGAAGAAAGTAGCCGAAAAATTGAGCTATTCGGATATTATCACATATTTTTCAGGCACAAGAGCGCCCACTTATGAAGAAGATTTTGTTATCAGAAAGGGCATTTTCACCAAGAATATCATACAGGCGGCGGGCGTGCAATCCCCCA
>LFSG01000009.1:24315-85543 GCA_001512685.1 Clostridiales bacterium DTU072
CCGCCATTGCCGAAGACGTGGCCAAATGGACCAAAGAGATTTTAGGGAATGTGGAAGAAAATCCCAATTTCAACCCCATACGAAAAGGTATTCCGCATTTGGCGAAAATGTCGGCCGAGGAAAGGGATAAATTGATTAAGCAAAATCCCGCATACGGAGAAATTGTTTGCCGTTGTGAAGAAATATCCAAAGGAGAAATTCTTGACGCATTGAATTCACCCATACCCGTATATGCTCTGGATGCCATCAAAAGAAGAGTAAGACCGGGCATGGGCAGGTGTCAGGGCGGTTTTTGCTCTCCTCTTGTCATGAAGATACTTGCCGAGCATAAAGGGGTAAAGGTAGAAGAAATAACCAAAGCAAACCAACAAAGCAAAGTGCTTTTAGGAGATACAAAGGGAGCGCAAGAAAGATGAATAAGTACGATGTGGTTGTAATCGGAGGAGGTCCAGCGGGAATAGCGGCAGCCGTTGCGGCGCATAAACAAAAAGCCAAAGTCTTTTTGATTGAGCGAGAAGCGAGGCTGGGAGGGATACTAAAGCAATGCATACATGACGGATTCGGTTTAATAAGATTCAAGGAAAAGTTATCCGGACCCGAATATGTGGAACGATACATAGACATGCTCAACCAAACAAGCGTGGAAGCGGTAACGCTTACATTTGTCAGCGACATAAAACAGGTTGAAGGCGGTTATACGCTTACGCTTGTCAACAGAAACGGCATTTCAAAGATTTTCGGCAAAACCATAGTGCTTGCTACAGGGTGTAGGGAAAGAACAGCAAAACAAGTGCTCATTCAGGGTACCCGTCCTGCGGGAGTATTTACGGCGGGCACAGCGCAATATTATGTAAATATACTCGGCAAGATGCCCACAAAAAAATGCGTTATTCTGGGCAGCGGCGACATAGGATTAATAATGGCAAGAAGATTGACTCTTGAAGGCGCGAAGGTGGAAGGCGTTTATGAAGTAAAGCCTACTCCGTCAGGCCTTACAAGAAATATTGTGCAATGTTTGCACGATTTTGACATTCCTTTGCATTTATCGCATACGGTAACTAAGGTATTCGGGGAAGACAGATTGGAAGCCGTTGAAGTGGCAGAAGTCGACGAAAAGATGAACATTAAAGAAGGCACTCAACGCAAAATCGAATGCGACGCTCTTATACTGTCGGTAGGACTTATCCCCGAGAACGAAGTGGCTTATTCGCTTGACATTCCGCTTGATAGATGCACAAAAGGCCCTACGGTAGACCAGACCTTTATGACAATGAGGGAAGGAATCTTTTCTTGCGGAAACGCCTTGCATGTAAACGACCTTGTGGATTATGTCAGCGAAGGAGGGGAAATCGCGGGAGAAAACGCGGCTGTTTATAAAAATAAAGAAAGAAAGCTGATCGATATAAAGACGGATAAAAATTTTCTCTACATCGTACCGCAAAAAATAGACATTAACGCGCCTATTGATAAGATTAAGATTTATTTTCGCTCAATAAAGGATTTTGACAACACCAAATTTATCGTTTCCGTGGACGGCAAAGTAATAATGACAAAAAAATACGCGCATTTGCGCCCGCCTGAAATGGAATCCGTAAAATTGGATTTATCAAAAGAAACCTTAAACGAAAGCAGCGTTATTTTGCTTACATTGGAGGAATAAACGGTATGAATCTTGTTTGCATTGTGTGTCCCAACGGCTGTCGGCTTACAGTTACGATTGACGGCGAAGATATAACGGTAACGGGCCAAAAATGCCCCAAAGGCAAAACATACGCGATTGCCGAGATGACCGAGCCCAAAAGGAGCGTAACCACTACCGTAAGAACAGTTTTTGAGGAAGCGCCCGTTCTTCCCGTAAGAACAAACGGCGAAATCCCCAAAGACAAAATATTTGACCTTATGAAGCTGCTTGACGGCTTTGTATTGAATAAAAGAATAAAGCGAGGAGAAGCCATACTGCGTAATGTCTTTGACAGCGGAGTGGATGTAATCGCAACAAGCGGTATGCTTATGAAGGAGGAAACATGAATAAGGATCCGTTAATTCTTGCATTCGATTGCGGTACGCAAAGCACGCGCGCAATGCTCTTCAACAAAAACGGCGATCTTGTCGCAAAATGCAAAATTCCGTTTGAGTCATATTTTTCCGAAAAAGAGGGTTGGGCGGAACAGGATGCCGATTTTTATTGGGAAAAATTTACCGAAGCTTCAAAAAAATTAAAAGAAAGCCATCCCGAGGAATGGAAGAAAATAAAAGCCGTATCGGTTACGACAATGCGGGATAATTGCGTATGCGTGGATAAAGAAGGGAAGCCTTTGAGGCCGGTAATTTTATGGCTGGACAGACGGGAGGCGTCGCCTGTTAAAATTCCATTTTTCAAGAAAATAATCCTTAAGCTTGTAGGCATGTATGAGCCTATGATTAAGCAGTCCATGGTTACGCCCAGCAACTGGATTAAAGAATATCAGCCCGATATTTGGGAAAAAACCGATAAGTATTTACTTTTTTCAGGATATATACACTATTTATTAACGGGAAAGATGGTGGATAGCACCGCCAATATGATAGGGCATATACCTTTTGATTACAAGAAAAAGAAATGGATGGCCCCCAAATCTTTGACTTATTTTGCCTTCCCGGTGGAACGGGATAAGTTATGCGAACTTGTCGATCCGGGCACCCAAATCGGCGAAATAACGAAAAAAGCGGCCGAGCAAACGGGAATCCCTGCCGGCATTCCTGTAATCGCGGCAGGCTCCGACAAAGGCTGCGAAACCTTGGGAACAGGCTGCGTATGCGATGGCTGCGCTTCATTATCTTTTGGCACGACGGCAACTGTTCAAATCACCACCGACAAGTATGTGGAGCCGCTTACATTTATGCCCGCTTATCCCGCGGTTATTAAGGATAAATACAATCCCGAAACGCAAATATTCCGCGGTTATTGGATGGTAACTTGGTTCAAGAATGAATTTGCGCATAAAGAAGAAAATTTAGCCAAGGAATTGGGGATTTCACCCGAACAATTGCTGGACAAAATGCTTGCGGATATTCCTCCGGGTTCTGATGGCTTGCTGCTGCAGCCGTATTGGTCGCCCATTCTTAAAGCGCCCGAAGCCAGAGGAGCCATAATAGGCTTTTCAGACAAGCACACCAAAGCTCATATTTATAGAGCGATAATCGAGGGAATCGGCTATGGGCTTATTGAAGGTCTTAAGGAAATGGAGAAAAGGGCAAAATATAAGATTACTCATCTTACCGTATCAGGCGGAGGCTCAGGAAGCGATGTCATTTGTCAAACAACGGCCGATATGTTCGGAATACCCGTTAAGCGGGTGCAGACTTACGAAACCAGCGGACTGGGAGCGGCCATGATAGGCTTTTTAGGAATAGGGGAATACAAAAGCGTAGATGAGGCAATAGAAAATATGGTGCATTATAAAGACGAATTTTTGCCCAACATGGATAACCACAAAAAATATATGCTGATTTATGAGCGAATCTATAAAAAAATGTATAAAAGGATACAACCTTTGTACAGCGAAATTAAAGAAATAAATAAAATATTTGAGGAGGATAAAAAATAATGGCCACAAAACCGTATAAGGACTTTTCACCTGACTGGTATATCGACGAGGCTCCGCCCAGGTCGTACCGTTCTATTTTTAAGTGGGGCGATCCGAAAGCATATAAGATTCCCAGAGAAAACCTTTATAAACTGGTAAAGGAAATATTCGGCTTGACCGACGACGACTTCAAGAAAAGAAAAAATCTCGGATTGGAAGAAGTAAATTACGACATACCCATAACGCTTGACGCTAAGCATATAAAAGCTTTTGAAAAAATTGTGGGTAAGGATAATGTTTCCACGGACAATTACGATAGATTGTCGGTAGCGTACGGTCAAACAATGCTTGATTTAATGAGATTAAGGGAAAAGATTGTCGAGAATGTTCCCAACGCCGTGCTGTATCCTGAAAACAAGGATCAAATAGTTCAAATCGTGGATTATTGCAACAAGCATCTTATTCCAATATATGTATACGGCGGAGGGTCCAGCGTTACAAGAGGCGTGGAGTGCATAAAAGGCGGCATTTCATTGGACATGAGAAGGAATTTCAATAAAGTCATCGAATTCAACGAAATTAATCAAACAATAACAGTGCAAGCGGGTATGATGGGTCCTGAGCTTGAAAGAATTCTTAACAACGCGCCCCAAACGCTTAAAGCCAAGCAGCCTTATTCTTGCGGGCATTTTCCGCAGTCTTTTGAATATTCCACGGTAGGCGGCTGGGTTGTGACTAGAGGCGCCGGCCAAAACAGCACATATTACGGAAAGATTGAAGATATCGTGCTTTCACAGGAATACGCTACTCCCATAGGCTATATAAAAACCGACAATACTCCGAGGAAAGCAACGGGGCCTGATATCGACCACATTATGATGGGAAGCGAAGGCGCGTATGGCGTGCTTACTCATGTAACGCTGAGAATTTTTAAGTATCAGCCCCAAAACAGATACCGCTTCAGTTATATGTTTAAGAATTGGAACGACGCAATGAACGCTTGCCGCGAGGTTATGCAGGGCGAATTTGGGTATCCATCGGTATTCAGGGTTTCCGACCAAGAAGAAACGCAGCTTATGATGAGAATGTACGGCATTTCGGATACGCCGTTGGACACTTTATTAAAGCTGAAAGGATTCAAAGAGGGCGAAAAGTGCCTGTTGCTCGGTTTTACCGACGGCGAGAAGAAATTCGGCAAAAACATAGCCAAAAACATTCGGAAAATTTGCAGGCGTTACGGCGCAATGAGTCTTACGGGCATAGTTACGAGGACTTGGGAGCATGGAAGATTCACCGATCCGTATTTAAGGGATAACATGCAAGACTTCGGCATAATAATCGACACTCTTGAGTGCGCGGTAAATTGGGACAATATGGAACAAGTGCATCTTGATGTCAGAAAATATTGCAAGTCCCGCCCCAACACAATAGTAACCACTCATATTTCGCATATGTATCCGCAGGGCGCGAACTTATATTTTATTTTCATATCGCCCTTTGACAATATTGAAGAATTCAAGAAATATCATCAAGGCATTCTGGATACAATTCAAAAATCAGGAGCGGCGATAAGCCACCACCACGGCATAGGCAAATTATTTGCGCCTTGGTTGGAAGGCTTTATGGGCAAGGAACAATATGGAATAATAGCCGCTCTCAAAAAATATTTCGATCCCAACAACATTATGAATCCCGGAGGAACGCTTGGTTTTGACCTTACGGAGGAAGAAAAAAGATTTATGAAGGAATAACGAAAACGGCAGGCTGATAACCTGCCGTTTTTGTCTTAATAAATCTAGTTTTGCCATGTGATTAGCCGCAATCGGTTTGACTTTATATTTATAACATATATAATAAATGTGAAGCGGAGGATGAACTGTATGCAACTTTTAGTAGTGACGCTTGAAGACACCGAAGTATTTTTAAGAATGCTAAACAAATTAAGCATAAACTTCAGGCAAGGCATAGTAGTTCCCACAACCAGTCTTAAGCATGCACTTTTACACTCGGAAATTGACGCCGCTCCCATTTTCGGCAGTCTGACAAAGCTTGTGGAAAACAACTATGAACCTAACAACACCTTGTTCTTATTACTTACGGAAGAAGAAGTGGAACAAGCCAAGGAAACAGTAAGAAAAATAACCGAAGGTATCGAAAAAAAAGGTATAATGTTCACCGTGCCGATATCTTCAATGGAGGTTTTGAAGTAATAAAGGATGAACGCGCTGCTTAGTTTAACGCTTGCTATGATTGGCGGTTTAATACTATCAAGAATTGTTAAGGTTCTGCATTTGCCCAATGTAACAGGATATCTGGTAGCAGGGATAATTGTAGGACCTTATGTTTGTAATTTTGTAAGCTTAGAAAACATCCGCGAGTTTTCCACAATATTAACGGCCGCTTTAGGATTTATTGCTTTTTCTATCGGAAGCGAATTTAAGCTGGCAAATATAAAGCGAATAGGCAATAAAGCGGTGATTATAACGCTGTTCGAGTCTTTAACGGCAATATTGGCGGTTTTGGGCGGGCTGTACTTATTAAAAATATCTTTTCCCGATAAATTCTCCACGCCGGTGATATTGATTCTCAGCGCCGTAGCCGCCGCAACGGCTCCCGCCGCTACGCTTATGGTGGTCAGACAATATAAGGCCAAAGGTCCGGTAACGGATATCTTGCTGCCTGTTGTCGCGTTTGACGACGCTATAAGCCTTATCGTATTCTCAATTAATTTCGCTTTAGCCAAAGTATTTGCCACCAATACAAAATTTACCGTAATTACGGCTTTTTTGTATCCGCTTTTGGAGATAGTTCTTTCTCTTGCCATAGGCGGAGCGATAGGCGCTTTGCTTGCTTTATGTATGAAGTTTTTCAAATCAAGGGCCAATCGTCTTTGCCTTATGATAGCGGCTGTTTTTGGCGGAATCGCGGTATCCGAAATTTTGAAATTATCGACATTGCTCACATGTATGATGATTGGCGCAATGTTTACCAATTTGAGAAAGGATTCCTCAAAAATACTTGAAGGCAGCGAAAGGTGGACTCCTCCTTTATTCATGTTGTTTTTTGTAGTATCGGGAGCGAGTTTGGATTTTTCGATATTGCCTTATGTCGGAATAGCCGGAGTGGCATATATAGTTTTCCGTTCGCTGGGCAAATATTGGGGAGCAGTGACGGGGGCTTTAACCACAAAAGCCGATAAAAATATCAGAAAATATCTTGGAATAGCTTTGCTTCCTCAAGCGGGTGTGGCCATAGGCATGAGTCAAATGGTCGCGGCCGAACCTAAGCTTGCGGAGTATGCTCCGCAAGTGGTTACCATAATACTTTGTGCGACCTTAGTCTACGAATTAATTGGACCGATATTGACAAAAATTGCTTTGGTTAAAGCGGGAGAAGTTGTCGAATCAGAAGAAACGAAGGCGCTTTTTCTTAAAATTTTTAAGAAAAAAAATCAAAACACATAGTTTTTTCCATTGCATATTTTGTTAATCGGAATTGGCGCAAAAGTTGCTTGACTTATTTGCCAAAAGTCCTTATAATATCGGTAAAACTTGAGTTACCCAAGCTAATATTATTTAGAAAAAGTGTCAAAAAACATTTGACATAATACTGCTTATAATGTATATTATTAAAGTCGCTAAGGTAACCAACGGGGTGTGGCGCAGTTTGGTAGCGCACATGGTTTGGGACCATGGGGTCGGGAGTTCGAATCTCTTCACCCCGACCAAATGAATTAGCTTGACATAATAAGGGCCTTTAGCTCAGTTGGTCAGAGCGGTCGGCTCATAACCGATTGGTCCGCGGTTCGAGTCCGTGAAGGCCCACCAACACAAAAATAATTTAGCAACTTCACATATATTAACGCGGTCCGGTAGTTCAGTTGGTTAGAACGCTAGCCTGTCACGCTAGAGGTCGAGGGTTCGAGCCCCTTCCGGATCGCCAAATAATGCCTTGGTAGCTCAGTCGGTAGAGCAGAGGACTGAAAATCCTCGTGTCGGTGGTTCGATTCCGCCCCAAGGCACCAGCAAGGTTTCTGTTAGCGCTGGCTTAGCTCAACTAGGCAGAGCAGCTGATTTGTAATCAGCAGGTTGATGGTTCGATTCCATTAGCCAGCTCCATTTGGAAGGATTCCCGAGTGGCTAAAGGGAGCAGACTGTAAATCTGCCGTCAGTGACTTCGATGGTTCGAATCCATCTCCTTCCACCAACTTCCGCACCTCATTCTATCCAATGAGGTGCTTTTTTATGGGAAACATTAGTTTTTTGCCTTTTTGCAACATGTTCGATTTCCAAAAGTCGCAAACACATATCGCGTTCTTAGGCATACCAAGATGTATACCAAGATTCAAGCTGATTAAAGAAAAAAAAGCCGCTTGTCAAGTCGTCAAAAAACAGTACTAAGAGCGGTGATAATAACACTCATATGGAGAGCCTATAAATATTCCGTTGCGTTTATATAACGCGACGGAATATTTATATGGCATGGTTAGGCCAATATAATGAATTTCCCGATTATTAGATAATATACCATTTTTTTATACATTATTTCTAAAAATCCTTATTCAAGACTAATTTATAATACAGACTTGTAGGAGGATTTTTTATGCTTGTCAACAGCGAAATCGTAGGCGACAATCTTTACATTTTCTTGAATGGCGAGCTGGACCACAGCGTAGCGGAAATCGTAAAGAAAGAAATGGATAAGAGCATAAGCCAAGCCAATGTCAAAAATGTAATTTTGAATTTGAGATACCTTAATTTTATGGACAGCGCCGGAATAGGGCTTATAATGAGCTGTTATAAAAAATTCAAAAAATATAGTATAAAACTTTTTTTTGACCAGCCGTCATCGGCGATAGATAAAGTGCTTAAGGTAAGCGGATTATATAGCATAATTCCCGTTATATAGGAAGAAGGAGAAAGATAATGTTTGTCAACAATATGAGTTTGAAATTTGACGCGCGTCCCCAAAACGAGAGCTTCGCAAGAAGCGTGGTAGGAGCTTTTTGTGTGTGTTGCAATCCCACGGTCGATGTGATTAATGACATAAAGACGGCTATATCCGAAGCGGTAACCAATTGTATCGTGCATGGGTATGAAAATCAAAAAAATGGAGAAATACTTATTGAGGCAACTATTGCCGATAACACTCTAAAAGTTAAAATCAGCGATTACGGCAAGGGTATCGTAAACATACCGCAAGCGCTCGAAGATTTTTATACCACAAGAGAAGACGAAGACAGAAGCGGATTGGGTTTCACCATAATGAAATCATTTATGGACAGTTTAGAGGTGGAATCGTCATTAGGATGCGGAACAACCGTAACAATGACCAAGAGATTATTGTAAATATGCTGCAAAACGAAGAGACCCTAAAATTAATCAAAGAGGCGCAAAACGGCAGCGATGAAGCAAAAACGGTATTGCTTTATCATAATCTGCCTTTAATAAAAAGCATTGTAAGACGGTATAAAAATAAACAAATAGAATATGATGACCTCATACAACTGGGCACGCTGGGCCTAATTAAGGCGATAAACAACTTCGACACAAGCTTCGGCGTAAGATTTTCCACATATGCCGTGCCTATGATAGCCGGCGAAATCAAAAGATTTATCAGAGACGATGGAGCGATTAAAGTAAGCCGCTCAATAAAAACACAATCGCAAAAGATAAACGCGTTTATTGATGAATTCAGGCAAAAAAACAATAGAGAGCCATTAATAAGCGATATTGCGGTGGAATTTAATATTTCCGAACAAGATGTGGTATTTACGCTTGATTCTTCACGCTATCCCGTATCCTTGTATTCGGAAAATGACGACGACGGCCTCAGCCTTGTGGACAGAATATGCGCAAAAGGCTCGCCCGACGACGATATCGATAAAATAATTATTAAAGATGTGATTAAGGGATTGGAGGAAAGAGATAAAAAAATCATTTATTTAAGGTATTACAGAGACAAAACTCAAAGCGAGATAGCGCAGGAGCTTGGGGTGTCGCAGGTACAAATATCGCGGTTGGAAGCGCGCATAATAGAAAAAATGAAAAAAGAATTATTGTAATCTAATTAAATCCGCACTCAAATCTCCTTTATGTATAGATTAAACACTCTTTGCAAACAATATTTGCAGAGAGTGTTTAATTATGAGAAAAGAATTTGTGGAAAAAGGCGAAATATATTATCCGACAAAAAGATATGAGGGGATAAGATATGAAGAACAAGGAATATCTGAAGACTGTTAAAAAGGAGATGCCGAAAACCAAGCATCTTCGCACAATGCTGCGAGCTTTTTTGGTAGGCGGTCTTATATGCTGTGTGGGACAGGGCATAAGCGATATTTTGAAAGCTATTTTTCCCGCAATGACCGAAGAGGTAGTCGCCCAGTTTACGATAATAACAATAATTACCATTACCGGAATTCTTACGGGCTTGGGCGTTTATGATGAAATCGGCAATTTTGGAGGGGCGGGGTCGATTATCCCCATAACGGGTTTCGCGAATTCCATAGTATCGCCTGCCATAGAGCATAAAAGGGAAGGCTATATCTTCGGCCTTTGCGCCAATATGTTCAGCATAGCGGGCCCGGTAATTGTTTTTGGCATTACGGCCTCTATAATCGTTGGTTTGATTGCATTAATATTTCCGGGATGGTTTGCAAAATGATTAATCAAACGATTTTTTTTTCCAACAATAATGTGGGCATAGCGGACACCACTACGATAGCGGGACCTAAAGAAGGAGAGGGGCCTTTGAAAAAATATTTTCATAATATACTCGACGATGACTTGCTTAATCAAAAGAGCTATGAAAAAGCCGAAACAAAAATCCATGTCGCCGCCATTCGCCATATGCTTAACAAGAATGGTATGACAGCCAAAGACATAGATTGTGTTTTTGCGGGGGATTTATTGGATGAAATAATAGTGTCAAGCTATGCCATGAGAGAGTTTGACATTCCATTTATGGGTTTGTTTAACGCATGCGCAAGCTTTGCCGAAGCGCTAATTGTGGGTTCGTCAATGATACACGGAGGACTTATGAACAGGGTTATTTGTTCAACATCCAGTCACTTTTCCACGGCGGAAAGGCAATTTCGATTTCCGTTGGAGCTGGGCACTCAAAGAACACCCCTTTCTCAATGGACGGTAACGGGGGCGGGATGCACAATGTTGGAAAACAATCCCGAACTACCCATAAAATTAACTTGCGCGACAATAGGTAAAGTAATAGACTACGGGGTAAAAGACGCTAACGATATGGGAGCGGCTATGCTTCCCGCCGCAATGGATACCCTTAAGACTCATCTTAAAGACACCCATAGAAATCCTGATTATTATGATTTAATATTGACGGGAGATTTAGGAGACGCCGCTTCTCGTTTAATGAAAAAACTGTTAAAAAAGGAAGGCATCGATATTGAAGAAATTCACGACGATTGCGGGGTGTTGATATTTAACAGAGAAGGTCAAAACGTAGGACAGGGAGGAAGCGGAACCGCTTGTTCCAATTTGGTATTCAACTCTTATATATACAAAGAAATGTTGAATAAAAGGTTTAAGAAAGTATTGCTTATGCCGACGGGAGCGCTTATGTCCAAAACGGCGTCTTTGCAAAGGGAAACCATACCCGGCATAGCGCATGCTATTTGTGTGGAGGTAGTATGAATTATTTTTTGACCTATTTGATTGTTTTTGCGGTAGGCGGCTTGGTTTGTCTTATAGGTCAGGTAATAATAAATCTTACTAAGTTTACTTCGGCGAGAATATTGGTTACCTTTTTGCTGTTGGGCGTATTGCTGGAGACCATAGGCGTTTTCAAATATATAAAAGATTTTGCTCAAGCGGGTATTACCATTCCGATTATCGGATTCGGCAGCAATTTGGCGAAAGGAGCTATTGAAGGCGCTCAGCAAGACGGCCTTATCGGAGCTTTGGTAGGAGGAGCCGAAGCTTCGGCGGCAGGAGTGGCCGTAGCGATATTTGTTGGTTTTGTGGTGGCTTTGTTTGCCCAATCTAAAACAAAGAAATAATTGACAAAAAGCCAATATTTTTTTATAATCAGCTTAAATCAAAAACCATTGTTTTTTTGGAGAGAACATTTTGGAATTCAAAAATATAGATTGCGCATTAATTAAAGACGCTTCCAACCTATTTTATTACACTCGATACAGCAATTCCGACGCCCTTTTAATTTTAACGGAAAACAAAAAATATTATCTCACCGACGCAAGGTATATTCAAGAAGCGCATGAAAATTTATTCGGATTTGAAATAATAGACATCAATAGGGATTTATTCGGAGCGTTAAAAGCTATATTATCGGAAGGCAAATATAGAAGGATAGGCTATGAAGGGAATTGTCCTTTGAATTTTTATTCCGAGCTTACCCAAAACATCAAGGGTGTTGAATTCGTGGAGATAGGTAAAGAAATTGCTTTTGAAAGAAGTATAAAAACCGAGGAAGAAATTCAGCTTATAAAAAAAGCCCAAGCCATTACCGATAAGACTTTTGAAGACATTCTGCCGCTGATTAAAGAAGGAATGACCGAGATAGAGCTGGGCAGGATATTGAATGATTTGCTTTATCAAAACGGAGCCGACCAAGCGGCTTTTGAATCCATAGTTGCCTTTGGTCCAAACTCCGCCAAGCCGCATGCATTAAAGACAAAAACCAAGCTAAAAAATAATAGCGTGATAAAAGTGGATTTCGGCGCGAAATATAAAGGTTATTGCTCGGATATGACAAGGACGGTATTTTTTGGCGGAGCTTCCCAAAAACAAAAAGAGATTTATCAACATGTGCTTAACGCTCAAAATGCCGCTCTCGAAAACGTTTATACCGGCATCGGTTGCCCATCCGCTTATGCGCTTGCCAACGATTATTTTGTCAAAGAAAATCTTGATAAATATTTCTTGCATTCCTTGGGACACGGGATTGGCGTTGATGTTCATGAAAGGCCCGCCCTTTCCCCCAAAAGCAATGAAATATTGCAAGAAAACATGGTGGTAAGCATAGAGCCGGGTTTATACTATATTAACGAATTCGGAATCAGGATAGAAGATATCATACTTTTTAAGAAAACAACCGTTGAAAACTTGACAAAAAGCGTAAAACAAATGATAATATTGTAGTATTTATTTAATTTGGAGGACACAATGGGTTTTATAACGGCAGGCGATTTTAGAAAGGGAATAACATTCGTAATGGACAATACTGTCCAGGTAATAGTTGATTTTCAACATGTCAAGCCCGGAAAGGGCGCGGCTTTTGTGCGCGCCAAGATAAAAAATGTTATGACGGGCGGCATTTTGGAAAAAACTTTCAACCCCAGCGACAAGTTTGAGACCGCTCACATTGAAAGGAAGAAAATGGAATACAGCTATAACGACGGCGATTTGTATTATTTCATGGATCCTGAAACCTATGAAATGATACCTATCGGCAAGGACATGGTTGAAGACGCCTTGAGGTTCATAAAAGAAAACATGGTGTGCGACGTAGCTTTTTATAGGGGAGTGCCTTTTTCGGTTGAACCGCAAAATTTTGTGGAGCTTGAAGTCATTGATTGCGAACCGGGCATCCCGGGAGCTACCGCTCAGCCCGGCTCCAAAGCCGCCACCCTCGAAACGGGATTTCAGCTGCAAGTGCCTTTATTCGTAAATAAAGGCGATATAATTCGAGTGGACACCAGAAGCGGAAGCTATATGTCCCGCATATAATTTTGCTGAAAATATCTTTTTGACGCCCGCCCATAAGCGGGCGTTTTTATTTTTTCTGCCATAATCCATATTGTCATAGACATTACTTTGTTTTTATAAACTATATTATGTTGAATTTGCTGGGCGAAAAATTAGTTAACAAAATTAAACAGCATTTTCCGCTTTCCGCTCTTACTGAAGTTCGCATACGAGAATATCGGAATATTATTGTCAAAAACAAAACATCCGTAGTAAATACGGGAATTATGGCGGATAAAGAATATATTAATGAAATAATCGACAAAATCACCAATTATTCTTTATATGCCTATGAAAGCGAATTAACAAGAGGATTTTTGTATTATAAAGGCGGAATCAGGATAGGGATAGGCGGTCAAGGCGTAATAAAAATGAATAAGTTTTCAACGTATAAAGACATTTCTTCGCTTTGCATACGCATACCCCATCAAGTGATTGGATGCAGTAAAGCGGTGGATTTTCTTTATGAGAATTTTGAAAACACGCTTATAATTTCGCCTCCTGGATGCGGAAAAACAACATTAATAAGGGATTTGGCAAGAGCGCTTGCCGATAATTATGATGTGCTGGTATTGGATGAAAGGTATGAATTCTATGGCGTGGGCAAAAGTCTTGATCTTGGCGTTATGACCGATGTTATACAAGGCGTGCCAAAAGATTTATGTTTTGAGGGCGGGATAAGGGCGCTCAGTCCGCAAATCATTGTGTGTGACGAAATATTCGGCCAAGACGATTTGGCGGCCGTGGAAAAAATTGTGCGTTCAGGCGTAAAGATTCTTGCCGGAATGCATTCTGACAGCGTGGAAAAGATAAAAATGTTTTTGCCCCAAATCAACAACCATTTTGACAATTTCATAACGCTGTCGTCTAAACCATGCGTAGGAAGCATAAAATCAATTATAAGGCGCGGCAAATGAATCTATTGGCGGGTACTCTTATTTTTATAGCATGTACTTATATTGGAATAGGCATAGATAATTTCTATAAAACTAAGGTCAAAATCCTTGGAGAATTTATAGAATTTATAGATTTTACGCTTACCGAAATAAATTACTTAAAAACAGACATGCTTGCGATAATAAAAAAATATAATCACACTCGCTCAACAAAATTGTCAAACGCCTTGAAATCGCTAAACAATCCCTTAAACGCAAGGTGTGAAAACTTCTCCATAAGCTATCTTACATACGAAGATAAACAACAAATCATTTCATTTATAAAAGACATTGCAAGACTGGACGCGGATGGACAAAAAGTATATGCGGAAGAATATAAACAGCGTGTTAACTCATACATTAAATACATAAACGCCGAGCAAAGCGTAAAGGGCAAACTGGCAAAAAAGCTTGCGCCTCTTTTAGGGCTGGGAATAATGATTGTAATAATTTAGGAGTGGCGGCAATCAATGAGCGTAGACATTATTTTTAAGATAGCGGGAGTGGGAATAATAACCGCGGTCATCAATAATATCTTGGAAAAGAGCGAAAAAAAAGAAATCGCCACGCTTGTTACGCTTGCGGGGCTGGTAATAGTATTGCTTATGGTGATAGAAATGATAGGAGGATTGTTTGATACATTAAGAGCAATTTTCAGACTGTACTGAATTTATGGATATATTCAAGTTTATAGCCATAGGCTTTATTGGAACAATAATGGTGGTTACGGTTAAGAATGTCAAACCGGAATATTCATTGTTTATAGCGCTTGCTACAGGCGCCATTATTTTAATTGCGCTTTCCAACAAGATACTTGAAGTTATCAATACATTTACTCAAATATCGGACAAGTCCGGACTACCCCCCGGCGTGTTTAATTCCATTTTGAGAATTATCGGAATCGGTTACATAACCGAATACGCATCAAGCGTATGCGAAGACAATGAATGTCAAAGCATTGCAAAAAAAATCCAGCTTTCAGGCAAAATAGTGATTTTCATCATGGCATTGCCGATTATTACATCAATTATCGATATTATTGGGGGTCTTATATGAAAATAAAATCGTGGACCTTCGTAATGATTTTGCTTTTTGCGGCTTTGTCAACGATATATATGCCATATTTCGAAGCAGCGTATGCCGCGGATAACAAGGAAGAAGAGATTAAAGACAATATGAATAAGGAGATTGACAGAAGACTTAACGAGCTGGATTTGAGCGAATTTGAAATTTTTTTTCAGCGGCTGGAAGACGAAAACCTGAAAGGCGTATGGCAAAGCTTAAAAGATATTATTAAAGGCATAATAAACAATGAACAAAAATTCACCATTCAAACGCTTATACAAATTGTGTTAAATGTGTTCTTAAAAGAAATGGTAAAATCTTTGCCATCCATTATTACGATAATAATTATAGCTATACTTTTCGGCGTTTTTAACGGGCTTTCTTCGGGATTCGCCAAGGATTCCACAAGAAATATAATTTATATTGTATGCTATGGCGCCATTATTTCTATATTGAGCTATATTATCGCCTCATCGCTGATTACGGTTAAAAAAACGGTGGATATGCTTGACAATCTCATGAGCTTGTCTTTTCCCATATTGCTTACGCTGACTTCGGCTTTGGGGGGAGTCAACAGCGCCGGCATTTATCAGCCTGTAATGACGGTAATGACTACTATGATGATAAAAATAATCAATATTATGGTGATACCTCTATTTATCGCTACGGTCGTATTCGGAATGGTGGGGAATTTAAGCAGCAGCATAAAACTTGACAAGCTGACCAAAACCACTAAATCCTTATCTGAATGGACACTTGGAATAGTTTTCAGTATTTTTATCGGATACATAACCGTGCAAGGCATTGCGGGAGCCGCCTTTGATACCGTATCCATTAAATCGGCAAAATTCGCGTTATCAAGCTATGTGCCCATATTGGGCGGGTATTTATCGGAAGGGTTTGATTTGGTGCTAGCAAGCTGCGTAATTATAAAAAACGCTTTGGGGCTGTGCTCAATAATACTTTTATTCTTCATAATCGCCGCGCCGATAATAAAATTACTGGTATCGGTTTTTGCTTTGCGGATTGCCGCGTCAATCATAGAGCCCATGAGCGACGAAAAAATTTCCGACATGCTGTTTTCCACTTCAAAGAATTTGATAACTCTTATATCCATTTTGCTTGGGGTGTCTTTTTTGTTCTTTGTGATTATCATGCTGATAATAGCTACTTGTAATTTTGGGGTGATATGATGGGCGCATGGATAATGTCTGTGGTAAGCGTTATTGTTCTCACCGTTTTGTTGGAACTTTTTATGTCCGAAGGCGAAACGAAAAAATACATAAAAGGCATAATGTCCGTGATTGTCATAGGTGTGGTAATCGCCCCTTTACCCGGCCTGTTAAAGAAAGATATAAAGCTTGAAGATGTCTTCGCGGATCAAAGCGACAAGCATATTCGAGAGGATAAAGATTATCTGTATCGCATTTATGTGGCGCAATATGCCGAAAAAGAAAAATTTATAGAGAAATATCTCGAAGAAAGGGGAATCGCCAACGCCAAAGTTAAAATAAACATTTACCAATTTGATGACAGAATAGAGGTATTGAATGTTTTGGTGTCGTTGGAAATGGCAGTCATAACGACAACGGATAAGAATATAAATATTAATGACACGGTTTACGAAGCAATAAGCAAGGCGGTTTCGATATCAAGAGAGCTTGTAATTATATATGGGAAAAAGTTATAAAACCAAAATAAAAGAATTTTACTTGAAGCTGAAGACTATAAAAAACATAGAAATAATTATTGCCGTTATAGTCATTGCTTTAATAATTCTTTTATATTCATTGATAAGCGTAAACAAAAAGAACGATGTAAAAATATCAAGCGCCGTCAACGAGAAACAGGAAATGAGCTTAACCGCTGAAGTAGAGAGAAAACTGACGGAAGTGTTATCCCAAATAGACGGCGCGGGAAAAGTAAAAGTTATGATAACCTATAGCTCTTCGCCCGAAAAGATAATAGCCAATACAAAGAGTACTCATACCAACACCACTTCGTCTTCAGGAAGCGTTACCACATCCACAAGCACGGTAACCGAGACACCGATAATAATATCCTCAAGCGGCAAATCGGAACTTTATATCATAAAAGAAATAATGCCGCAAGTAGTGGGTGTCATAGTGGTTGCCGAAGGGGCTGACAACGCAAGGGTAAGACTGGATCTTATGAGGGCGGTACAGACAATATTAAACATCAATGCAAATAGCATAGAAATATTTGCGATGAAATAAAATTTAATATCAATATGGAGGCTTTTTATGAAAACTAACAAAAAGAAAATAATTATTTTAGTATCGTTGGTGGTATTGCTTGTCGCTACCGGGGTATTGAATTATTTTCTCAATTTGCGGGCAAAACCTGAAGAGGACGATATGACGACTCCCACTTTCTTCATGTCTTACAGAGAAGACAGAGAAGCTACGAGAGCTGAAGAAATACTGTATCTTGACAGCATAATCACCTCGGCTACCTCAGATGAAGCGACCATTGCCGCGGCACAAGAAAAGAAATTGGCTTTGATTGACATTATGGAAATGGAGCTTGCCTTAGAAGGATTAATAAAAGCGAGGGGATTTGAGGACTGCATTGTAACGATAAGTACCGAGAACATTAACGTTGTTGTCAAATGCGATGATGAACTTACTCCGCAAGAATCGGCGCAAATACTTAACATAATAGTAACGGAAACTCCATATACGGCAGTTAACTCTATCTTGGTACCGTATTATTGATAAAAGTAGTAATTCCTTGCGTGATTGAGTCTTTTATGTTATACTTTTTCTAAGGTGAAATATGAAAGACTCAATGAAGCAAGAGGCCAATAACCGTTATGCTAATTTAATTACCTCCATCGTCGGTACCGCCATGACGCAGACCGAAGGCGTAGCAAAAGATATGGGGCTTGTCAAATATAAATTTGGCATGGGCGCCCTTAAGAACAGGAATATTCATGTATATATAGACGAGAATCGGGTAACGATAGACATATATATAAATGTTATATATGGATATAGCGTGCCCGATATTGTTTGTATTTTACAAGAAAAAATAAAAAAAGCAGTTGAAGCGGCTACAAGCTTTGAAATTGTTTCAATCAATGTAAATGTCAGCAACGTTATTTTTAAGTAATAAAAACAGGGGAAATCATAACCAAGATGAGCAGAAAGATAGCAAGGGAGTCGGCATATAAATTAATATTTGAATTTCTTTTTTCCAAAAAACCTAATCAACGCACCTTTGAAATAATGTCAAGTATAGACCTTGCTGAATTAGATAAAAAGTATATGACTCAGGTATATACCGGAGTAATTAAGAATTATGACAAATTAATAAGCGTTATTGAAGAGCTTTCCGAAGGGTTTCCTCTTGAGCGAATTTTCAAGCCCGACCTTGCGGCATTGTTGCTTGCTTTATATGAAATGTATTATATGGACGATATACCGCTTTCAGTATCGATAGCCGAAGCGGTGGAGTTGGTTAAGAGGTATTCTACGGATAAAAGCAACCAATACGTAAACGGCGTTTTGTCGACCGTATATAAAAGATTGAGCGCGAAGGAGGAAAACAGTGAAGCTAATTGATGGCAAGGCAGTTTCTCAGAAAATTAAAGAAGATTTGAAATTAAGAATAGACCAAATAAAAGCAAAGGGAGAAAGAGTGCCCGGGCTTGCCGTGGTGCTTGTGGGCGAGAATCCCGCGTCAAAGGTTTATGTCGCGAACAAAATAAAAGATTGCGAGCAAGTAGGCATAAAATCGATACATTGCCATTTGCAAGAGCATACCGAGAAGGCGGAATTGATTAAAACGATTGAAAAGCTCAACAACGATAAGGAAATTGACGGCATTATTGTGCAATTGCCTTTGCCCAAGCATCTTAATGAAAACGAGATTTTATCGCATATTTCCATACATAAAGACGTGGACGGGTTAAGCGCTTACCAAATGGGCAAACTTACGCTGGGCATTCCAGAACTTACTCCCTGCACGCCAAGCGGCGTTATGGAAATGTTAAGATACTACGAAATACCGACAGAAGGCAAGCGCGCGGTTATCATAGGGCGTTCAAATATTGTAGGCAAGCCAATGGCCATGATGCTCATGAAAGAAAACGCTACCGTAACTGTTTGCCACTCCCGCACCAAAGACCTTGCTGAGATATGCTCTAAAGGCGATATTCTTGTGGCGGCGGTGGGCAAAGCCCGTTTTGTAAATTCCGATATGGTAAAGGAAGGCGCGGTAGTAATCGATGTAGGAATCAATCGCGTTGACGGAAAATTATGCGGCGATGTGGATTTTGATAACGTAGCCGACAAATGTTCTTATATTACGCCGGTACCCGGCGGAGTGGGGCTAATGACCAGAGCTATGCTGCTGTTAAACACATTAAAGGCATATGAGCTTTATGCATGACAGAAGATATCTCACAGTTGAAGAGTATAATACCTATGTCAAAAATATCTTCGATCATGAGGAACTGCTGCATAATGTTCCGGTAGTCGGCGAAGTTAGTGGCTGCTCCGTAGTGGGCGGTCATTGTTATTTTACGTTAAAAGATAAAGCCGCTCAAATCAGCGTAATATGCTTTGATTGTAAAAGAACATATATCCCCAAAGAAGGACAGCAGGTATTGGTTACGGGCAGACCCGATTATTACATTAAGGGAGGCAAGCTGTCCATAAGCGCCTATAAAATAGAACCCTTCGGTCGAGGCAAATTGTTGGAACAGCTTGAAGAATTAAAGCAAAAGCTCAGGGAAGAAGGTCTTTTCGATGTCGAGCGCAAAAAACATGTGCCTGTTTATCCTGACAATATCGCTATAATCACTAGTCTTAAAGGCGCCGCGTTGCGCGATATCATGACAACGATTAGAGCCAAGAATAAACAACAAAGGATTACAGTTATTGACGTCAGGGTACAAGGGGAGTACGCGGCCGCGGATATAATAAAAGCGCTGAACAACGCCGACAAAATGGGTTTCGATGTTATCGTTATCGCAAGGGGTGGCGGTTCGATAGAGGATTTATTTATATTTAATGATGAAAAGCTGGCAAGAGCCATTTTTAACGCAAAAACACCCATTATTTCGGCCGTGGGGCACGAAACTGACTATACCATATGTGATTTTGTGGCCGATGAAAGAGCCATTACTCCTACGGCTGCAGGAGAAAGAATAGGCTATGATATATTAAAGCTTAAAGATAGCATTAAAACGCTCCAAGTTCAAATCAGAGAAGCAATGTTAAGAAAACTGGCTTATGCGGCCGAAAATGTAAAGAATATCGCAAGCGGCATAAATTATAAATGGAAAGATTTATTGAACAAACAGCATTATAACCTAATGGTGTTGTGTCAAAGCATGAGAATTAAGATAGAAAAGAAATTTAATAATAACGAGTTTATTATTGCTTCGCATACGCAGGCGTTGGAGAGCATGAATCCGTCAAGATTGCTGAATAAAGGATATTTGAAAGTTATCAAGGGAAATAAAGCTATAACTAAAATATCCGATCTTGATGTTGACGACATCGTGGAAATTTATGCATGGGACGGAAAAGCTTCCGCGAAAATATTGAACAAGGAGGACGGCATAAATGGGCTATGAAAAAAATCTGGAAAAGCTTGAAGAAATATTAAAAAAACTTGACAGCGAGGAGATAACGCTGGAAGAAAGCTTAAAGCTTTATGCCGAAGGCATTAAGCTTGCAAAAGAGTGCATGAAGCAATTGAAAGAATTAAAAGGCCAATTTGAGGCGCTTAATGCCGATATGCAGAAAATTGACGCGGAGGACTTCGATAATGATTAAGGACATAATAAAGCTTGAATCAAAGAATTTTGAAATGCTTTTGCAAAAATTCTTTAATGAAAAAAAAGCATTTTATCCCAAAAAATTAGCTGACGCCATGGAATATTCGCTGTTCTCCGGCGGCAAGAGAATACGCCCTGTGCTTTCCTTTCTTGTAGCGGATTTCCTTGACATAAATCGCAACAAAATAATTGATCTTGCTATAGCTTTGGAGCTTATACATAATTATTCTCTTATTCATGACGATTTGCCTTGCATGGACAATGACGATTATCGCCGCGGCAAACTCACCAGCCATAAGGTCTTTGGGGAGGACTTTGCGACGCTGGCGGGAGACGCTTTGCTTAATCTTGCGTATGAAACAATTCTGGAGACTGTAAGCAAAGACAACAAGCTTTTTATATCTGCCTTAATTTTGGCCAAATGCGCGGGAGCTGAGGGAATGATAGGAGGGCAGGCCGACGAATTGGATTTTGTCAACCCCGAAGCTAAAGATATTTTGGATATGTATATTAAAAAAACGGCCATGCTTTTCAAGGCCGCAGTGCTGTTGCCCGCTTACCTTCATATTAATGAAGCCGTATATAATGATTTGCAGAAATATGGGGAAAAGCTTGGTTTAATCTTTCAGCTTACCGATGATTTGTTGGACGCAGACCAAAATGAAGAAAATACTTACTTATCCATTGCAGGCAAAGAAGGAACGCATTCCTTAATCGCAAAATTAAACAATGAAATTAAGGATTTATTGTCCAAATATGCCGATAAAGCCCATATACTGATAGAGCTGGCCGAGTATATAAGCGCCAGGAACCTATGACATTTATATACATATATAAACAGTTGCTTTTATGCTCGAATGCCCATATAATAATACGCGGAAACTTAAAATATTGCATAAAAGAATGATATGTGCTATTATAAATATATCGGTGGCACAGTATTCTAGTCAGGCGCGATATGTGTGAAGACGGGGTTAAAATACCGTCAAAGAGCAAATCGATGAAGTTCCTTGTGCTGGCTTTAGTTGCCCAAATTAGGGCTGGTGCTGGGAGTTAAGATTCTTGGGCATCTCATAACGGCATATGGGAGCCGTCCCAATTATCGTGGAGACCCTGTTTCGGTGGATTGATACATATCTACTGGCAGGGATTAAACCTGCATCGCGGTAAACAATATCTGTGTGCAGTGTAGCTTGCCTTGAGTGGCAATGGCGGATTTCGATATTAAACCGCGCGGCGTTTGGCCAAATGCCAAGCGGTGGGTAGAATGAAACCATTGTTGCAAAAGAGGATAACATATATCAAGCCTGTCAAGGAAATCTTCTAGACTGTATAAGCTAAGGATTATAGTGTGTTCTTAGTGGCGATTCGGTTAAGCTTTGAGTAATCAAGCTTTGTGGAGATTAAAAGGAAACTGCTTGCGCGGCGACGGCAAGTTCTCCGCAGGGAAATCCTACCGAACCTATGACGCAAGGTTTACTTAGCTTATGCCACCGAAAGTTTTAAAAATAAATATGGCAAAAATATATATTAAACCCGAAAACAATAATAACTCAAACGGCGGAGAAAAAAATTCTTCCGACGAATCTAACGGTTCAAAAAAACATAAATCATCAACACGCAAAAATAATATCTGGGCAATAAAGATAACTATTGTTACTTTATGCTTGTCTTTGGTGTTCAGTTTCATCACTGAAATAACAGCCTCAAAGACCAATGTAATAATAGCTATGATATTGCTTCTTTTTTTAATCGCCATCAACATTATATTTGACGGAATAGGCATAGCCGCCGCATCATGCGAGCTGGCGCCCTTGCTTTCTATGTCCGCAAAGAAGGTTCCCGGCGCGAAAATCGCCGTTATGCTTGTCAAAAACGCCGAAAAGGTTTCAAATATCTGCGCTGACGTAATAGGGGATATCTGCGGAATTATAAGCGGAGCTTCCACGATTACCATTGTAATTAAACTATTAAGCGACAGTCCCAATTATTATATATTCAACATTATTCTTTCAAGCGTCGTGGCCGCTTTAACGGTAGGCGGCAAAGCGTTTATCAAAAAAATTGCCATCAGCAATTCAAAGGAAATGATACTTTTCGCCAGCAGAATCATAGACATTTTTTATAAACCAAAAGGCAACAAATAATGAGATTGGATGTTTATTTGACCGAAACAAAAAGCGTCAGGTCACGAAGCCGCGCAAAAAACCTTATACTTATGGGGTTTGTTAACGTTGACGGAGAAATTATTAAAAAAGCGGCTTATGAAGTCAACAAAAACAATAAAGTTGAAATAACAATTGACGATTTCGCCTCCCTTGGAGCATTCAAACTAAAAAAAGCTTTGGAAGAATTTGATTATGAAGTTGCGGGAAAGATATGCATGGATATAGGCGCTTCCAACGGAGGGTTTACCGAAACGCTGCTGAAAAACGGCGCAGCCAAAGTTTATTGCGTTGATGTGGGAGAATGCGCGTTGCCTGATTATTTGAAGAATGATTCAAGAGTGGCAGTAAAGGATAAGCTTAACGCAAGATTTATCACTCAAAGCGATATTCCTGAAAAAATCAACCTTATCGTTATCGATGTTTCTTTTATCTCATTGAGGCTGATAATTCCTAATATGAAGCAATTTTTATGCGATGACGGGGCGATAATCGCTTTAATAAAACCGCAATTTGAAGCTACAAAAAAACAATTAAATAAAAAAGGAATTATTAAATCTGATATAGAGGCAAGGAATATCGTCGACAAAATCGCGGAGTTTTGCGCTTTACAAGGTTACAAAATCAAAGGACAGACTCCCATTCCTCGCCTTTTTGAGGATAAAAACCCCGAATGGCTCATATTTATGCAAATTGCATGATTTATTTTACATAACTTGATATTTAATGTATAATGAGTATAATTAATTGCGGGTGGACACAATGCGTTTTGGGATATATGCGAATCTAACTCGAGACAAAAACGGCAAAGCTACAATTGAATTGGCTGAATTGCTGAAACAAAAGGGCTTGCCTTTTATTATGAGCGATGAATTGTCAACGCTTAATTATCCATGCGAATATGTATCCAACGAAGAATTGGCCAAGCGCTGTGATGTTATAATCGTTCTTGGCGGCGACGGTACAGTTTTAAGGATAGCAAAAGAATGCGTGAAATCGAATTGCTCCATATTTGCCGTAAATTTCGGCAACATAGGCTTTCTTACCGAAACTGAACAAGAAGATATTTCTTCGGCGATTGCAAAAATATGCAAGAACAAAACAAAAACTGAGAAAAGATACCTTCTTGAATTGGAGTTTAAAAGCAAAAAACACCTTGCCATGAATGAAATAGCGGTTAACAGAGGGGCAAAGGCCAAAACCGTATATCTAGATATAATGGTCAATAATGTCCTTGTTAACCGTTTGCGCGCCGACGGTGTGATTGTGAGCACTCCGACGGGCTCAACGGCATACTCGTTATCGGCGGGCGGCCCCGTTGTTTCGCCCGATGTGGAAGCCATAATAATAACCCCGGTAAGCCCACATTCTTTTAATTCTAAACCGTTTGTTATACCTAGCAATAGCGCAATCGAGATTTATCTTACCAGAGCCGAGCCGTGCGCCTATATTAATGTGGACGGCGATATGATATCTGAAATAAATATCAATGAACATATCAAGATAAAAAACTCAAATTTATACGTAAAATTTATACGCTTGGAAGGTTATAATTTTTATAACAACATTGTCCAAAAACTTAATTGCTGATTAAAGGGAATGGAAATGGCTAAAAGCGCAAGACAAAACAAAATATTGCAGTTAATTTCGGAAAAAGATATCGGCACGCAGGCTGAGCTTACCGCCGAATTAATTAAAGAAGGCTTCAATATTACGCAGGCCACCGTGTCCAGAGATATAAAAAGCTTGGGGCTGATTAAAATCGCATCGCCCTTAAAAGGCTATAAATACTATTATCCCGAAAGCAACGAAAGCAATGAAAGCAATGAAAACAAATTAAAGCTGCTTACCATTTTTCGCGAATCGGTTATTTCCATTGAAAAGGCTATTAACTTAATTGTATTAAAAACAATATCGGGCAGCGCAAATTCCGCTTGTTTGATTATTGACAAGCTTAATATCGAAGGCGTTGCCGGCACGCTGGCGGGAGACGACACCATAATAGTTATAATAAAAAGAATAGAAGATATTGACTATGTCTATGGCGAATTGAATAAACTATTGCGCAAATGATAATTTCTTTACATATAAAAAATATAGCCCTTATTCAAGAATTAAATTTAGAACTCAAAAAAGGGCTGAATATATTAAGCGGCGAAACGGGAGCAGGGAAATCCATAATTATTGATTCCCTTAATTTCGTATTGGGGGACAGAGCGGACAGATCCCTTATACGCTTTGGCGAAAAAGAAGCAAGGGTAGAAGTGGTTTTTGACTCAATCAATCAGGAGGCGCGTAAAGCGCTTGCGGAATACGGCATAGAAAATGATGACGATGTCATAGTCATTAACAGAATGATGAACGAAGACAGGAGCGAATGCCGTATCAACGGCAGAATTGTAAATCTTTCAACGCTAAGAGCCGTAGTGGGGCAGTTGGTCGATGTGCATTCTCAAAACGAACACCAGTCATTATTAAAGACCTCAACTCAGTTGAACATTTTAGACAGTTTTTCTTCCAAAATAGCCGAAATCAAAGAAGACTACCATGCCACGCTACAAATGTATTACAAAATTCAAGCTAAATTGGAACAATATTCCACCGCCGAGGAAAGAAGTCGAACAATAGATTTGCTTACATATCAAATCAATGAAATCGAAAAGAATATGCCCGACGAAGGCGAAGAAGAGGCGTTAATTAACGGCAGAAAAAGGTATTACAATTTTCAAAAAATATATGATGCCTTGAATGGCGCTTACGAAAAGCTATACGGAGGCGGCTATGAAAGCGCTTTGAATTTAATTTCCAAAGCGAATATGGAATTGGAAAGCATTGAGGACTGCGATAATACCTTATCCGATATTTGCGACAGGTTGGAAAGCGCCAAAATAGAAATTGAAGACATAGCGTATTCCCTTAAAGATAAGCTGTCGGAAAATATTGAAAATATAGATATAGATTATATCGAAAAGAGATTGGAAAACATACGCCTGCTCAAGAAGAAATACGGCAATTCAATTGAAGAGATTGCAGCTTTTCTGAATAACGCCAAAGAAAAGGCGGATATGCTCATAAATGCCGAAAATAGCCTTGTTCAATTGAATAAAGAAATAGATATAGTCAGCCAAAAGCTTATCGCTCAGGCAAAGCTGCTTCATGAGGAAAGGCAAAAGGGAGCGGCCATACTTTCAAAATCCATTCTTGCCCACCTTAATGATTTGGGTATGAAAAACACTGTGTTTGAAATTAATTTGGATTTTCCCGATACGGATGAAGGGATATTGAACAATCTTACCTTAAACGGCGCCGATAAAGTGGAATTTTTGCTTTCGCCCAATAAAGGAGAACCGGTAAAACCTTTAGCAAAAATAGCAAGCGGCGGCGAAATGGCTAGGTTTATGCTTTCTTTAAAGAATGTAATCGCGGATATAGACAATATCGGCACCTTGGTTTTTGACGAAATCGATTCGGGCATTTCAGGCAAAATCGCGTCCGAGGTGGCTAAGAAGCTATACAATATCGCAAAAAACAGGCAGGTAATTGCCGTTACCCATTTGCCTCAGCTTGCCGCAATGGCAGATTATAATTTTCTTATAGAAAAACAAGAAATCGGCGAAAAAACGCTGACAAAACTAAAATTACTCAACGAAAACGAAACATACGAAGAATTAATGCGCTTGGCGGGGGCTTCAAGCGGCAGCCAAACGGGGCTTTCGCACGCAAAAGAATTAAAAAGACAAGCTACGGAATATAAATGTTCCCTATAAGTGCAAGCGCATTTTTAACCAATCATTTTTTATTCTTATCTAAATTCAGTTCGCCATGTCGCCATGGCTTTTGTTTTTATCTTCATTTTCGAACCGCCACTATATATAGTATATTATTCCAATGAAAAGGCACAGAATATATTAAATCTTTGGCCGGTATACTACAATAAGGAGATGCTTATGGCAAGAAAAAAACACATTTTAGCGTTGATAACAATCATCTTTTTTGTTTCTTTTTTATTATTTTTTCAAATTATTCAACATGATACCGCTCTTGCCGAAAAAGGTTCCACCAAAGTATATTTAGGGGGGAATCCAATTGGAGTGGTTGCTCGAGCGGACGGAGTCGTGGTTACTGATTATGTGGATGTTATGACTGAGAGCGGCGTCAGATGCCCGGCCAAAGAAGCGGGACTGAATGTGGGGGATATTATAAAGCAATTGAATAGCCAAAAAATCAATGGTTTAAGCGACATAAGAAATATTTTGAAATACAATTATGACAGTAAAAGCGCGTCTATGGAGATCAATATTGAGCGCAACGGCAGCAATCTTCAGTTGTCCATAAAACCTTGCGTCGACATATCTCTTAACGAATATAAATTGGGCATAATGGCTAAAGACGACATATCGGGAGTGGGTACGATTACTTATATAATACCGAGCAATAACCGTTTTGGCGGCTTAGGACATAGGATTTATGACAATAAAATGCCCAAACTGCATGTATACAACAAAGGCAATATATACGGCTGCGCCATAATCGGAGTTGTGAAAGGCTCAAACAGCAAGGCGGGGGAGCTGAGGGGGCATATAAATAAGAAAAACAATATGGGGATATTGGAAAAAAACAACGAATACGGAATATTCGGATATATTAATGCTTCCAATCAAAAATATCCGCTTGTGGAGTTGGGGAACAGAAAAAGCGTAAGGCCGGGAAAAGCATATATATATACCAGTATTGACGGCGATACTCCCGAAAAATACGAGATAGAAATAATCAAAGCAATTCCGCAAGAGAATCCTGCCGCCAAAGGCTTGGTAATCAGAATAACCGATGGAGAATTGGTGAATAAAAGCGGCGGGATAGTGCAGGGGATGAGCGGTTCGCCCATTGTTCAAAACGGAAAGCTTGTGGGGGCGGTAACGCATGTTTTTATTAACGATCCCACAAAAGGGTATGGGGTATATATAGATTGGATGATAAATAATTAAATATTATTACAAATAAACGCATATTTTGTAATACATTTGAATTTATCTATAGTTATATATCATATGAAAGATTTTGCAGGCATATCATTAATTGGTATGTTTTTGAATATTAAAAGGTATTTTGTCAATTTATTTATAGATTTGCGCAGGTTTTGTTTACAAAACAAGCTTGTATTAATATTATTATCAGTTTCGTTATTTTTGGGCTTATTGCTTGCGATAGGCGGCAATTATCAATCAATCGAAATAAGCGGCAATATTATCGTATTAATAAAAACTGACAATTTCAACATCTTTCTCAATCTATTAAAATTCGTATTTTTGTTCGCCCTTATATACTTGTTTTTGTTCTTTGCCAAATTTCATTTTTTCTTATTCTTGGGCAACTTTTTATATCTATTGATTTTTACGCGTATGTGGTTCAAATTTTTGATAATAACCTTTATGCTGGATGGAATATACGCTTTCTTATACTTTCTTTTCTTTTGGCTGCCCATAACCGTGTATGCATTCTTTTGCTATCACTACGCCTTATGCAAGCATTACGATATTTTTGGATATTCAAGATGCAAAGGCAAGCCTTTATGCTGTCCGCCAGGCAATGCTCTTATAGGAATGTTGCTTAAATGCTATGCTGTGTTAATTATTCCTTTAATAATATACTACCTTTTGTTTGTCCTTGTTGTAAGCTTGATTTTTTAGTATATTTGCCTTATTCATGCAGAAAATAAAAGCAAGAGGTGAATTATGAAGAAAGCGCTTATTTTTATACTGTTATTATGCTTTTTATGTTCCTTTATATGTATTACGCTCAATCAAACAACTTTTGCTGCAAGCGATGACCTTGTAAAAAGCTATTATGTTATGGAATACGACACCGGCGCGGTCTTATCGAAATATAACGAGAACGAGAAACGGCCGATAGCCAGCATGGTAAAAATCATGACTTTGATTCTTTGCTTTGACGCCATTGAAAAAGGAGATCTCAAGATGGACCAGAAGCTTGTGGTCAGCGAAACCGCAAGCGGAATGGGGGGCTCGCAAATGTTTCTTGACGCCAATACCGAATATTATGTAAGAGATTTAATCAAAGGCGTAGTTATCTGCAGCGCCAACGACGCGGCAGTAGCGCTCGGCGAAGCCATAAGCGGAAGCGTGGAGGCTTTTGTAAACGAAATGAACGAATACGCGAAAAAACTGGGCATGAAAAATACAAAATTCTGCAATACTACGGGACTGCCGGGCGGAGAGCAGTATTCCACTGCCAAGGACGTTACGCTGATGACGCGAAAGCTGCTTTCGTATAAAGATTATTATAAGTTCTCAACCATATGGATGGAGGATTTTGTGCATCCCGACGGCAGAAAAACCCAAATGGTGAACACAAACAAGCTGGTAAGATTTTATCAAGGGTGCGACAGCGGAAAAACAGGTTTCACCAACGATGCGATGTTTTGTCTATCGGCTTCGGCGAAAAGAAAGGATATGCGAGTGATAACCACCGTTTTGGGCGGCGTCAACAGCAAGGCTCGATTTAAGAAGGTTGCCGATTTGTTTAATTACGCCTTTGCCAATTATGAGCAAAAAGTAATTTTCAGAGCGGGGGAAAGCATACCGAACAAATTAAAAATACGCAAAAGCAAATACGACAACATAGATATTTACGCTGAAAACGATATAAAAATATTTTCTGACAAAAAGACAAAGGTTACTCCGGAAATCAAGATAACGCTGAAGGAAGGATTGAAAGCCCCTATGAAAGCCGATAGCGTTATCGGAACGATAAGCGTATGCGATAAAAACGGTCAAGAGCTTTGTTCCGCTAATTTGAGATTGAAATATGATGTCAAAAAGCAAAATCTGCTGGACGCCATGAGAAGGGTGCTTAAAAATTGGTCGCTAAAATAACGCCGCGTTTTGACGCTTTCGCATATCGGATACGCAAAATGGGCATACCTTTTTAGGTATGCCTTTATCTCATATATGTTTGACTATAAGCATGAAATTTGCTATCATATTAAAAATATAAAGAGAGGTTTATATGTTATTTTTCAGGCTGTTTCAATCGGGGGCAAGCGTATCGGAAATTTTGATTTCTGTGCTTGCTCTGTTCCTTGCGGCGACTATTGCCATTGTTATGCATGAATACGCGCATGGCTATGTCGCGATGAAACAGGGAGATTATACCGCGAAATCAGCAGGAAGATTAACATTAAATCCCGTCGCCCATTTTGATTTATTCGGAGTGTTGATGCTGCTTTTAGTGGGTTTCGGCTGGGCAAGACCAGTTCCCATCAATCCCAATAATTTCAGAAATTATAAAAAAGGTATGATTTCCGTATCTATTGCGGGTGTTCTTACCAATATTATCTTGGCGGGGATTGGTTTGCTTTTGCTCTATTTTCTTTCTNNAATTTTCTTTCTCCTTTTATAAGGCATTATTATGTCACCACTCCCGCCATAATCATTATGTTGAAGATGCTGGCTTATTACTTTCTGCTGTATCTTGTAAGCATTAATTTAATGCTGGCTTTCTTCAATATATTGCCCATTTATCCGCTTGACGGGTTCAAGCTGCTTGATGTGTTCTTAAAACCCGGAAATAAATATTCGGCTTTTATGTATCGCTACGGCATATATATGCTGCTTTTCCTGCTCGTGGCGGGAAGACTTTTCAGAAGCTTGAACTTGTGGTTTCTCGATATCTTCGGCATGATGGCCAACTTAATTACCAGACTTATATTTTTGGTGGCATGATGAAAGACGAACTTACCGAATCTAAGGTTTCGCAATATACATATCACCTTGAAGAACAAGAGTTTGAAGGCCCTCTTGATTTGCTTCTTACCATGATTAAAGAAGCCAAAATAGATATAAGAGATATTTTCATTTCTGATATTACCAATCAATTTGTAACTTATGTTCAAAATCTGCCCGAAAAAGATTATGAATATATGGCGGAATATATCGCTATGGCGGCCACCCTTATAGCCATTAAATCGGCCAAATTTCTTCCCAAAGCAAATTTTGATGAAGAAGAAATCGATATTCTTGAACAAGACGAAGAAAATTTATATTTAAGAATAGAAGCCTATAAAAAATTCAAAGAAGCCGCCGAAAAATTGCAAACCATGGAAACGCTGTATAGGTTTTATCGCAAACCGCAATTTACCGAAAAGGATTTCAGAGCGGTAGCCAAAGGTTTTGATCTTGAAAAATTGATAGAATGTTTTAAGGCTCTTTTGGACAGAATCGAACACCTTGACAAAGGCGAAGAAGAAAAGACGATAATAAAAGAAAGATTCACCATAGCCGACAAAATACTTGAAATGACAAGATTAATACAAAAGCATAAGCGTTTAAGCTTTTATAGCCTGTTTAAGCAGGACTACAGCAAAACGGAAATGATAAACACCTTTCTCGCCTTACTGGAGATTTTGAAAAAACAAATAGCGTATGCGGAACAAGCGGAAGGTTTTTCTGACATAATAATTTACCGCAACGAAAAAACCAAGATAGAATTGAATGATCATGATCAAGAGGAGCTAATCAGGGATGTTAAAGAATATAATTGAAGCGTTATTTTTTTCTGCGGGCAGAGGGCTTGCGTTTGAAGAGATATATAAGATATTTGAAAACGCTTATTCGCAAGAAGAGGTAAAAAAAGCCATAGAAACAATCAAAAAAGAATATTCTGGCAACAAGGGAATTATACTTATCGAATACAATAATAAATATGAATTTCAGTCTCATCCCGATTACGGCGAATTAATAGCCGATGTCTTAACGCCCATAAAAGAAAGGGAGCTTTCCAAAACCTTGCTGGAAACTCTTGCGATTATCGCGTACAAACAGCCCATAACAAGGATTGAAATTGAAGAAATAAGGGGAGTGAGCTCCGATTACGCGCTTAATATGTTATTAAAGTTTAACCTTATTACAATAGCCGGCAGGCGCAACACTTTAGGCAAACCGCTTTTGTACGCTACTACCGATGAATTCTTGCGGAAATTCCAATTGAAAAGTTTAAGCGAATTGCCTGATTATAATGAATTATTGGAAAGCATTCGCAATAACTTCGACAAATACTATAAGTCTACCGAAAGTCTATACCGCTATCCTGCCGAAAGCGATGAGGATCTGGAGTCGCAAGCGGCGGCGGCTCTTGATATCGACGATCAAGAAATTCCCGATTTTCTTGCCGAAGATGATTTTGTATCCGTAGAATAATTTTTAATTTAAAATTCCATATTTTTACTTCAAAGATACATACTTAAGGTATGCCATATCTTTTTATAAGTTATTTGTTTATGGTTTTTTTGTTTATGGTGCCTTTCGGAATGGGCATCAATACCTTTTTTTCATTAAAAACCAAGCAGGCGGGCAGCAATTTCAAATTGGCATTTTATACTATCGACATCAGTATAAAATCCAAGAAAGACGGGCTTGAAATAGACGGTATTAAAGGAAAGGAATATCGAAGCGTTAACAGCAATAAAAAGAGAATGGATTTATTCTTGAATCCCGGAATACTGGAAAAAATAAATATTGACAGAGTCAGATTTGTTTTTATGTACGGCAAAAGCGATGACGCATATCAAACATGCTTAATGTGCAATGTTATGAATGTAATGTCAGCGCTTTTCAATACGATTTTCAAGGACAGAATAAAGGATTTCAGAAAGATAATTGTACCTCAAATAAATAAGGACAGCTTGTTCATACAATTGCGCATTGATTTGAAAGTCAATTTATTTATAATATTTTCCACTTTATTTAAGATAATAATACTGAAGTTGAGAAAAAGATTCGGAATAGGAGGAGATTAATGGACGGCGTGGAGCTGACTCAAATGATGTCTAAAGCGATGGAAAGCATCAAAAGCATGCTTGATATAGATTCCGTTGTGGGCAAACCCGTATATTCGGCTGACAATTCAACAATCATTCCGATATGTAAAATAAGCGTGGGGTTTTTTACCGCGGGCGGAGAAATTGACGGAAAATATAACAGGGTAAGAACGGACGATTTGCCCATTGGGGGAATAGGAGGCGGATTGACGATAACGCCGCTTGCGTTCCTTGTGGTTCAAGACGGCGATTCAAGGTTAATAAAAGTTCAAGGAGACGGAGTAGACAGATGGATGGAGATATTGCAATCCACAATAAACACGCTGAAAAAAGACGAATAATCGCGGCGGTTCTGCTATTAACGCTGTTAATTGCTTGCGTCAATTTATTTTTTGTCAATAAATATGACCAAGCCGCATACGGCTATAACGGCTCAAGTTCAATTGTAATGGAAGTATCTACAAAGAGAGTGCTCTACGGCAAGAATATTAACCAAAGGTTACCTATGGCAAGCACGACAAAAATTATGACAGGGCTTGCGGTGTTGGAAAATTCAAAACTTGACGAAGTGGTAACCATTCCCCGCAAAGCCGTAGGCGTTGAAGGCAGCTCGATTTATCTCAAAGAAGGGGAGAAGCTTACGGTCAAAGAGCTTCTTTACGGGCTTATGCTTAGAAGCGGAAATGACGCCGCCACCGCTCTTGCCATTCATACAGGCAAAAGCGTGGAAGGCTTTGTGAAAATGATGAACGATAAAGCCCTCAGCTTAGGCTTGAAAAACACTCATTTTACCAATCCTCATGGATTACACAATCAAAATCATTTTACCAGCGCTTACGATTTAGCGTATATATCGGCAACAGCCATGCAGAATCCTGTATTCGCTGAAATAGTGGGAACAAAGTTTATTACAATCGGCGGAATGGACGGCAACCGATATTTGTATAACAAAAACAAGCTGTTAAAGTCTTATCCTGGAGCAACGGGAGTAAAAACGGGATTTACAAAAAAAGCCGGAAGATGTTTGGTGGCTTCAAGCAAGCGGAACGGAATGGAAGTGATAGCCGTAACGCTTAATTGCGGCCCCATGTTTGAAGAGTGCTCCAGACTCATGGACAAGGCGCATAGCGAATTTGAAATGGCAAATATCGCGAAGTCAGGTCAAACGCTTGCTGAGATACAGGTGCTCAAAGGCAAAAAGGATAAGGCCCGCTTGTGCGTCAAAGAAGATATATATGTTCCCGTAAAAAAAGGCGGAAGCGAAAAGCTTGAATATAAATTGAAAATATCCGATAGCGTAAAAGCGCCTGTAAAAAAAGACAGATACGTGGGCGAAATGGAAGTTTATTTAGAGGATTGCTTGCTTTTCTCAAAGAAAATATATACTATAGAAGATGTCGAAAAGAAAGGAGCAATTGATTATCTGAAAGATTTTTTCAGATAAATGAAAGATGAGAATCAATAAGTATATCGCCCAATGCGGAGCAGCATCAAGAAGAGAAGCCGAAAAGCTTATTCTCGAAGGCCGAATAAAAATCAATAATAAGATTGTTGTGGATTTGGCGACGAACGTTGACGAATACAACGATACCGTAACTCTTGACGGCAATATAATCAGACCGCATACAAGATTTGTTTACGCCATGTTCAATAAACATAAAGGATGTATTTGTTCGGTAAAAGACGACAGGAACAGAAAAACCGTAATGGACTACCTTGAAGATCTAAAAGATTATAGGGTTTTTCCCGTAGGCAGATTGGATTACAATACCGAAGGGCTTTTATTGATTACCAACGACGGAAGCATTTGCAATAAGCTTACCCATCCGTCAAATGAAATACCTAAGGTATATATAGCGAAAACAAGGGGAAAGATTGATGAAGATAAGCTTAAAGAATTAAGAAATGGAATCATGTTGGACGGCAGAAAATTATCCAAAAGCAAAATTAAGCTTCTTGAAGAAAAAGATGACGGCGAATGCAAATATGAGGTTACAATTTTTGAAGGACGAAACCGTCAGGTGCACAGAATGTTTGAGTGGGCCGGGAAGGAAGTGCTTTTCCTTAAGAGAGTACAGATAGGCGACATCAGGCTTGGCGGCCTTGCAAGAGGGAAATATCGTTATCTCAATAAAAAAGAATTGACATACTTAAAAAATATTTAATGATTATTTTCAATATATACCTTGATTTATACCTTGATTTGGAATATAATGCTATTTGTGGTATCTTTGGCTTTTTATGATACTCGATTTCATTAATGGAGGTAAAAACATTATATGGATTATCTTAAGCTTTTAAGCGATAATACCTCAAAAATTCTCTCACATTCCAAGAAAATCCGAGACATGTTAAACGATATACTTGATAAAGATTCTTTCGTGGAAACGGATATGTTTTTGAGCGGCGCAAGCATGTTGGACGGAAGTCAAGCTTACGGGGAGGGCGTTATTACCGGATATGCCACAATAAACGATTATCCCGTTTGCATAGCCGCGCAAAACAGCGAGGTGTTGGGAGGCAGTTTAAGCAAAGCTCAAGCGGACAAGATCTTAAAGGTTATTAAGCGCAGCATGGAAACGGACATCCCGCTTATTTCAATTATTGACAGCGCGGGAGCAAGATTAGGAGAGGGGATAAGCGCTCTTGAAGGATATGCCCAAATTATTTCTTCAGCCGCGGAATTAAGCAAATATACTCCGCATATCGCAATAATTAAGGGTAACGCCATAGGGCTTATGGGCATGTATGCCGCTTGCGCGGATTTTATTTTTATGTCGGATGATTCGGTATTGTCGGCTCAGTCTCCGCTTACATTGGCGGAAAATGTAAACGACATCCCGCAAAAGCTTCTGGGCGGCTCAACTTATAGAGAAAGTAGTCTCTTGACAATTATTGATTACAAAAATAACGGCGAACTAAAAAACAAGATATCACAAATATTCGCTTATACCTGCGATAAAATATCTGAAAATGAGGACGATCCCAACAGAACCAGCGACGCGCTTAACATAGACGTAAAAAGCGATAACCTTATCGCCGCTCTTGCTGACGAAGGCAGCCTTATTGAAATGTACGCCGATTACACCCAATATACGAAAACCTATCTTGCCACCGTCAATTCTTTGGCTGCGGGAATAGTGGCAACCAACGCCGAAAAATTGACAAAAGCGGCAATAAATAAAATTACGGCGTTTGTTAAATTGCTTGACAAATATGATTTGCCCCTTATCACATTGGTAAACACTAAAGGACTTGAAGGCGAACTTAGCGAAGAAAAACAAGGTTTAATTTACGACGCCGCCAAGCTTATCGCCACCATTTCCCAAACCGATATACCCAAAATCGCTGTCATTGCCGATTACGCGATAGGCTATGGTTATGTGGCTTTGGCTTCAAAATCGGTAGGCTTCGATTATGCGCTTGCTTTTGCCAACGCAAAAATCGCTCCCGTTACATCGGAAGCCGCAGCAAGCATTATTTACAGCAAAGAGCTGAAAGCCGAAGGCGAGCCTTCCGAAATTCGACAAAAGCTCATAGAAAAATACGCTCAAGAAGAAATGAATCCTTTTGTTTCGGCAAAAGGCGGTTATGTGGACAACATTATTGAGCCTGCCTTATTGCGTCCCTATGTGGCAAGCGCTTTGATGATGTTGCTTAATTAATTTATGAGGTAATTTATGTTTATTGCAGCTTTGACGGTAGGAGAAATGTTTTCAACGGGCGGAATAACCGCATTGATAGGCATGGGTATGACTTTTATTGTTCTGGCCTTGTTGATTTTTTTCCTGGATGCCATGGAAAAAGGTAACAAATTAGATTTTTCAAAGATATTCGGCAAGAAAAAAAGCGTTCCGAAAGACAGCGCTCTTACCCCCAACGTCACTCCGCGTGAAGAAGTATTTTCACATGACAAAACAAGTAATGAAGAAGATAAAATTGCGGCCATTATGGCGGCTATAAGTGTGGTAATGCGGCAAGAAACATCAAGCGCGAACAAATCCAAAGCGAGTTTTATCGTCAAATCAATAAAAAGAGTATAATCGGAGGAATTTATAAATATGCGTAAATTTAATGTTACAGTTAACGGAATCAAATATCAAGTGGAAGTTGAAGAAATAGGCGCTGCCCAAAGCGGTTATCAGCAACCGACCAATAATCCCGCGCCGGTTATCGCCGAGCAGCCGCAACAAAAGGCAGAAAGTCTGCCCGCCGACGGGGTTAAGCTTGAAAGCCCCATGCCGGGAACAATTTTGAGAATAAGTGTTACCAATAACTCCAAGGTTAAGAAAGGCGATGTTCTGTTTGTGCTTGAAGCCATGAAAATGGAGAACGATATAGTGTCTCCCGCCGATGGCATAATAACATTAAAAATATCTGAAGGCGCTTCGGTCGCAACCGGCGATTTATTGGCCGTTATCGCATAGCGGGAGGAATAATGAGTTTTACTTTATCGGCTACTAAAAGCATAGGCGAATCCCTAAAAGCTTTGTGGGAAAGCACGGGTTTTGTGACTAATGTCTATCCCGAAGGATACCACTTAGGTATTTGGGGATTGTTTATTATGATGGGCATAGCTTGTTTGCTGATTTATCTTGCGATTGTCAAGAAATTCGAGCCCAATTTGCTGTTATCCATAGCTTTTGGTATGTTTTTGGTAAATATCCCCGGCGCTTATAACATTTTATTTGCGCCCGCGGGAGCAGGAGGAGCAGGCGGCGGACTGCTGTGGTATCTCTATAAAGGCGTGGATTGGGTTATTTTCCCGCCGTTAATTTTCTTGGGCATCGGAGCCATGACGGATTTCGGCCCCTTAATCGCCAATCCAAAGAGCTTGCTTCTTGGCGCGGCGGCGCAATTTGGAATTTTTATTACCTTTTTCGGCGCGCTTTTTATGGGCTTCAATGAAGCGGGGGCGGCGTCTATTGCTATTATCGGCGGAGCAGACGGTCCTACCGCGATATATCTTACGCAGAAGATGGCTCATCTTGCCGCGTTCGGCAATGGCGCTCCCGGCACCGCCGATTTACTGCCAGCAATTGCCATTGCGGCCTATTCATATATGGCGCTGGTGCCCGTAATTCAGCCTCCGATTATGAAATTGCTTACTACAAAGAAAGAAAGGCTTATAAGAATGGAGCAATTGAGGCCGGTTTCCAAGAAAGAAAAGATTATTTTCCCTATAGTGGTTACGGGATTGACGGGAATAATTTTGCCTTCGGCGCTTCCTTTAATAGGAATGCTTATGCTGGGGAATTTATTGAAAGAATCGGGAGTGGTGCCCAGACTGTCCAACACGGCTCAGAATGAATTAATTAACATAATTACAATATTCTTGGGCGTAGTGGTAGGCGCGAAAGCGTATGCTCCCACATTTTTGCAAGTGCAGACAATACTTATTATAATATTGGGAGTGGCCGCTTTCTCCTTTGGCACAGCGGGCGGCGTATTGCTCGGAAAATTAATGTGCAAACTTTCTAAAGGCAAAATAAATCCGCTTATCGGCGCCGCGGGCGTTTCCGCCGTTCCCATGGCGGCGCGAGTGGCGCAGGATGTAGGCAGAAAGGAAGACCCCAACAATTATTTGCTTATGCACGCTATGGGGCCCAATGTTGCCGGCGTTATCGGTTCGGCGGTGGCAGCGGGCGTGCTGATAGCCATGTTCGGCTAACGTAAAAGGAGTATAAAAATGGCAAAGAAATTAATGATAACCGAAACGATATTAAGAGACGCCCATCAATCTCAAGCGGCTACAAGAATGAAACTAAGCGATATGCTTCCCATTCTTGACAAGCTTGATAAAGTGGGCTACTTCTCGGTAGAGTGCTGGGGAGGGGCGACATTTGACAGTTGTCTGAGATTCTTAAACGAGGACCCTTGGGACAGGCTGAAGGCCATTAAAGAAGCTATGCCCAAAACTAAGCTGCAAATGCTCCTTAGAGGGCAAAATTTGCTTGGATATAAGCATTACGCCGATGATGTTGTGGAGCTTTTTGTCAAGAAAGCAATCGAAAACGGCATCCAAGTAATGAGAATATTCGATGCTTTGAACGATGTCAGAAATCTTGAAACCGCCATAAAAGTAACCAAAAAATACGGCGGCATATGCGAACCCGCGTTGAGCTATACAATCAGTCCCGTTCATAATGTGGACTATTTTGTCAATGTGGCCAAAAAGCTTAAAGATATGGGAGCGGATATTATTTGTATTAAAGACATGGCAAATCTGCTCTTGCCGTATAAAGCTTTTGAGCTGGTGCAAGCCATAAAGGCGGAAACCAATCTTCCCATTCATCTTCACACGCATAATACCACGGGTACCGGCGATATGACATATTTGAAAGCCTGCGAAGCGGGTGTGGATATCGTGGACACGGCGCTTTCTCCATTTGGCAACGGCACATCTCAGCCTGCCACCGAACCTCTTGTGGCGGCGCTTCAAGGCACTGAATACGATACCGGCCTTGATTTGATTTTGCTTACTGAAATAGCCGAGCATTTCAAAGCGGTCGCCGACAGATTGACAAAAGAAGGATTTATTAACCCGCGCATTTTAAGGGCAGACGTCAATGCGCTTATATACCAAATTCCGGGCGGCATGCTGTCCAATCTCGTAAATCAATTAAAGGAGCAAGGAGCGTCTGACAAATATCATTTGGTGCTTGAAGAAGTGCCGCGGGTACGCAAAGAGTTGGGATATCCTCCTCTTGTTACGCCCACCAGTCAAATTGTGGGCACTCAAGCGGTGTTGAATGTGATACTGGGCGAAAGATACAAAATGGTAACCAAAGAGACAAAGGCTTTATTGAGAGGGGAATACGGACAATTGCCCGCAAAGCCGGATCCCGAAATTGTTAAGAAATGCATAGGTGACGATGACATAATAACCCGCCGCCCTGCGGATCTTCTTAAGCCCGAATATGAGAACTATAAGCAAGAAATGAAAGAATACTATACAAAAGAGGAAGATGTTCTTTCATATTGCCTTTTCCCGCAGGTTGCCAAGAATTTCTTCAAATGGAGACAAGCCAAGCAAATAGGAGTGGACGCCAATCTTTTAGATACAAAAAACAAAATTCATCCGGTATAAGAAATGAAAGTATTTGTCATAGGAGGAGGGCCCGCGGGGATAATGGCCGCCATATATGCGGCTAAAGGCGGGGCGGAAGTTACATTGCTTGAGCGCAATGACAAAATAGGCAAAAAATTGTTTATTACGGGCAAAGGCAGATGTAATATAACCAACCTTTCCGACCATGATAATTACCTTAAAAACATCGTTTCTAATCCAAAGTTTGCTCTTAGAGCGTTGAAAACGATGTCTCCGCAAGGCTTAATACAGTTTTTTAACGACAGCGGTTTGCCCATAAAGATAGAAAGGGGAAACCGCGTTTTTCCGTTATCCGACAAATCAAGCGATGTAATCAAGGTATTGAATAAGTTGCTTGAAAATAGCGGGGTTAAAGTATTCTATAATCAAAAAGTTGTGGATTTTACGGTAGAAAACAATAAAATTAATCAAATTATCACGGAAAAGCAAGTTTTTTATCCTGACAAAGCAATACTCGCGATAGGCGGAAAAAGCTATGCCTCCACGGGATCCGACGGTATAGGGTATGCGCTCGCCCGAAAATGCGGACATAGCATTATTCCGTTAAAGCCCGCTCTAGTACCGCTGATATGCGATAAATGCTATGATGCGTTTTGCCAAGCGGCCTCTATATCGGAACTGCCGCCCTTGCAAGGATTGTCTTTAAGGAATATAACAGCCTCGATAATAGATGAGAACGACAAAAAGCTGTTTGAGGAATTTGGGGAATTGATGTTTACGCATAACGGCATGAGCGGTCCCGTTATTCTCACTCTTTCAAGCAAAATAAACAGAATGGATTGTTCAAAATTAAAGATTAAGCTTGATCTAAAACCCGCTTTGGATTATAAAATGCTTGACAATCGCTTATTGAGAGATTTTGGCGAAAAAAAAGAATAAACTCTTCAAAAATTCCTTGAACGATATATTGCCATCGAAGATTATACCGTTTATAATTAAGTTATCGGGCATCAATGAAGATATAATGGTAAACGCGATAACAAAACGCCAAAGACGCGGTTTATGCGATTTGCTTAAAGGTTTGACTTTTGTAATAAAGGCTTTGGAAGACATTAACTTAGCGGTTGTTACCGCGGGAGGGGTAAACACCAAAGAAATTAATCCCCAGACAATGCAAAGCAAGATTATCGAAAATCTTTATTTTGCGGGAGAAATAATTGATATTGATGCTTTAACGGGCGGATATAATTTGCAGCTTGCCTTTTCTACCGGGATGTTGGCAGGCAAATCTGTTATACAATAAGGAGTAAATATGATAGGGAACATTACCATCGACGGCCCCAGCGGCAGCGGGAAAAGCACAATAGCCAAAGCGATAGCCAAAGAATTAAACATAATCTATTTAGACACGGGGGCAATGTACAGAGGAGTGGGTTACTATGTTGTTTCAAAAGGCATCGACCCTGCCGACGAGGAGGGAGTGCTCGCTGTGCTTGACCAAATAGATATGGATATAAAGTATGTCGATGGAGAACAAAAGGTAATAATCTGCGGAGAAGATGTAACTCCTTACATACGAGAACATAACATATCCATGGCTGCCTCCACCGTTTCAAAAATCCCCGCTGTGCGGCTTAAGCTTGTGGAGCTGCAAAGAAAAATTGCCTCAAAAACTGATTGTGTAATCGATGGCAGGGATATAGGCTCTTATGTGTTGCCTCAAGCAAAGAATAAATTCTATATGACCGCAACAGACGAGGTCAGAGCCAAGCGACGACATCTCGAGCTTGTTGACAAAGGCGTAAATATATCTTACGAAGAAGTGCTTGAGGATATACGAAAAAGAGATAAACAAGACAGCACAAGAGCTTTTGCTCCCCTTGTTATTCCTGAAGGCGCAACGGTGATCGATACATCGGATATGACAATAGAAGAGGTGTTAGCCAGAATTAAGGAGAGCATTAAATGCTAATCTATAAAGGTACAATGGGGTTTTGCTGCGGCGTGCGCAGGGCCATCGATACGGCCATTAACGCCAGAAGCGACAAAAAAGTCATTTATACGCTGGGAAAAATCATTCATAACGACATTGTGGTGCAAGGGCTTCAAGCTATAGGCATATTGGCCGTAGACAATATAAAAGCTTTAAGCAAAGGCGATAAGGTTGTTATATGCTCTCATGGAACGACTAAGGACAATTTCGATTTCTTACTGCAAAAAGAAGTAGAAGTAATAGACGGGACCTGTCCTTTTGTAAAGAAAATCCATGACAAGGTATACTTGGACAGCAAAAATGGCTATAATATCGTAATTGTAGGCGACAGCGAGCATACCGAAGTCAAAGGTATAGCGGGCTGGTGCAATGACAATTATCAAATCATATCCGATATCAAAGAAATGGATTTTTCCGTTTTCGATAAATTTTCCGTAGTATGTCAAACTACTTTTCCCGTCCACAAGTACCGTGAAATCAAGAAAAATATGCAATCGATTGCAACAAAATTAGCTAAAATAGTTGTATTCTTTGACAGCATTTGTTATACTACTTTAGAAAGACAGAAAGAAGCGGCAATTATTGCGGAAAAGTCTGATGTTGTGCTGGTTTTGGGCGATAAATCCAGTTCAAACACCAATAAATTGTATAATATCGCAAAACAAAAATGCCCATCTGTTTTTTTAATTTCTAATAAGTCGGAATTAAGCGCCATAAAAGAGTTAAAAATTTCAAAGCTTGGCATATTGTCAGGCGCATCAACTCCAGATGAGTTGATAACGGAGGTTATAAATATAATGATTGAAACTAACAACAACGGCATCGTCGAAATCGAGGATGTCTCCACAACCAAGGATTCCCCGAATATGGAGGAAGTCCAACAAAAACAAAAGAATGAAAAAAAAGAAATTTCAATGAAAGAAGCTTTGAAGAAATTCCCCCCCAAAACTTATAAGGAAGGAATGAGGCTTAAAGCCAGAGTGGTATCGGCAGACAATAACGGTATTCTCGTTGCTCTTCAAACTGCCGGAAAGAACGACACCGGCTTTATTGACAAGGATGAAGTCGAAATAGACGGCAATTATAATCCCGAAAATTATAAACCTGACGACGAACTTGATGTAATAATAATTCGCAAAAGCGATAAGAACGATAGAACCATAAATCTTTCAAAAAAAGCTTATGACCAGCTCAAAATTGATGACGAAAAGGTAAAAGGCATACTAGCGGGCGATGAGTTTACTCTGGTGTGCACACAAGAAGTTAAGGGCGGTTTGTTGGGAAAAATCGGAACATATACCGTATTTGTGCCCGCTTCTCAAATTAAAATGAGTTATGTGCACAATCTTTCGGATTATCTGAATAAGCCTTTAAGATTAAGGGCGCTTCCGCCTAAAGATGATGAGGAAGAAACCGAAAAGAAGAAATCCAGAAATCCCAAAAGAATCGTCGCCTCCCAGCGCATTATTCTTGAAGAAGAGAAAATGAAAAGGGAAGAAGAGTTTTGGAACAGCATACCCGAAGGTTCAATCGTTTCAGGAAAAGTAAAAAGATTTGCTTCTTTTGGAGCGTTTGTCAGCCTCAAATATATGGACGCGCTTGTTCATAATTCAGAGCTCAGCTGGAGCAAAAAGAAAATAAATTCTCCCGACGAAGTGCTTGAGCTCAATAAGACCTATGATTTCAAAGTGCTCAGCGTAAACAGGGAAGAAGGCAAAATTTCATTGGGCTATAAACAGCTTCAGCCTAAGCCCGAAGAAATAGCCTTGACCAAATATCCCGTCGGTTCTGTGTTAAAGGGTAAGGTTGTTAGGCTCGTAAAGTTTGGCGCTTTTGTGGAGCTTGAACCGGGAATAGACGGTCTTGTCCATGTCAGCCAAATAAACCATGGCTGGATTAAATCCCCCAATGAAGCTCTTAAAGTAGGTGATGAGGTGGAAGTCAAAGTCATTGGCATAGACAATGACAGAATTACTCTCAGCATAAAAGAATTGCTTCCCGAAGAGCCCGTAGCCGAAGCTCCCGCAGCCGAAGAAGACAGCGCCAAAGCAAAAGACAATAAAGTTGAGCGAAAGGGGCGCAAGCAAAAAGAAGAGGAAACGCCCAGAGAATATATATCCTCTTCAAGCGTGGTTACCTTGGGCGATTTACTCAGTCAGGTCAACTTGCAAGAATAACAAGCAAAAGCCACCAAACGGTGGCTTTTGCTAATATTAAGGAGGGAAGAGATGGATAATAACATTTATACCAATCCTTTAATCACAAGATATGCCTCGAAAGAAATGGCAAGCATTTTTTCACAGCAGAACAGAATTAAGCATTTCAGAAAATTATGGGCGGCGCTTGCCGAAAGCCAATACGAAACGGGGTTAAACATAACCAAAGAACAGGTCGAGGAATTAAAAAATAACATTTTGCCTATTAATTTTGATAAAGCCGCCGAAAAGGAAAAAGAAGTCAGACACGATGTCATGGCGCATGTTTACGCCTACGGCTTACAATGCCCTATGGCCGCTCCCATAATACATTTGGGCGCCACAAGCTGTTTTGTAACCGATAACGCCGATATTATCGTTTACAAACAAGCGCTTGAGCTTGTAAGAGCAAAGCTTGCGGGGGTAATGAATAAGCTTGCCGATTTTGCTTATAAATACAGAAATTTGCCAACTTTGGGATATACCCATCTGCAGCCCGCTCAGCTTGTAACCGTGGGCAAAAGAGCGGCGCTTTGGCTGCAGGATTTTTTAATGGACTTTTATTCAATCGACAATCTTATCAAAAATCTGAAATTAAGAGGATTAAAGGGCGCGACGGGCACTCAAGCAAGCTTTATGGAGCTATACGATAACGATGAAAAAAAGGTAAAGGAGCTGGAAAAAAGAGTTATAGCGAAAATGGGGTTTGATTGCGCTTTTACCGTAACGGGTCAAACCTATACCCGAAAACTTGATTATAATATAACCTCCACGCTGAGCATGATTGCTCAAAGCGCATATAAATTCAGCAACGATATAAGGCTTTTGCAAAGCATGAAAGAAATGGAAGAGCCCTTTGAAACAAGTCAAATCGGCTCATCGGCCATGGCGTATAAGCGCAATCCCATGAGATGCGAAAGAATAAGCTCTCTGTCAAGATTTCTCATTACGCTGCCCATGAACACATCCATAACCGCCTCCACACAATGGCTGGAAAGGACGCTTGACGATTCGGCAAACCGCAGAATAGTAATGGGACAAGCTTTTCTTGCCGCCGACGCCATACTTGAACTTATGCTTAATGTTACCGACGGCCTTGTCGTGTATGAAAATACCATAAAAAAGCGTATAATGAATGAATTACCTTTTATGGCAACGGAAACAATATTAATGTTATGCGTAAAAGCCGGAGGAAACAGACAAGAATTGCACGAAGCGATAAGAATTCACTCCATGGAAGCGGCAAAGAACGTAAAGCTAAAAGGGAAAAGGAATGACCTAATAGACAGAATTAAGAAAGATCCGCTATTTGCCGCCGTTCATGATAAATTGGATAAAATACTCAGTCCCAAACGCTATATCGGCAGAGCTCCTCAGCAAGTCTTGGAGCTTCTGAAGGAAGTCAAGCCTATACTTAAGCGCTTCGCCAATGCTATTGACTTAAAAGGAAGCGTTAATGTATAATTAATACCAATAGGAGTTTATATGAAAAAGAAGTTATTTTTCGTCATTTTCATACTGATGATGATTGTCGCCTTTGCGGCTTGTTCCAATAGCGGCTTTAATGAAATAAGCGAAGACGATTATGGTTCGATAGGCGAGGGGGAAGACAGAGTTCCTCAAATAATATTCAATCCAAACAACAGAAAAATTATATACACCGTTAATGTAACCTTAGTAACTGAAGATTACGATAATACTGTAAAAAGCATTAGAAACTTGGTAACGGCCGATAAAGAAGCAGGCAATTGGATAGCAAGCGATAATGAAAGCCGTTATGGCGATGGTAACATTTACAGAACAATGACGGTTAGGATAAAAACCGATGCCGTTAATGATTTTCTTGCCAAGTTGCCCAATTTTGGCGATGTTATCGATTATGACATGAGATCTACGGATGTTACCGACAATTACGCCAAATTACAAGCCGAAATATCCGCCAAAGAGGATGCGTTGAATTATTATGAGGATTTGCGGGCGGACATAGCTTTGGAAGAACTGTCCGACGCCGATAAATTCAATTTGCATAAAGATATTACCGAAACCATATTAAAGCTTAATTCCGAGCTTAACCTTTTGAGAGATGAAATAACAAAATATGACAGTGAAATTGAATACAGCACAATTACCCTAACTATACGCCACTTTGACGACAACCGCGGCAAGCAAGGCTTCGGCAAGAGACTTAAAGAAGCGCTTAAGGGAACACTTGATTTCTTCTTAGAGGCTATGAAATGGATACTCATAATCATCATATATGTGTTGCCTTTTGCTGTTGTCGGCGGAATAATCACGGTGGCAGTAATCTTTATCAGAAAGAAAGTAAAGGCAAGGAAAAAGGGTAAGGCTGAAATGGAGCGCATAAAGAAAGATATGGAGAATAAATCTTTGCAATAATAAAAATAAAAGACCTTTAATCAATTCGATAAAGGTCTTTTGGCAGGAGAGACGCGACTCGAACACGCAACCGGCGGTTTTGGAGACCGCTGCTCTACCAATTGAGCCACTCTCCTAAAAAGCAAAACTATTATAAAGCATAATAAGCGCATAGTCAAATAAAAAAGGAGAATTTATGAAATTTGCATTAGGAATTATCGGCTGCGGAGTAATGGCCAACGCTATCTTGGACGGCATACTCAACAAAAAGCTTATTTCGGCCGATAGAATTGCCGCATATGACATAGACGACGACAAGATGGACTATATTTCCCGCAAAGGAGTGATTAAAGCCCAAAGCGCCAATCAGTTAATTTATGAATCCGAAATAGTAATGCTGGCGGTAAAACCTCAGCATTATTCCGATATTCTGAAAAACGGCGATTTCAGCAATACCCGAACTTTAATATCCATAATGGCGGGGGTTAAAACAAGCGTTTTAAGAGAGAAAATCGGGAGCAAATTATTGGGAATCGCAAGGGTTATGCCCAATACTCCATGTAAGATAGGCGAGGGGTTTTCAGCTTTATATTTTGACAACGTGAACAATGCCGATAAAGAATTTGTCAAAAACATATTCCAATCATGCGGTGAAACAATAACAATAGCCGAAGAAAAGTTTGACGCGGTTACAAGCGTCAGCGGCAGCGGCCCCGCTTATGTATACATGTTCCTTAACGGTATGATAAAAGGCGGAATGGAAGGCGGATTGACTTATGAGCAAGCAAAAGCTATGGCTGTCAATACCGTTATAGGCGCGGCAAAGCTTGCCAAAATGTCGGAAATCAAGCTTGACGACCTTATTGAAATGGTTTGCAGCAAAGGCGGAACCACCATTGAAGCCGTAAATATTTACCGACAAAAAGGATTGGAAGACATTATTGCCGAAGGCATAAAAGCTTGCAGGAAAAAATCGATTTTATTGAGCGAAAACCTATGAAACACGTAGAAATATATACCGACGGGGCGTGCAGCAATAATCCAGGGAAGGGCGGCTGGGCGGCCATACTTATATATAAAGGCATAGAAAAAATAATATCGGGCGGTTATGCAAATACTACTAACAACAGAATGGAGTTATTTGCGATTATTAATGCTCTCAAACAGCTTAAAGAAAGATGCAGCGTTACGGTATACAGCGACAGCGCTTATTCGCTGGACCCTATCCTTAAAGGCTGGTTAATTGATTGGCAAAATAATAATTGGAAATCGTCTTCGGGCAGTCAGATAAAAAATATTGATTTATGGAAAGCGCTGATAGTGGAAATGAATAAACATAAACTGAATTTTGTCAAAGTAAAAGGGCACAGCGACAACGAATATAATAACCGTTGCGATAAATTGGCTAAAGAAGAAATTAAAAAATTGGAAGAACAAGATGTCAAGAAAAGATAAGCAAATACTGTTTGCGGCGATAGGAACCGTACTTTTGTCTTTGTGCGTGGGTTATGCGCACAGCAATTTTGACGCGCTCATTCAAATCGCTTTATTGGCGCTTATTCCCGTAGTTTCAGCGCTGTTTTTTATCAGCATAGCTTTTGACAAGGAAAAACTTTACAAAATATCAATACTTATCGTATATTTCGGTTTAATTCTTCTTACGGCCGCCACGCTTATCGTAAAATCGGGAGTATTGGAAGAAGTAAGTTCGGCCGAAGATATAATTCGCTTAATAAAAAGCTACGGCAATATGGGCAAGCTAGTTTTTATATTAATTCAATTCCTTCAAGTAACCTTTATTCCCATACCTTCAACCATCGTTACCGCGGCCGGCGCGGCCATATATTCGCCTTTTGAAGCGATTATGCTGAGTACGATAGGGCTGTTAATAGGCTCTTTATTGGCTTTCTTTTTGGGTAAAACATTCGGTGTCAGGTTGGTCAAATGGATAGTGGGGGAGGAAGCTCTCAATAAATATTACAGATTTGTTAAAGGCAAAGACAAAGCCATGCTGATATACATGTTTATTTTTCCCGTATTTCCTGACGATGTTCTATGCATGTTTGCCGGCCTTACTACTATGGGATATGTGTCATTTATTATAGTGCAGCTTATCTCTCGCCCCATAAATATTGCAGTAACCGTTTTCCTCGTGGATTACATCAAAAAGATACCGTTTTCGGGATACGGTATTGTCATTTGGGCTTTAGTTATTATAGTCTTTATCGTTTCTCTTATTTTAATGTGGAAATACGCGGCCAAGCTGGAATTCTTTATGCTTAAAGGCATAGGGAAATTGATAGGGAGACCGTTAATTAAAGATATTGACCTTATCGTCGCCGAAGAATTTCTAAAAAAGGATCTGAAAAAGGCAAAAAGAGAAGACAGAAAAAATCAAGACGAGCTTCACGCAGAAGTTATGGCGTCAGTGCAACCCGATAATTTTGATGATGCCAATATAATCATCGAAGATATCAAAAAATCCGGCAATGTCGATATCAAGCAATTGGATTTATTGTTGTCCAAAATTATAAACAAAAAAAATGAAGAGATACCATTTTAGGGTATCTCTTTTATTACAGCTTTTTATTTATGTTCAACAAGTTAATTTACGCTGTATCTGTAATTTCTTCTATCGCAGTTATATAACCCCGATTTAAGCAGCAACCAATAAAACACAATGGAGAAGGGAATAAACGACGCAATAATTACCGGCGGATACATTTGCGGGTCTTTCATGGTATAAGCTATTGTGGGAGTAACAAGGCATATTATTACATTTACAACAAAAATAAGCAAATAAAGTATCAAGCTGTACGCCAATACAACCTTGAAATTAAAGACCGCTTTAATTCGCCGCTTGGGCTCGATTAAGAATTTGATTAACCCCGTAACGGGGAAAACAATACCGCATAAGCCTATTGCCAGCAAAGCTTTGTCGCTGTAACCAAAATCAATCTTGAATCGATAAATCACCAATACGCATAAAACATAGTATAAAAAAGATAAAAGGGAAGCGTCTCTGAACAATTTATTGGAATAAACCATATTGGCGGAATTAATTCCCAGCATCTCGTCTTTTTTATAGGCCTTGAGATTAAAGCCCTCGTTTTTTAGAATATTTTTCAAATCATTTATATGTCTGCAATCAAGCTCTTCGTCTTCATAAGAGGGTATGTCTTTAGGCTGTTTTTTAACGGTTTCAACCTCGCTTTTTGCGTAAATCTCGCTGAAAATGTTTCTGTATTCGGTATTAATTGGTTTTTCTTGAACTTTTGTTAGATTGGCTCTATCAATTTCTTTAGATTCCTTTATGCTGTCAAGAATGGCTTTCTCGGCGGCGCCGCCGCTGAAAAGTTCTTTCTTGGCTTCTTGCCGTTGCGCAATTCTTTGTTCAACTTCTTTTGTTTTATCTCCTTGCGCAGCCGGATTCTCTTCATATTTGTCTTCTGTTCTGGTTCTTCTTGTAAGCGGTCTTAAATCGGAGGGCTTGAAAGGGGGAGTATCCTTCTCCAAATCAAAAGGAGTATCCGTAACAAGATTATTAATTAAAGTGCGTGTGTATGCCCATTCCTTTTGTTCGGATTCAAGGAATTCTCTGCCTTTATCTGACAACGAATAATATCTTCTGGGACCGCCTTTTGATTCCTGGCCTAAGTATGACCTTATATAGCCTTGTTTTTCAAGCCTTTTTAGCACGCTGTATATGGAGGATTGCTTCATTTCATAATGGCCTTGAGTCTTAGATCGTATGTAATTCAAGATATCATAGCCGTATCCGTCTTTTTCATATAGGGAGTTCAGAACAAAAGTATCCACTCTGCTTCTTAACAAATCGGTGTTTACGGATGGTTTCATGCTAATCTCCAAATACTATTATTAAATCAATTATAAATTTAATAAAGATAAAAGTCAATAAAGAATATGGCATAATATGTCTAAATAACAATAATTGTTACAAATTAATTGTAAATTTAGAATAAATTAGTTCCTCAATTTGACTTTCGTGGAAGCTTCTTTTTTAATGTCTTCGCTGATTGCGGCGTAATGCTTTTTAGTGGTATTGACATCTTTGTGTCCCAATACTTCCGCAACCACATAAATATCCTTTGTGGCCTTATAAAGATTGGTGCCGTATGTGCTTCTTAATTTGTGAGGGGTGATTTTTTTAAGGGGGGATATGATCTTAGCGTACTTTTTTACCAAATACTCTACGGCGCGCACGCTGATTCTTTTATCTCGCAAGGACAAAAAGAGCGCCTTTTCGTTGATGTTTTTTTCTTTGCGTTCCTCCATATAATCAATAAGAACGGCCTTTATTTCATCGGAAAAATATAGCGTAGATCTGTTTCCGCCTTTTCGCGTTACGGTAAACGCGTTGTTGTTGAAGTCTATGTCGTCAATATTCAATCCCACGCATTCGCTTACGCGTATGCCGGTACCCAATAGCAAGCTAATAATGGCAAGATCGCGCTTTTTAGTATTATTCCGCACATAAGCGCTTTGATGTTCGGAGTTAAGTTTGGCATTCTCTAAAACATCTAACAGCTCCACGATTTCATCAGAATTCAACCTGATAATTTCCTTTTCGTGAAGCTTGGGGGAGGCTACCTTTGACGCTACGTTTTGAGATAGCTTGTCTTTATTGTAAAAGAACTTAAAAAGCGTTTTAAGGGTGCTTAATTTTCTGGCTTTGCCGCGTTCGTTGTTTGAATAGCTTTTGGCGTCGATATCATAATGGGAAAGGTAACTCAAAAACATTTCAATGTCGGTGGAGGTTACTTTCTCCAAATCCGACAATTCAATTTCATCTATGTATTTATTTTTAAACGCAGGCACGTTATTTATTAAATAATCAAAAAAAATCTTCAAATCATTGGCGTAATTAATTCGAGTAAGCGGGGAAGTCTGCGTTTCTATTCCTACAAAAAATTCGCGGCAAAAATAGGGAAGAGCGTTAAGCTTTTGTCGCAACAGCTTAGTATAATGTATATTCCTTTCTCTAAAAAAATCATCTTTCATATCTCAAATGATATCAAACTTTTGTTGGTTTGTCCATTGTCCCTTTAGCCAATATAAGAAATTTTGAGGGTAAACGAGGTTGGGAACAAATTTTCATATACTATATTTTAGGGGAGGCGAGCAAAATTTTGACTGTTATATCTTTGCGCAAAATACAGCTTTTGCGCAAAGATAGCCCCAAAAATGCCGTATGTTTGATTATTTTGGTTTTTTCGATTTAAATTTATGTATTTTATTATTTAAGCTATTCAAATCTTTTATAGATTCTTAATTATTTCCGCAATGGCAAGCTTTATATGTTCATATGTCAAACCGCCCTGCAAATATCCCACATAAGGCTCTTTAATCGGCGCGTCTGCGGTTAATTCAATTGAGGCTCCCTGAATGAAGGTGCCCGCCGCCATTATGACTTGATGGTTATAGCCGGGCATATCCCACGGCATAGGCGTGGCGTTGCTGTCTATTGGCGATATGCGTTGCACGCTTTGACAAAATTTAATCAATTTTTCTTTATCATTGAATTTTATCGCGCATATTATATCCCCCGGCATTTCACTGCTAGCAGGCAGCGTCTGATATCCCAGCATGGAAAATACTTTTGAAGCAAGAGCACATCCTTTCATTGCGTTTTTTACAATTGACGGAGCCATGAATAAGCCTTGAAAATACGGCAAATACGAAGCCGCATATGAGCCAACCTCTTTCCCCAACGAAGGCGCCGTCAATCTTTTGGCAATTAAATCGATTAAATCCGCTTTCCCCGCTATATATCCTCCCGTAGGCGCAAAACCTCCTCCTGGATTCTTTATTAACGAACCCGCTACCAAATCCGCTCCAAAATCCGTAGGCTCATAAATATCCGTAAATTCGCCATAACAATTATCTATAAGAATTATCGTGTCTTTACTTATATCCTTTATCTCTTTTACAATTTCCTGAATCTCTTTAACGGTTATGGTGTTCTGCCACAAATAACCTTTGGAACGCTGTATAAACACCATTTTAACGCTATTTTCGCATAAAAAATCAATAATTTTGCACTTATCGAATGTATTGTCAATATACTCAATCTGGCGGTATTTAATACCAAAATCCTTAAGAGAGCCGATGCCTTCGCCGTTTATTATTTCTTCAAGAGTATCGTAAGGCTTGCCCGAAACGCTCAACAAAGTATCATTCGGCCTAAGCAAGCCCAGCAACGCTAGGTTTATGGTATGGGTTCCGTTTGCTATAAGCGGCGATACTAAAGCGTCTTCGGTATGAAAAATATCCGCAAAAAGCGCTGATAAAGCCTCCCTGCCGATGTCATCGTAACCGTATCCATAGCTGGGTTGAAAATGTCTTGGCGAGATGCGGCGATTGATAAACGCGTTCAATACCTTTTGTTGATTATATAGAGCGATTTCATCGATTTTTTCAAATATATCAATACATTCTTTTTCAGCAATTTTTATAAGTTCATTCATTTTGTACACCAATTATTATTAATTAACCGTGTTTTCGTAATAGTCTTCAATGATTTTTTGACAAAAACTTTCATTTATATTTTCTTCATTAAGCCAAACGCAATGTTCATACCTTTTGAACCAAGTTAATTGACGCTTGGCATAATTCCTGGTATTTTTCTTAATTAATTCTTTTGTTTGTTCCAATGTCAGCTCTTTTTCATAAAATTTTTTAAATTCTTTATATCCTATTGCCTGCATGCTTTGCATCTCAAAATTTAAGCCATGCTTGTTAATCAAGCTGTCTACTTCTTCAACCAGACCGCTTTCAAACATCTTCTCCACCCGCGCGTTTATTTTCGCATAAAGCGCCCTTCTCTCATAATCAACGGCATACATTCTATAAAACGAGGCTTGAGCTTCGTCTTTAGCGTCTAAAATTGATTTGCCGCTTAATAACTTTATTTCAATGGCCCGTATCACCCTTTTTAGATTGTTTTTATGAATAACGCGGGCGGCGTTTTCATCAACGGATTTTAATTTATCATGAACATAATCATTTCCGTATTTTATCGCTTTTTCTTTCAAATCCTTTCGCAAGGCTTCGTCTTTATATGTTTTGCCAAAGCTTAAAGGATAAATAAGGGCGTTTATATATAACCCCGTTCCCCCTTCTATTATAGGTAATTTTCCCCTTGAGTTTATGTCTTCAATAATTTTTAGCGCGTCTTCGCGATATTGGGCCACGCTGTATTCTTGATATGGCTCAATAAAGTCTATCATATGGTGAGGGATATTTTGTTTTTCCGCTTCCGTGACTTTAGCTGTGCCGATATCCATATGCTTATATATTTGCATGGAGTCAGCGGACACTATCTCTCCATCGGCTATTTTCGCAAGCATAATGGCCAATTTGGATTTTCCCGAAGCGGTCGGGCCGCCTATTATTAACATGCTATTGAATTCTCCCGAACATTTTTTCTATTTCAGTCTTGCTTAATTTTATCGTAACAGGCCTTCCATGCGGACACTGCAAAGGCGCTCCTTTTTGGAAAAAACTTTCCATTATGTATTTTATATCGTCTTCCGACAGTTTTCTGCCCCCTTTTATGGCATTGCGGCAGGCCTTCTTGGCCACAAGCTCTTTTATTTCAGATATTTTTGATATGTCATCAATTTCATGCTGAAAAAGTTCGCCGAGGTCGTCAAAAAATATTTCAAAATCTAAATTAATAAATTCCATAGGCACGGCGGTTATCTTAATAATGTTATTGCCAAAATCCTCAATTTCAAAGCCCATTTTCGATAAAGTATCGGTATGTTTAAGAAGAACTTCCGCATACTTTTTATTTTCATAAAGATACGCAATCATTAATTCTTGCACATCTGGCTTATCGTAGGCGATTTTCTTCATATATTCGTCATATAACAATTTTTCATGCGCGGCGTGCTGATCTATCAAATATAGATTGTCGTCATATTCTATTAAAATGTATGTGTCAAACAGTTGCCCCACTATCTTATAATCAATGCGATAAGACTCTGCCATGTCGCCGATAAATAAGTTTTCTTCCTTTAATCTGGTCTTATCCTGAACTATTTTGGGAGATATGTGGCTTAAGTTGTTCAATCTGCTGCTTATTTCGTCGATTTTTTGTTTTTGATTAGTTTGAACGGTATCATTGGCATATTCGTCCAACATTTTATTTAACAAAGACTGCTTTTCATTATCATATTTATTAATTTCTTTACTATCGATGTGCCGCAAAAAAGACAATTCTTGAGCTTTTTGATTAATAATTTTATTAAGAGTATCTTTAACGGCGTTATAAAGCGCGGCGTTTATCTTGCATCCGGACGCAAATCTGACCTCTTTTTTCCCGGGATGCACGTTGACGTCAACTATCTCAAAAGGCATAACGACTTCTAAAACAAATACGGGAAAAGAGCGTTTCATGAGCGTATCGCCGTAAGCGTTTTGGATAACTGAAGAAAGTGTAAAATCTTTAATAATTCTGCCGTTTATTATCAATGTTTGATAATTTCTGTTATGCTTGATAGCTTGAGAACTCGGTTTGCCGATATATCCAAAAACCCTATATTTTTGATAGGTATAATCCGTTTCAACGAGGTTGTCGCAAATATTTTGATTATATACGCTTTTAATCGCTTCAAGCAGCCCCGCTCCGGGAGAGCTGAGCGCTAACTTTTTGTCTATATAATAACGAAAAGCCACATTGGAATTGGATAGTATTAAATCCATAACGGTTTGGGTGACATTATTTTCTTCGGTTTTTGAAGTTTTCAAGAATTTGTAGCGAGCGGGAGTATTATAAAATAATTTCGATATTGTAATACTTGTGCCTTTGCTTAGAGCTGTGGGCGCAAAATCCAATATTTGTCCGCCTTTTACTTTCAGTCCGTAAGCGATATCGCATAAAAAATGTTTGGATTTTATCTCCATTTCGCTTACCGAAGCTATGCTGGAAAGCGCTTCTCCCCTAAATCCCAATGTGGAAATAGTCTTCAGATCATCAGCCGCGCATATTTTACTGGTGGCATGAGGCAAAATACTTCTTTTCAAATCGTCTTGATCCATGCCCTCGCCGTCATCGATTACGCATATCGATTTAATACCGCCGTCTTCTATTGAGACGCTGATATTCTTTGCTCCTGCGTCAATACTGTTTTCCACTAATTCTTTAACAATGGAGGCGGGATTTTCAACCACTTCACCGGCCGCTATCATATTGTATACGGCGCTGTCCAAAATATTTATTACTGACATTATTTCTTCCCCTTGTCAATTATCTTTTTGAGATCACTCAATATGGTAAGCGCCTCAATGGGAGTGCATCTGTTTATATTCAATTGTTCCAATATATTTTTTATTTCTAAAAAAACGGGATCTTCCTCAAATAGCCCTATTTGTGAAGCGGGTATCGAGGTGTTGGTTGATTGCTCGGTAAGCTTTTCCCGTAGACTGCCGCTCAAGGTATGCGTTTCGGACAGCACATTCATAATATCCTTGGCTCTTTGCGTTATTTCTTTTTTTATCCCTGCTATTTCAGCAACCTCTATGCCGTAGCTTTTATTTGCGCTACCTCTTGATATCTTATAAATAAATGAAATGGTATTATCCTTTTCGTGGACAAGAATACGATAATTTTTTATGCCGTCCAATAGGCTTTCTATTTCGCTGAGTTCATGGTAATGGGTGGCAAACAAGGTTTTGGCTCTGATTTTTAAGGATATGTGTTCGATAATCGCCCAGGCAATGCTTAAACCGTCAAGCGTGGATGTGCCTCTGCCTATTTCGTCAAGAATAAGCAAGCTCTTTTGCGTGGCGTTATTGATGATATTGGCCACTTCCAGCATCTCAACCATAAATGTGCTTTGACCCTGCACAAGGTTATCGGAAGCGCCCACGCGGGTAAATATTCTGTCAGTTATGCAAATCTCCGCTTGCTTAGCGGGAACAAAGCTGCCTATATGCGCAAGCAAGGTAATAATGGCCACTTGTCTTATGTATGTGCTTTTGCCCGCCATATTGGGCCCCGTAATAATCATCATGTTATTTTGGGATTTGTCTAAAATGGTATCGTTTGGCACGAATTGGTTTTCGCCAAGAAGCTTCTCAACTACGGGATGTCTGCCGTCAACAATTTTTATTGTGTTTCCATAAGTTACTTTTGGCTTTACATAATTGTTTTCAATCGCCGTAATCGCAAGCGAACACAAGCAATCCAAATATGCTATCAAAAAAGCGTTTTTCTGCAGCTTCAAAATATATGAGGACATGAAGTCGCGTAGCTGTGAAAAAAGCTCGGATTCAAGCTTTATCGCTTTTTCCGCCGCGCCGGTTATATCCTCCTGCAATTTTTCCAATTCTTCGGTTGTATATCTTTCGCCCGAAGCGACGGTTTGTTTTCTGCGGTACTCAAACGGAATTTTAACCTCGCCGTTGCTTTTGGATTTAGGAACTTCTATATAATATCCGAATATTCTGTTATATCCTACTTTAAGATTGGCAATTCCCGTTATTTGCCGTTGCTTTAATTCAAATTCCGCAAGCAATCTTCTGCCCGAGCTTTGCAGTGACCTTAAAGAATCCAAATCCGAATTATACCCTCGTTTTATGTATCCGCCGTCTTTCAATGTATGAGGTGCGCCTTCCACAATGGCGGCCTCTATTTTTGCGTATAGATTGTCTAAAGGTTCAAGCTTTTGATATATATTTGTTAAATATTTGCTTTTTGAGTTGAACAATAGTTTTTTTATGGGAGATATTTGCTTAATGGATTCTTTTAACGCCAAGCAATCTCTTGGCATTATGCTGAAATAAGAAATTTTTGTAACTATTCTTTCAATATCTTTTATTGAGGACAGCAGACAAATCAGCATTTCCCGCATAGTGGAGCTTTTGATTAACTCTTGCACCGCGTTTTGTCTTTCGGTTATTTCATCAACGTCTTGCAACGGGGCGTTCAGCCAGCTTTTAAGTTGCCTTGCGCCCATGGCGGTATTGGTTTTATCGATTACCCACAATAAGCTGCCATAGCGCTTTTTCTCGGCAAGCGTTTCAAATATTTCCAGATTTCTTTTGGTATTGAAATCCAAAAACATATATTCATAATTTTTCTGATATTTAATGGTATTGATATGGGATGAATTCCTTTTTTGAGTAGCGTTTACATAATCCAAGAGCCCACCGCAGACGCAAACCGCCGCTTTTTTATCCTGCAATCCCAGCGCCGACAAATCGTAAGCGTTCATTTGCGCAAGCAAGGTTTTCTTGGCATTGTCATAATCAAAGGAATAGTCATAATATGGCGATAATTTAACCATTTTTGAAGTTTTTACGGACACAAACTCATTGCCGATATCCGCCATTTTTGTATTGGCTATTATTTCTTTGGGAGAAAGACTGAGCAGAAAATCCTCCACATCCAAAGCGTCTTTGTTTTTCTCAAAATCTTTTACGCAAAATTCCGCCGTAGTTATGTCCAGCCAAGCAACGGCAAAAGTATTATTAAATACTCCCGCCGCCACAAGATAGTTATTGCTGCCTGAATCAAGCATTTCTTCTTCGGTAACGGTGCCGGGAGTAATTACTCTTACCACATCCCGTTTGAGCATTCCTTTTTGGTCTCCCGGTTGAGAAAGCTGTTCGCAAATTGCGATTTTATTGCCGCTGTTGATTAATCTTGCTATGTAATTGTCTACCGCATGGTAAGGCACGCCGCACATTGGCGCTCTTTCGTCTAATCCGCAGTCTCTTCCCGTAAGGGTTAAATCAAGTATTTTTGATGCTGTAACGGCGTCTTCAAAAAACATTTCATAAAAATCCCCCAGCCTATACATAAGTATGCAGTCGGCGTATTTTGCTTTTAGTTTTTTGTAATGAGCCATCATCGGCGAAAGTTTTTTGTCGCTCATTGCCTTTCCCCCCATAGCGAAGCGGACTTCGCTTTAAGTATCTTTATATCAACAAATTGTCCGATTAAAGATTTGTTCCCTTCAAAATTTACCAGCCTTCCCGATTCCGTTCTGCCGCAAAGCGTATTTTCAAACTTGGGATTAATATCTTCAACCAATACCTCTTTCGTTAATCCGATATATTCTTGACTGATTTCACGGGTAATTTTGTTTTGCAGGGCCACAAGTTTTGTTATCCTTTGTTTCTTAATAGACGCAGGGATTTGTTCCATTTCCGCGGCAGGCGTTCCTTTTCGAGGCGAATACACAAAGGTAAAGGCATTTGAATATCTGACTTGCTTGACAAGCGAAAGCGTGTCTTCAAAATCTTGATCGGTTTCGGTGGGAAAACCTACCATAATATCCGATGTTATCCCTACGCCGGGTATGGTTTTGATATGGTCTATTATTTCAAGATAATGTTCTCTGGTATATTTTCTGTTCATTAATTTAAGTATGCGGTTGCTCCCCGATTGCACAGGCAAATGGATATGATTACAGATATTAGGACTGGAAGCGATTATATCCACTATCTCTTTATTGAAATCCTTGGGATGGGAAGTCATAAAGCGCAGACGGAATTTGCCTTTAATTTTTGCGATGTTTTCCAATAAACGGGCAAAACTCCAGCCGTTATCCATATCGTTGCAGTAAGAATTTACATTTTGTCCAAGCAAAGTAATTTCTTTATAGTCTTTGTCAAGCAAGCTCTTTATTTCATCCAAGACTTTTTGGGGCTCCCTGCTCCTTTCACGGCCTCTGACATAAGGAACTATACAATAAGCGCAAAAATTATTGCATCCATACATTATATTGACCCAAGCGTTTACGCCGCTGGTGCGGTATATTGGAACATCTTCAATAATTTCAGGTTTTTCTTCGTAAACCACGCTGCCATAATAATGCTTTATTAACAACACATGGTCAATGGCTTGCGATATTTTATGATAATTCGTAGTGCCCATTATAATGTCAATGAAAGGAAACCTCTTTTTAAGCAGCTCCTGCATTCCTTGCTGTTGGCTCATACAGCCTACCACGGCAACTATTATGCTGGGATTTTGCTTTTTTAGCCTTTTAATATCGCCGATATTGCCGAATATCTTTTTCTCGGCGGTTTCTCTGATACAGCAGGTATTAAAAACGATTATATCCGCATCTTCTATTTTGGAAGCCTTATATCCCTTTTGCTCCAGTATCCCGGCTATTTTTTCGGAGTCGTGCACATTCATCTGACAGCCGTACGTGGCAATGTGATAATATTTATTCATAGAAGATATTATATTAAAATAAGTGGGTTTTATCAAGCAAATTTGTAATCGTTAATGGCCTGCATAGATAGCCGCTGAAATCATATACTATCTAAAATGATAAATCACAGAAGAAAAGTAATAGGCAAACTATTTAGACTATTCTTATTTATCGCTGTTTTTGTAATAATTGCGCTGACTTCAATATTTTTCAGTATATATTATTCCGCAAAATTAAACAATGAAAATATCAATAAGATGAGCGGCAAGCTGATAATCTATGATATTTCAGGCAATGAAATCGACCTGCCCGCTTCATGCAATAATTACGCCCATTATAAAGATATCAGCAAACACATAATAAACGCCTTCGTAGCGCTTGAAGACAAAAGATTCTATAAACATGACGGCATTGATTACATTCGATTGGGGGGCGCTTTGTTAAATAATTTGAAAGCGGGTTATATTAAAGAAGGCGGCTCTACAATTACCCAGCAGCTTGCCAAAAACACCCAATTGAACAACGAAAAGACATTACAAAGAAAAATTAAGGAAGCAAAGCTAGCCAAAGACATAGAAAAGCGGTATTCCAAAGAAGAAATTCTTGAGATGTATCTTAACGCCATATATTTTGGCAACGGCATTTACGGCGTGGCGCAGGCATGCAAAACCTTTTTTGATAAAAAGCCTTCGGAAATTGAGATATACGAAGCCGCCATATTGGCGGGCGTAGTCAAAAATCCAAGCAAAAATTCGCCTTTGCAGCATCCAGAAAACGCCAATGTAAGAAAAAACCTTGTGTTAAAGCTTATGAAAGAGCAAGGCTATATCAGCAGCATCGAATACGCGCATTCCGTAAACATGGTATTCAATCCGCTGAAAGAAATCAGCTACGGCGACGCATTTTTTCCCTATTACAAATCCGCCATATCCGAGGCGAGCAGGTTATTAAATATCAGCGAAAAATCCATTATTCAAATGGGATTAAGAATTTATACTTATTACGATCCGCTGATTCAACAAACGGTTTACGACGCTTTTTTATCAAAACAATTTGAAACTGAAAATCCTCCCGATTATTCGGTAATTATGCTGGACAATAAAAGCGGCGGAGTGCTTGCCTATTATGCCACGCACAATTATTCCGTATTTAATCTCAGGAGACAGCCCGGCTCGGCTATTAAGCCGATTCTTGTATATGCTCCGGCTCTTAATAGCGAAAAAATTACCGCCGCAACCGTTTTTCGTGACATAAAAACCTCATTTAACGGATACCAGCCTTCAAACTATAAGAATAAAT
>LFSG01000063.1 GCA_001512685.1 Clostridiales bacterium DTU072
ATATTAAAAAATATCCACAATAAAAATAGCCTATATCTGGAATTCACTATGCGGCTATCGGAAAGTAGCAGAAACAGATGGATTTTTTGGCTTGGCGAAGAGAAAAGGTTGCCGATAGTATTATTACATCGGCGTTCTTTTCTCAAAGCCAAGACGGAAAAGACACTGTTTATGCATGTATAAGGTCCGTTGGGCTTGCCCAACGGAACAAAAAGGGCCGCTGAGTAGGCTCAGCGGAATCCTACCCTATCCTTTCAAAACTGCCGTCTTCTCTTCTTCGCACATGGACCACTTGCGTTTGGGGCATTTGCTTGTGGCCTTTTGTTTTCATCTTATACGGTTTAATGGCGCAGCCTTCCTTATGGGTTATTTCTCCGCTCAGATAGAAGCTGTACGCTTTGTCGTCGGATACGATTATATGGTCCACAAGCTCCACCTCTATGCCTTTGAGCATATGCTTGATGTCAATGGTCAAGGCTATGTCGGAATCGCTGGGCAGCACATTGCCAGAAGGATGGTTGTGGGCGATAATGATGTTCACGGCTTTATATCTCAAAGCGATGTCCATTATGGCTCTGGGGCTCAAAAGCACCGACGACAATTCCGCCACCCCCGTTTCCACAATGGCGATAATCCTTTGATTGGCGTTTAAGCAAATCACATAAAAGCTTTCCATTTCTCTAAAATGCAGATTGGCTTCAATCAAAGGCAAAATATCGTCCACATTGACTATGGGCTTTTTTTGGTTAATTTTATTCTTTCTGTACTCGCGAAAAAAGTCGGGCAAAAAATGAAGCAGTATGGCGGCGTTTTTGGTCATGCCCTTTACCGTCATTAAATCCTCTACCGAAGCTTCAAGAACAGAAGAAAAACTGCCAAACTTTTTTAACAAATTATGCGCGATTATGTTGGTATCTTTAAAGGGAATTCCAAAATAAAGCAAAAGCTCCAGCATTTCATGCTCGGCGAACTTCTCCAAGCCCGTCTGCAAAAGCTTTTCCTTCATCCTCTCTCTGTGTCCGCGATGTTCCTGAACCCTCATAATTTTCCCATCGTTTTTTCATTATTATACAATGGAACTAAAACAAACACAAGCGGAAAATTAAAAATTAAAAGCCTTAAGCCCCTTGTAATCGGCCTTGTTGCCCAGTTGCGCCTCTATTTCCATAAGGCGGTTGTATTTGGCGACTCTCTCGCTTCTTGACAGCGAACCCGTTTTTATTTGATCGGCGCCCAAACCCACCGCAAGGTCGGCGATAATCGCGTCTTCGGTCTCTCCCGAACGGTGGGACATTATTGTGGTAAAATTGGCTTTTTTGGCTTTTTTTATGGCTTTGACGGTTTCGGTCAGCGTGCCTATTTGATTGGGCTTTATCAAAATGGAATTGGCGGCCTTGTTGTCTATGCCTTTTTTAAGCCTGCTTGCGTTAGTGACAAAAAGGTCGTCTCCCACAAGCTGCAGTTTTTTGCCCAGCCTTTGGGTAAGCTGCTTCCACAGCTCCCAATCCTCTTCCCCCGCTCCATCCTCAATGGAAATTACGGGATACTTGCTTGTAAGGTTTTCCCAATATTCAATCAATTGAGGGCCTTCCATAAAAATATCGGCTTTGGGCAATCTGTACCCGCCCTTTTCCGCCCATTCGCTGGCGGCGGCGTCAAGCGCGAAACGAATCTCGTTCTTGTATCCCGCCTTTTCAACGGCTTGGGAAAGCAGCTCCAAAGCGGCGTCGCTGTCTTTCAAATCGGGGGCAAAGCCGCCTTCGTCGCCCACCGCCACGCTTAATTTTTTGGAAACAAGGATTTTTTTAAGATGCTGAAACACCTCGGCGCACATCTTAATGCCTTGCGTAAAGTTCATGGCGCCTACGGGAATTATCATAAACTCCTGAATGTCCAAATTGTTGGACGCATGCGCTCCGCCGTTAATCACATTGCACATGGGAACGGGAAGACAGCGCGCTTTGGATCCCCCCAAATATTTATACAATTCCATGCCCGCATTGGCTGCCGCCGCTCTGGCCACGGCAAGCGATACCGACAATATGGCGTTGGCGCCCAGCCTTGCTTTGTTGGGCGTGCCGTCAAGCTCTATCATTTTTTTATCGATTTCTTCCTGCCGTTCGGCGGCTATGCCATTTATTGCTTGGGCGATTTCGGTATTCACATTTTCCACGGCTTGAAGAACGCCCTTGCCCAAATATCTTTGCGCATTGTTGTCCCTCAGCTCCACGGCTTCATATTTCCCCGTTGACGCTCCCGAGGGAACGCACGCCGAAGCGTATGCCTCGCTCTCCAAAAAAACCGTGGTCTTTATTGTGGGAATGCCCCGTGAATCCAATATTTCCATGGCTTTTATTTGAGTAATTTTTGAACTTTTCATTTTTCCTCCTTATCCGCTATGGGCTACTTGCTTTCTTTGCTCCACATCGCTCCAACGACCGCACCTGTCCCCCCACCGCGCCTGAACGCGGCCGTCGGCCACAAGCTCCACCACTTCACAGCAATTGGCGCATTTTTCACATTTGAAGCTGCGAGACATATATTCAATATTAATTATATCAAATCCCTTAAACGTTGTGTACCCTTTGTTTTTTACTTGGTCTTTGGCCAGCAAAGCCGCGCCGTAAGCGCCCATTACATCATAATTTGGGGGAACGATAATCGGGGTTTTCAATTCCTTTTCAAATGCCGCCGCTATGCCCACGTTGGCGGCCACTCCGCCTTGGAAAAATATCGGCGCTTCAATTTTTTTGCCTTTGGCAAGATTGTTCAAATAATTTCTGACAAGCGCTTGACAAAGTCCGCCTATTATATCTTCCAAGCTCTGCCCCGTCTGCTGTTTGTGAATCATGTCCGATTCGGCAAAAACCGCGCATCTGCCCGCGATGCGCACAGGATTTCGGGATTTCAAGGCATAGCCGCCCAGCTCCTCGATGGGTATATTTAGCCTTGACGCCTGCCTGTCCAAAAAAGAGCCCGTTCCCGCGGCGCAAACGGTATTCATGGCAAAATCATACACCAAACCTTCTCTGATAATGATTATCTTGGAGTCCTGCCCTCCTATTTCTATTACGGTTTTGACATTTTCGCAAAAATCCAAAGCCGCCACCGCGTGCGAAGTGATTTCGTTTTTTACTATGTCCGCGCTTGTTATCAAGGCGGCAAGCTGTCTTCCGCTTCCCGTCGTCCCCGCGCCCGCTATTCGGCGCTCGCCGCCTATTGACAGTTTAAGCCGTTCCATGCCCTCTTTCAAAATTTTTATGGGCTGGCCCTGCGTTCTGATATAGAGTTTTTCGATAAGGTTTTTATCCTCGTCGATAACCACAAAATTGGTGCTTACCGAACCTATGTCAATGCCTAAGTAACAAGACTTCATTCTTTTTCTTTTCCTCCCTAAGCTGCTTTCTTCTTATCAGCATATCCGCAAAGGCATCAATGCGCGTCAAATAACCCGCTTCCCCCGTTATTTCATCCATGACCAGCGTAAGCGATGGCAAATCGTAATCCTTGCGCACGGCGGGCATAATGCCGTCGGCCACTATTTCGGGCATGCAGGTAAGCGGATATATTTGCACCACTCCGTCATAGCCGCCCCGCGCGTAAAGAACGCTGTTGCCTATGGTTTCAAGGGCATGTCCGCCTATATGGGTTTTCAAATAAGGCTTGGCGGCGACAGCAAATTCCTTTTTGCTCTTGATATGAAGGCCTTGCTTTATGATATGCTCTTTTATCCATTGGCTGATATATAGCGAACGGTGCGCGGTGATGCCCATATTGCCCAAAATCTTTTCTATATGCAGATTGGTAAAAGGCTCTATCAGCGTATAGATTTCGCCCACGATGCCCACCTTTACGGTATCTTTGCGCTCAAGCTCGATGTTCAAAAGCCTTTGCTCGGTATCGCGCATGAGCTCAAAAGTCTCTTTGACGCTTTTGGTTTCAAGCAGTTTGTTTCTGTAATCGTCAATGACCTTGTCCGTTTGCCCTTTGGTTATTTCCAGCGGCCTTGTTTGGTAGCTCAGCTCGTCTATCTTGTCCGCCATGCATAAAGCCTTATACGCTTTGAACAAAGGCTTTGCCAAGCTGGCAAGCTTTTTGCCGCCCGTAAGTTTTTTCAGCTTGGCGATTAAATCCTTCAATCCCTTTTCGTTGATTTCCAAAGCCACCACTTCGGCGTCATAGCCCAAATCGCGCAAAATCTCCCTGTGCATTTCGGCGTAGTAGCCGAATCGGCAAGGCCCGCAAGCGCCCGTAATAAATATGGTGTCCGCTCCTTTTTCTATGCTTTCGATAAAGTTGCCGATATTGATTTTTAACGGAAGGCAGGCCATTTCAGGCGAATACTTGGCGCCGATTTCCAAGGTTTTTTTACTGCATTTGGGCGGCAGCACATAGTCTATGCCCATTTCGTCGAACAAGGTCTTTACCATAATGTAGATATTACCCATGTGCGGAAAGGTCGCTATCATTTGTTTTCCTCCGTTTCAGCATGTCCACAAACGCCTCTATCCTTGTGTCCAGCCCCGCTTCTCCCGAATGCTCGTCTATTACCAGCAAATAGAAAGGAATGTTTGCCCTCTTTAATTTTCTTTCGCACAAGTCGGCTATAAACGAATCGATGCCGCAGCCGAAAGACATTATATACATGACGCCGTCGATATCTTTGGTTTGGGTAAAATGAATAACCGCGCCCATTATCTTTCTGGCAAAGCTCCAGAACAATTTTTTATTGAGCTTATCGGCGCTTTCGTCAATTATTTTGGTTTGCAGGGTTTCGGGGGTAATGACGCTGATATCGTTTTGGTATAACCGCTTAAATAAATTGTTGTTGGCGTAAGAGTCAAATAAGTTATATATATGCCCCACAACGGCTATCTTAAGCCCTTTGGGTTGGGGGGGACGGTACCCGTCAAAAATTTGGGCGGGCAAAACGCCTTTTTGCGTCTTTGCCACAAAATCGCCGTGCGCCCGCAAGGCTTTGTGATAGGCTTTAATGATTTTGGCAATGTTGTCGGTAATAAATTTGCCCGTATATATAAAAGCTTCCTTAAGCGTTTTGTCACTCAGCCTTAATTTTATCTCGGTGTCGATGACGGGGGGAAGATTGGGCAGGCTGCTTCGTATCATATCGGGAAGCCCGCTGAATTTGGGGCAGATATATTCCCTTTTTGCCACGCTTATTATTCTGGGCAAAAAGACGCAATCTACTTTTCCGATAAGGTCGCTTACCGCGCCGTGAAAAATCTTTACGGGCAGGCAGGCTTCGTTTACGCAATAGGTTAAACCGCTCTCTATTATTTTCTTGTTGGTTTTGGCGGAAAGGACAACCTCCGCCCCCAGCTCTTCAAAAAAAGTTTTCCACAGCGGATAATATTCATAATAAAGCAAGGCTCTCGGAATGCCCACCTTCAAAATGCCACCTCTCAATTACAACTTTATTATGAATTTGTTTGCCGCCTTTTATTCTGTCAACGGCTTTGAGGAAAAAACGATTTTGCTTGGCTTGGCGAAATAAAAAGCTATTGATAAAATTATGCCGCCCGTATCCCGCTTTGGCGGAGGCAGGGCTGCAGAAAAGCAAGAAGTTATTGAAAAACTGATGTTATTCTTTGAGAAGTATTTAGGGTTGGTGTAGAAAGCAAGAGCCTTTTGCGCACTTAATTCCTTTGGGCTTTTTTGAGGGCGTCCTCTATCGCCAATAAAATAACCCTGCTGCTGTAGGTGGCTCCGCTTATTGAGTCAACTTCCAGCTTTTGTTCTTCCACCACCTTTTCCACAATGACTTCGGCGGCTTCTCCTTTGCCGTTGCCGTGGTCGATTATTGTTACTTTAATGATTTTATGGCCGCTGACGTTGACAGCTACTTTGGCGGAAACGGGGAAAAGGGAATATTCCCCCTCGTAAACGCCGTCTTGGATTTGGTTAAGGTCTATTTGCTCAAACTCCAAATTGACAAGATAATCCAGATTCTTTTTCAATTCGCCTACAAGCGCAATCCCCCCCACAGCAATCGCAATCACAATGACGCCTATTATGATTAAAGCCGTTATCCATCCTTTCTTTTTCTTTGTCATACCTTTCCCTCCCTATTCTTTATTATACATTACGCCAAACGGTTTTGAAAACAAATTTATTTTATTCCCCAAAAAGGTTGATTTTTCTTGCGCGTCCGCTTGGCTATGATATTGACTAAGAATTTATTTATGCTATAATTAGTCTGTAAAAAATTTTTATAAAGGAAGTGAAAAAATGAAAAGAACGCGCTGGTATAAAGACGCTTTTATCTATCAAATTTATCCCCGCAGCTTTTGCGACAGCAACGGCGACGGCATAGGCGACTTAAGAGGAATTATCTCCAAGCTCGATTACCTTAAGGAATTGGGCGTTACGGCGGTGTGGCTTTCCCCCTGCTACAAATCCCCCAACGACGACAACGGCTATGACATAAGCGATTATCGCGATATCATGGACGAATTCGGCACGCTGGAAGATTGGGAGGAAATGGTGGAGGGCATGCACAAAAGAGGCATCAAGCTCATCATGGACCTTGTGGTAAACCATACCTCCGACGAACACTACTGGTTCCAAGAAGCCCGCAAAAGCAAAGACAACCCTTACAGAGACTATTACATTTGGAGCAAAGGCAAAGGCAAAAACGGCAAGAAGCCTCCCAACAACTGGACTTCCCGCTTCGGCGGCTCGGCTTGGGAATATTGCGAAGAAACCGACGAATACTATTTGCACTTGTTCACCAAAAAGCAGCCCGACTTAAACTGGAAAAACCCCAAAGTAAGGCAGGAAGTGCACGATATCGTCAAATACTGGCTGGATAAAGGCTGCGACGGCTTCCGCTGCGATGTCATTACCTATATCGCCAAAGAAGACGGCCTTCCCGACGGCAGATGGAATATAGCGCTGAGAGGGGACGAGCATTTCAACAACCATCCCACCATTCATTCTTATTTGCACGCCCTCAACAAAGAGGTTTTGTCAAACTATGACTGCATGACGGTAGGCGAAGGCCCGGGCATGAATGTTGAGAACGCCATTAAATACACCAGCGAGGAAAACGAGGAATTGGACACGGTGTTCACATTCGAGCATATGAATACCGACACATATTTTCAGCTTATTCCCCGCAAATTCAAGCTGTCCAGACTCAAAAAAGTTTTTGCCAAATATCAGCACGGCTTAAGGAACAAGGGCTGGAACAGTCTTTATTTTGAAAACCACGACCAACCCAGATGTCTGCCCCGTTTTGTGGGGGATTACGGCCCGTACAGAAAACAAGCGGCCAAAATGCTTGCCGTAGCCTTATACATGCAGCAGGGCACGCCCTATATCTATCAAGGGCAAGAAATCGGCATGACCAATTATCCTTGGAAAAGCCTTGACGAATTCCAAGACGTAATGGTCAAATATGTCATGGGCGTAATCAACAAAATAGCTCCTTTCTTGAAAGGGTATGTGTTTAAGGTCATGAAATGGAGAGCCAGGGACAACGCCCGCACTCCCATGCAATGGAACGACGAGGAGAACGCCGGCTTTACCACAGGCAAGCCGTGGCTGCCCGTCAACCCCAATTACAAAGAAATAAATGTGGCCGACGCCATGAAGGACGAGGACTCCATTTTCCATTTCTACAAAAAACTGATACGGTTCCGTCTGGGCAATAAGATAATCATACACGGCACATTTAGGCAAATGTACGAAAAGAGCAACGACATATACTGCTATGAAAGAAGCTACGAAGGCCAAAGGCTTATGGTCATATGCAACTTCAAAAATAAAGAAGTGGGCTTCAAGCTGCCCGCCGAGGTGGTCTATGACAGCGCCGAGCTTGTGCTGCATAATTACGATTACGACAGAAAGCTTGAAGACATGAAGCTGAGGCCTTATGAAGCCATGGTTTTTTTGCTCAAATAATTAAACGGATATGAAAATATTTTATTTTAGCGCAACCGGCAATTCTTTGTCGGTTGCCAAACAATTATCCGACGGCAAAGCCGAAGTAATAAATATCGCCGCCTTTGACCAAAATACGGCGGAAGACCATTCCATAGGAATTGTCTTTCCCGTATTTTGTTATGATATTCCCCTTATAGTCAAAAGGTTTCTGCTTAATACGGCGCTTAAATCCCCTTACATATGGGCGGCGGCGACTTGCGGCTCCACCGTAGGATATTCCTTTGTCACAATCAACAAATTGCTGAAAAAAAGAGGTCAAAAGCTGTCTTACTGCAAAAAGATAGTTTTGCCGGACAGCTGCATAGCTTTCAAAACGCCTCTTGACAAACAGCCTCAAATGCTGTCCGCGCAAAAGGATATTGTCAAAAAAATATCTCAAGACATTGCCGCCAAAACCGAAAACCCTGTGTTCAAGGACAAGCTTTTGCCCATAAACGGCGCGGCTTGGTGGGGGATGAAAAATATTTTCGGCATTAAAAACAAAAGAGTGAATGCCGACTGCGACAAATGCGGCGTTTGCGTAAGGATATGCCCCGTCAAAAATATCGAAATGCGCGACAAACCTGTTTTTATAAATAAAGACTGCGAAAATTGTTTTGCCTGCATACAGTGGTGTCCGAAAAGGGCGATAAGCTTCGGCAAGCTCAAAATAGACGACGCCTCAAAATACAATCACCCCGATATTACTTTGCAGGAAATGCTGAAAAACAATCAATCGTAAATGACATCTTTAAGATAAAGGGCGCGGGCGGGAAAGGTCTTGCCCGCTTTTTTTCTGTCCCCCGTTTCAAGCGCTTGTTTGATATCCTCCAAGCTCAGCTTGCCTTTGCCCAAAAAAACCAAAGCGCCCGCGATAATCCTTACCATGTTGTACAAAAATCCGTTGCCTTCTATTTCCAAAAAAATTTCGTCGTTTTTTTGCTCAAGCTCTATGCGGTGAATGGTCCTTACCGTGTTTTTTATTCCGCTTCTCGCCGAACAAAAAGCCTTGAAGTCATGTTCCCCCGTCAGCATGGCCCCGCCTTTTTTCATTATCTCAAAATCTATGGGCGGTATGACCTGCGCGTAATAATCGTCTCTTATGGGGCTGGATATGCGGGACACATAAAATTTATACAAATAAATTTTTCTTTTGGCGCTGTACAGCGCGTGAAAATCTTTATCCTTTTTTTCTATGCCTTTTATTCTGATGTCTTTGGGCAGCATGGTGTTTACGGCCAAAGGTATTTTGTGCATTTGTATGCCGCTGTTTGTGTCAAAATGCGCCTTTTGGTTGACGGCGTGCACTCCGCTGTCCGTTCTGCCGCTGCCGTAAATCTTTATGTCCTCTTTGAGCAAAAAAGACAGTTTTTCCTCAAGAATTTGCTGAATGGACAAAGCGTTTTTTTGGTTTTGCCAGCCGCTGTAATTTTTACCGTTATACTCTATCGTTATGAGATATCTCATGGTTAAACCCCCGGATAGAACCTCAGCAAAATAATTACCCCCATAAACAATAAGCATGCCACGCTTGCCACCAAATCCCTGTAGCCGAACTTAAGCTCCTTCATTTTAGTGCGGTTGGGGGTGGCGTTATAGCATCTGGCATCCAGCGCCAGCGCCAATTCGTCCGCCCTGCGGAAAGCCGACACAAATAAAGGAATCAATATGGGCAAAAGCGCCTTGGCTCTGGCAATCAGTCCGCCGCTGTCAAAAGCCGCCCCCCTTGCCTTTTGCGCCATGATTATTTTATCTATTTCCTCCATCAGCGACGGAATAAACCTTAAGGCTATGCTCATTATTATGGCCACGTCATGCACGGGAAATTTGACTACTTTAAGCGGCGACATCAAGCTTTCCATGCCGTCGGTTAAATTCATGGGCGTGGTGGTAAGCGTTACCAAAGTCGTTCCTATAACCAAAAAAAGCAGTCTGAGCGCCATTTTTGCCGAAAAAATAAGCCCCTCGTCGGTAATCCTTATTACCCAAAATTGCAAAAGCGGGCTGCCCTCCCTATAAAAAAGGATATTTATGGCCGCCGTAAGCATTACCAAAAACAATATGGCCTTTACGCTTTTCAAAACGCTTCTGAGCGGCACGCGGGCGACCAAAATCAATATGGCAAGGAAAAGGAACACCGCAAGGTAGCTGTAAAAGCTTACGCATAAAAACACCGTTACTATATACAGTATGGACAGCAATATCTTTGCCCTCGGATCCATGCGGTGTATGAAGCTGTCGCCGGGATAATATTGTCCGAAAGTGATGTCCCTACCCATTGTTTCCTCTTATCTTTTGTTTTATCGCCGCCACCAGTTCTTCGGCGGTAAGCGCGTCGGTATCCAAAACCATTCCCCTTTGCGCAAGGGCGTTTTTTATTTTTACCGTAATCGGTAAATCCAGCCCCATTTCCTGCAAATCGTCTTTTTTGAAAAGCTCTTTGGGCGGCAAGTCGTAAATCAATCTTGAATTGTTCAAAACAATTATCCTTTCGGCGTAAGCGGCTATTTCGTCCATATTGTGGCTTATCATGATTATCGTGCTTACGGCGTCGCTTTTTTTAAGCTTGGTAATAAGTTCAAGTATCTCCTTTTTGCCCGACGGATCCAGCCCCGCCGTGGGCTCGTCCAAAATAAGCGCCTTGGGCTTATATGCCAAAACCCCGGCTATAGCCACCCTTCTTTTTTCTCCTCCCGAAATCTCAAACGGCGAACGGTCCTTTATTTCCTCAAAGTCCAATCCCACAAGCTCTATGGCCCGCTTGGCGCTTTCGTACGCTTCTTCCTTGCTCATGCCGAAGTTTTTGGGCCCGAACATTATGTCCTTGAGCACCGTTTCCTCAAACAGCTGATACTCGGGATATTGAAAAAGCATGCCTATTCCCTTTCTCAGCGCTTTGTAGTTTATTTTTTTTGCCGATAAATCAAAATCAAATACCGTAAGCCTGCCGTCGGCGAGCTTGATTAATCCGTTAAAATGCTGTATAAGCGTTGATTTGCCCGATCCCGTGGCGCCTATAAGCCCCACGAACTCCCCCTCGTTGACGGTAAAGGTAATATCCTTAAGCGCCGTCGTCCTATACGGGGTTTTGGGCATATATGTGTAAGACAAATTCTCCACTACAATCGACATATGCCCTCCACCAATTCGTCCACCGTAAGACAGCTTGGTATATCGAATCCGTCTTTTTTCAGCATGTGCGATATTTTGCAGGCCACGGGCAGCTCCAATTTGGCTTCGTACACCGCTTTTTCGTTGTCAAAAACCTCTCTCGGAGAGCCGCTTGCCACTATTTCGCCTTCGTTCATGATAAAAACTTTGTCGGCGTCCACCGCTTCTTCCATATAATGCGTTATCAATATCACCGTCATGCCCTGCTCGGAGTTCAGCTTCCTGACCACATCCAGCACTTCCTCCCTCCCTTTGGGGTCAAGCATGGCCGTGGATTCGTCAAGTATAAGTATTTCGGGAAGCATGGCAAGTATGGCGGCTATGGCTATCCTTTGTTTTTGGCCGCCTGACAGCTTAAAAGGGGTGCGCTTTTTGTGGGCATGCATATTGACGACTTGCAGCGCCCAATCCACCCTTCTTATTAACTCTTGCCTTTCCACGCCCAAATTTTCGGCTCCGAATGCTATGTCGTCTTCAATAATGCTGGCTACCATTTGATTGTCGGGGTTTTGAAAAACCATGCCCACTTTGCTGCGAATTTCAAAAACCCTCTTTTCTTCCTTGGTGTTTATGCCGTTTATTATCACATCTCCTTGGTCGGGAATTAAAAACGCGTTGAGCAGCTTTGCCAGCGTGGATTTGCCGCTGCCGTTATGGCCCAGCAAGACTACGAATTCTCCTTTGTTTACGGTTAAGCTTATATTTTTTACGCCCGTCGTCCTTTCGTCCGCGCTTGATTTATAGTCGTAACTAACATTCCTTAACTCTATTACCTTTTTCATGCCAAACAGTATACCATATTATTGTTAAAATAAAAAATAAATAACCGTACCTTGCAAAAAAGAAATTATATTATAGTTTCTCTATATTATTTATAATAATATGAAAAAGGCCGCAAAGTATTTGACTATTCTTTTAATAAGCGTTTATAATATATTGATACGAAATTATTAATGATATATTTTTTTGCTTATACCATAATAATGTCCGTAAGCCATTACTTTGATTATAAAATTTTTTGGAGGTTCATATGAGTAAAAAAATGACAATCGACGGCAATACCGCGGCAGCTCATGTTGCGTACGCTTTCAGCGAAGTGGCGGCGATTTATCCGATTACCCCGTCTTCTCCTATGGCCGAATACGCCGACGAATGGGCGGCTCAAGGCAGAAAGAACATGTTCGGACAGGAATTGAGATTGGCGGAGATGCAGTCGGAAGCCGGCGCGGCGGGCGCGGTGCACGGCGCTCTTTGCGCGGGCGCGTTGACCACCACCTTTACGGCTTCGCAAGGGTTGCTGCTCATGATACCCAATATGTACAAAATAGCAGGCGAGCTTTTGCCTTGCGTGTTCCATGTTTCCGCAAGAGCTCTTGCCGCCCATGCTTTGAATATATACGGCGACCACAGCGACGTTATGGCTTGCCGCCAAACCGGCTTTGCCATGATCGCTTCCAATTCCGTGCAGGAAGTGATGGATTTGGCTTTGGTTTCCCACCTTGCCACCCTTAAATCAAAAGTGCCTTTCCTGCATTTCTTCGACGGCTTCCGCACCAGCCATGAAATAAGCAAGATTGACGCCATCGAATACGAGGAAATGAAAAAGCTTGTGGATATGAAGGATATCGAGGACTTCAAAGCGCGCGCTTTGAATTCCGAGCATCCCATTCAAAAAGGCACCGCGCAAAATCCCGACATATATTTCCAAAACAGGGAAGCCTGCAATCCTTATTACCAAAAAGTTCCCGCGGTTGTGGCCGAGTGCATGAAAAAAGTGGGCGAGCTTACGGGCAGAAAATACGATCTGTTTGATTATTACGGAGCGCCCGACGCCGAAAAGGTTATCGTAATCATGGGAAGCGGCGCCGAAACCGTCAGCGAAACCGTGGATTACCTTAATGCAAGAGGACAAAAGGTAGGTCTTATCAAGGTAAGGCTTTTCCGTCCTTTTGACGTCAACGCCTTCTTGAGCAAAATACCCGCCACGGTAAAATATATTTCGGTTATGGACAGAACCAAAGAGCCGGGTTCAATAGGCGAGCCTCTTTATCTTGATGTGTGCGCGGCGTTAAAAAACAGCGACATAAAAGTGCTGGGCGGCCGTTACGGCATGGGCTCCAAGGAATTTACCCCCTCCATGGCAAACGCCATATTCGCGAATATGGGCGTGGAAAACAAAAACCACTTTACCGTGGGCATCAATGACGACGTTACCTTTACTTCCTTGCCCGTCAAGGAATTCATTAACGCCTCCCCCAAAAGCGCCATCCGCTGCAAATTCTATGGATTGGGCTCGGACGGCACGGTGGGCGCCAACAAAAACTCCATTAAAATCATCGGCGACAACACCGATAAATATGTGCAGGGATATTTCCATTACGACAGCAAAAAATCGGGCGGCATAACCATTTCTCACCTGCGCTTCGGCGACGAACCCATAAAAAGCGCTTATTTGATTGATCAAGCCGATTTTGTGGCCTGCCATACCCAAAGCTATATTTTCCGTTACGACATGCTAAGTTCCTTAAAGGACGGAGGAACTTTCCTTCTCAACAGCATTTGGGATCCCGAAGAAATGGAAAAAGAACTGCCCGCCAAGGTTAAGAACATTCTTGCCCGCAAGAATATCAAATTCTACACCATAAACGCTTACAAAATAGCTTCCGAAATAGGTTTGGGCGGCAGAATCAACATGATTATGCAGGCGGCTTTCTTCAAATTGGCCAACATCCTTCCTTACGAAGAGGCCGAACAGCACATGAAGACAGCCGTTAAGAAAACCTACGGCAGAAAGGGCGACGCCGTGGTAAATATGAATTGGGCGGCAATAGACAGAGCCATAAGCGAGCTTAAGGAAGTCCCCGTTCCTCAAGAATGGGCCACCGCCGAGGGCGCCGACTTTGTCAGCCAATCGGACAACGAATATTTCCAAGAATTTATCAACCCCATTCTGCTTCAAGAAGGCGACGCTCTGCCCGTATCCAAGTTTAACGCCGACGGCAGCGTTCCCACCGGCACTACAAAATATGAAAAAAGGGGTATCGCGGTCAACGTTCCCAAATGGATTAAAGAAAACTGCATACAGTGCAACCAATGCTCTTTTGTATGCCCCCATGCCACCATTCGTCCTCTTCTTGCCAAACCCGAAACCCTGGAAAACAAGCCTCAGGGCTTTGACACCCTGCCCGCCACCGGATATAAAGGCTATGAGTTCAGAATACAAATCAGTCCTTACGACTGCACGGGCTGCGGCTCCTGCGCCAATGTGTGCCCCGCCAAAGAAAAAGCTTTGGTTATGAGGCCCATTGCCGAAGGCATAGCCGAAGAAAGCGACAACTGGGATTACTTCATCTCCTTGCCCGAACCCGAAAAAATTTATAAGCCCAATACCGTAAAGGGCAGCCAGTTCTCAAAACCCTTGTTTGAATTCCACGGCGCTTGCGCGGGCTGCGGAGAAACCCCGTATATCAAGCTTGTAACCCAGCTTTTCGGCGACAGAATGATAATCGCCAACGCTACCGGCTGTTCTTCCATTTACGGCGGTTCCGCCCCCACTTGTCCTTACACAAAAAATGAAGAAGGACGAGGCCCCGCTTGGGCGAATTCCCTTTTTGAAGACAACGCCGAATTCGGTTACGGCATAAATCTGGGCATTAAACAAAGAAGAATGAAGTTAAAAGCCGATATGCTGGCGGCCATGGATAAAGTAAGCCAAAATACCGCCGCTTTGTTCCAAGAATGGATAGACAATATGGATGACGGCGAAGCCACAAAATTAATCAGCAAAAAAATCAAAGCCGCTTTGGATGCCGAACAAATCACCGACGAAAACAAAGATTATATTGAAAACATTAAGTCCAACGCCGACGTTTTGGTTAAGCAATCGATATGGATTATCGGCGGCGATGGCTGGGCTTATGACATCGGATACGGCGGCCTTGACCATGTGCTTGCCATGGGCGAAGAAGTCAACATACTTGTGCTTGATACCGAAGTTTATTCCAATACCGGCGGACAGGCAAGCAAATCCACGCCCACTGCCGCCATCGCCAAATTCGCGGCGGCAGGCAAGAGAACCAGAAAAAAAGATTTGGGCATGATGGCCATGAGCTACGGCCATGTTTATGTCGCCCAAGTAAATATGGGCGCCAATATGAATCAGCTTGTCAAGGCCCTTACCGAAGCCGAAGCTTATAAAGGACCGTCTTTGATAATCTGCTACGCCCCCTGCATAAACCACGGCATCAATATGGGCAAATCCATAAAGACCATGAAAAACGCGGTGGACAGCGGATACTGGTCATGCTATCGATACAATCCCGATTTGGCCGAGCAAGGCAAGAATCCTTTCATTTTGGACTCCAAAGAGCCTACCGAAAACTATAAAGATTTCTTGCTCAGCGAAAACCGCTACGCCAGCCTTAAAAAGGTTTATCCCGACCTTGCCAACCAGCTGTTCGACCTCAGCGAAGAGCAAGCCAAGCAAAGAAGGGAAACCTACAAAAAGCTTGCCGACAAATAACGGCAAAGACAAGCGAAATAAAAGAGGCAATCAAACGATTGCCTCTTTTTTATAGTATTTTCATTTTAACGCTTTTGTCATAATAGCATTATTGGAAAGAATGATTTTATTCTATCAGTTTATAGCTGTATTCCAATCTCCTCAAGCTTTCTTCCTTGCCCAGCAATTCGGCTATTTCCACCGCCCCTCCCGGAGTGGATTCTTTTCCCGTAAGCGCCACCCTTACGCAAAACAGCATTTGTCCTTTCTTGATGCCCAATTCCTCGCTTTTTCGGGTCAGCGCTTCCATTAACGCTTCATGGTTGAACTGAGCGTTTTTTAACGCTTCCAGCGCTCCGCCTACCGCCGTTTTTGCCACCGCGGCGTCGGTTTTCATTTTTTTGTGCTCATATAATCGGGAATCAAAAGCGCCAAACTCTTCCAAAAAGTCTATCATGCCGGGAATTTCAGACAATATCTCCACTCGATTTTGCAACAAGCCGGAAAGCTTAAGATAATCGTATTTGCCCTTGACTTTGGATTTTTCATAAAACGGCACAGCCAGCCCGTTAAACTCTTCTAAAGAAAACTCCCGCAAATATTGGGCGTTAAGCCACTTCATCTTTTGCTCGTCAAAAATGCTGGGGGATTTTGAAATGCCCGAAATGTCGAACATTTTTTCCAATTCCTCCAATGAAAGTTTTTCTTCGTTGCCCTTGGGCGACCAGCCCAGCAAGGCGATATAATTTATTATCGCTTGGGGCACATATCCTTTTTCGATAAAGTCTTCAAAATTGGCGTCCCCGTACCTTTTGGACAGCTTCCTTTGGGCGTCCTTCATTATGGGGGGCAGGTGCAGATATTGCGGCCGCTGCCAACCGAAACTGTCGTACAGCAAGTTGTATTTGGGGGTGCTGGATAAATATTCCGTGCCTCTTATGACATAATTGATGTTCATAAGGTGGTCGTCCACCACATTGGCAAAATTATATGTGGGCATGCCGTCCGACTTTATCAGAATATGGTCTTCCAGCTCATTGTTGGGCACGCTGATATGGCCGAAGACAAGGTCTTCATAGCCGCTTTCCCCTTCGGTGGGCATATTTTGCCTGATAACATAAGGAACGCCTAAGTCAAGCTTTTGCTTTATTTCCTGCTCTGTCAAGCGCGAACATTTTTTGTCGTACCTTTTTATGCCTTTTTCGTCCACCAAGGAATCCAATCTTTCTTTGTCGCAAAAGCAATAGTAAGCTCCCCCTCTTTCTATAAGCTCTTTGGCGTATTTAAGGTATATGTCTTTTCTTTGGCTCTGTATATAAGGGCCGTAATCGCCTCCGACATCAGGGCCTTCGTCGTATTTTATGCCCGCTTTTTTTAAGGTGGCGTATATCTTTTCTACGGCGCCTTCCACAAACCTTTCGGCGTCGGTGTCCTCTATTCTGAGAATAAATTTTCCGTTATGCTTTTTGGCGAACAAATACGCGTAAAGAGCCGTCCGCAAATTGCCGATATGCATAAAACCCGTGGGGCTGGGCGCGAATCTCGTTCTTACTTCCATTTTTCGCTCCTTTTATGGTTTAATTATGTAATAGTTTATCACAATTTCATATAATAGTGTATAATATTTAATAAGATTTTGCTGAAACGGAGGCGCAATGCGTTATAATTTGAATGATTCCTTAGAGTGGCTGAAGGGTTTGCTGAGAATAAGAAGCGTGGAAGATTCTCCCCTTCCCGGCTGCCCTTTCGGAAAAGGCGTCAGAGAAAGTTTGGATTATTCCCTTTCTTTACTGCGGAAACTGGGCTTTGTTACCAAAGATTTGGACGGATATTGCGGCTATGGCGAAATAGGGCAAGGCGAATTGTTCGGAATTCTGGCGCATTTGGATGTCGTTCCCGAAGGGGAAGGCTGGAGCTATCCGCCCTTTGCCGCCGTTGAAGAAGACGGCAAAATTTACGCAAGAGGCGCCATAGACGACAAAGCGCCCTTTATCGCCTCCCTCTTCGCCATCGTGAAATTGCTGCAGGACGGCTATATCCCCAAAAAGAGAGCGCGCTTTATTTTGGGCTGCGACGAAGAAAGCGGCTGGAAATGCATTGAACGGTATAAACAAACAGAGGAAATGCCCTCTTTGGGCATATCTCCCGACGCCGATTTTCCTGTAATCAATTGTGAAAAAGGCATTGTGTATCACACGCTGGAAATGCCCTTGCCCGACGGAATTGCCGAGCTTTGCGGCGGGCAAAGAGCCAACATGGTTCCCGCTTCCGCCTTTTGCAAGGTAAAATATTCCCAACATATACTCAATAACGCGAAGGCTACGGGCGTGGACTGTCAAATTGAAAACGGCTATATCTCGCTGACGGCCAAAGGTTTTTCTTCCCACGGCAGCCACCCCGAAAAAGGCGATAACGCCCTTTATAAAATTTTCTATTGCTTAAAAGACGACTATGAGCAAATCAATGAGCTTTATCAAGCTTTCCATACCCATGACGGCAAGGCCGTCGGCCTTGATTTTCGCGACGAGGCAAGCGGCAAACTTACCCTCAACCTCGGCGTTTGCAAAATAGAAAATAAAAAGATGGTCTGCGAGCTTGATATTAGATATCCCATAAGCTATAATAAAGACGAAATAACCGACCTTCTTAACCGAAAACTGCCCTGCAAAGCCATACGGGGATTGTATCATGACCCTTTGTATATAGACGAAAAGCATCCCCTTATTCAAACTTTGCTTTCTTCTTACGACAAGGTAATGGGCAACAAAGTTCCTTCCAAGCCTATCGTCATAGGGGGGGGAACCTATGCCAGAGCTTTGCCCGTGGGCGCCGCTTTCGGACCTTTGTTCCCGAATATGGTATCCACCATGCACGAAAAGGATGAGTTCATATCTTTGGAGCATTACGAAAAATTGGTGGAAATATATTACCAAGCATTAAAGGAATTATGTTTTTATGAACGAAAGTGACAGAAATACCATTAATGTGGGCGACATTACTTTAAGCTATTACCGTAAAGGCAACGGAAAAAAAGCGTTGATTCTGCTTCACGGCAATTCCGAAAACGCCAAAATCTTCTCCGATTATCTCAATACCGTCAGCGAAGACTATAAAGCTTACGCCATTGACTTAAGAGGACACGGCAAAAGTCAATGGGGGGAAGGCAATTTTACCATAAAAACCATGGCTATCGATATCATGCGCTTCATAAACCAAAAGCCTTTCGATAAAGTAAGCATAGTCGGGTTTTCGGACGGGGCCAACATAGCCATGTACCTTGCCAAAATCGCCCCCGAATTGATAGACAAATTGGTTTTGATAAGCGGAAATCTGTTTGTAAAGGCTTTGGCAAAACCGTTTTTTTATAAAATCCGTTTCCGCTATAAGCTGAACAAGCCTTTCGGGTATATCATCAAAAGAGCAAGATTGAGAGCGACAAAAATGGCCCTTATGCTTGACAATATCGGAGTTTATCCCGACGACCTCAACAATTTTGATTTCCCCGTGCTGGTCATAGACGCCCAAAACGATTTGATAGCCAAAGAGCATACTTCGCTCATTGTCCGCTCCATTCCCAACGCCAAACATATCACCATTGAGGGCGCGGACCATTTTACCATCATGAAAAACCCCCGCCTCTTTGAGGCCGTAAACCAATTCCTCAATCAATAAACCGCGTTGGCGAAATTGTTAAAGTTGGTGTTAAGACTTAAATACCCTATTATTCCGCTGGCTATTTGATAGGCCAGTTTTTTTCTGTAATCGTCTTGCTGCAGCAACCTGTCTTCTTCGGGACAGGACATAAACCCTATTTCCACTATGGCCGAAGCGTATTTGCTGCATTTTAATATATAATAATCGCCTTTCAACTCCGTAAACTTTCTTTGCGCATACTGCTTGTTCAGCATGTTTAAGCTGGACTGCAGGCTTTGCGCAAGCTCCTTGGAGTTTTCGCTCATCTGCTCATAAAAAACCTGCGCCCCCCTTCTTTTGCTGTCGGTGGGAAATTTATTGGTATGTATGCTGACAACGGCGTCCGGTTTGGCGTCATTGATAATTTCCTTTCTTTTTTGCATGTCCGCTTTTTTGAAATTTTTCTTGACGTCGCCGTAAAGGCCTTCGTCGCTTTCTCTGGTCAATATTACTTTAATATCCGCCTTTTCCAATTCTTTTTTTACAAGCATGGTTGCAATGAGGTTAAGCTCTTTTTCTTTCATTTTGCTTTCAACGCCGATAACTCCGTTGTCTCTGCCCCCGTGCCCGGCGTCCAATACCACGACAAACGCGTCCTGTGGCAAAAAAGCGTGGGCGTAATTTATACCGACGCCTATCGCCAAAGCTAAAATTAAGATAATCAGCATTATTAATTTTATGGTTTTTTTCTTTAATACTATTATCATTTAATCCTCTTCCCGTATATTATATTAAGCGCGATATTAAGGTATCCCTAATATCTGAAATTGGTGGCTTATTGCATGCCTAAATTACTTTATTCTACATTTTTCTTCCTTTTTCTCGCGGTTATCCACATAGTTATCCACATTTGAGAATAATCAAAATATTGCCATTTTTTTAAGTGTTTTATGCGATAATGCTCAAAATTAATCATATAATTAACGGCCTTTTTGCTTATTGCGGTATAAAATGTGGATAACTCGGCGGTTTTGTCCCTTTCATATCCATTGTTGCCCATTGCTTGATTTTAGGTAACTAAACTGCCCGTCAACCTAAGTGAAAAAATTAAAATTTTCTTGCGAAATTTATCCGTAGATTATAACAAACGCCGCAATTGAAATTAAAAAAGTGTACGCGGCAAACGGCAAAAGGCTTTTGGTTGCCAAAATTCTTAAGAAAGTCTTTATTGCCAATAAACCGCTCAAAAAAGCCGCCGCCATGGCTATAAGCAAAGGCGCCGCGCTTACCTTGCCAAAGCCGTCGAAAGCTATGGCCTCGGCGACAGCGCTGCCTATTATTATGGGTATGCTGAGCATAAAGCTGAAATCCCCCGCTTCTTTTTTGTCAATGCCCAGCATTATTTGAGCGCTTACCGTGCTTCCGCTTCTGGAAACCCCGCCTATTGTGGCGATTCCCTGCGCTATTCCGGTAATAAACGCCGACACATTGTCCATTTTTTTGTTTTGTTCCCATTTCAATGAGCCCAAAACAAGCATTGCAGTGGTTATCATAAACCCGAAGGGCAATAGCTTCAAGCCTATTTTGTCAAAGGTCAATCTGACAAAAAAGGCTATCGCTGCCGTGGGCAAAGTGGCTATAACGATATGCCTTACTTCTTTGGATAACGGATGCTTGACGCATTCCCATAATTTTTTTCTGTAAATTACGCATACCGAAAGCAATGTGGCTACATGCAGCATGATATTGAAAATTAAAGATTTTTGCCCTATTCCAAGCTCTTCAAGCAACATTAGATGTCCGCTTGAACTTATGGGCAGAAATTCCGTTAAGCCTTGCACAAGGCCCAGTATCAGCGCTTTTGCGTACTCCATTAATCCCTCTCACGCTTTACACGATAAAATAAATGCTGTATAATGTATTGGTTATTATACATAATATTTAATATTTTATTAATGCAAGGAGATTTTTATGAAGCTTGGCGTCGTGGGCCTTCCCAATGTGGGAAAAAGCACTCTGTTCAACGCTCTCACATCAAACAAAGCCTTGGCGGCGAATTATCCGTTTTGCACCATCGAGCCCAATGTGGGCATAGTTGCCGTAAAAGACGAGAGAGTAGACACTCTTGCGCAAATGTTCAACAGCAAAAAAATTGTGTACACCGCCATAGAGTTTGTGGATATCGCGGGATTGGTAAAAGGAGCGAGCAAAGGCGAAGGCTTGGGAAATAAATTTCTGTCCCATATACGGGAGGTGGACGCCGTCGTTCATGTGGTTAGGTGCTTTGAGGACCAAAACATAACCCATGTAAGCGGAAACATTGACCCCGTAAGAGATATTGAAATCATTAATTTGGAGCTCATATTCGCCGATATGGATACCCTAACTCGAAGAATTGAGAAAACCCAAACGGCGGCGAAAAGCGGCGACAAAAAGTATTTGGAAGAGCTTGCCGTTTTGCGCAAGCTGTACCAAACCTTGGAAAAAGGGCTTCCCGCAAGAATGGCCAACCTGAACGAAAACGAATACGATGTTGCCAAATCTTTGTTTTTACTGACATTTAAGCCTGTTATATATTGCGCCAACATAAACGAAGGCGGCGAAAGCGCTTATGTGGAAAGCGTGCGCCAATACGCCGCCAAGGAAAACAGCGGCGTTATTGCCCTTTGCGCGGCGCTGGAAGAAGAATTGTCTCAGCTTGATGACGAAGAAAGAGAGCTGTTCTTCGCCGAATTGGGCATTGCCGAAAGCGGACTGGATAAGCTTACCAAGGCGTGTTATGATTTGCTGGGGTTAATAAGTTTCCTTACCGCGGGAGAAAAAGAAAGCCGCGCTTGGCGCATAAAAAAAGGAACCAAAGCGCCTCAAGCCGCCGGCGTCATCCATAGCGATTTTGAGCGCGGCTTCATAAGGGCGGAGGTTATCGATTACCCTTCCCTCCTCGAATGCGGTTCTTTCGCGGCCGCCAAAGCCAAGGGAAAGCTGCGCAGCGAAGGCAAAGACTATGTGATAAAAGACGGCGATGTGGTGGAGTTCCGTTTTAATGTATAATGCCTCTTTTTATGTAAATTTTTGTATAAAGCTTAAATATTGTAATATTGACACTTGCTATTTTAGATTCTCGGTTATATAATTATAATAACTATAATTTTTAGGAGCGCGTAATGGCCGTCAAAGTTCAGAACACAAAGAATATCCGCAAAGCAAAGAGATGGAACGAAAAAGATGACGCCGCTTTGCTTGAGCTTCTGCGCAAAAAGACAAAAGAAGTCAATCTTGCCATTAAAGAAGCTCAATCTCCTTTTATGCGCGCCAGACTTAAGGCAAAAAGAGCGCATTACCGCAGCATGGCCAACAAAGTCGCCAACGGCACTTACAATGGGGATATAATTTTTAGCGAAATGCAGGCGGCGGCGGCTCTGCGCACTCAAGAAGCCTTAAAAAGGGACAGGTTTTCCAATCCTTCCGAAGCCAGAAAGTATATCAATTCATATGAAGATATGGATTTCGATTATGAGGCGTATTTCCGCAAAACAAGGTATTACGGCGTGTTTTTGCCCATATTGCTGACCTTGTTGACCATTATTTTCTTGGCCTTCTTCGCTTTGCCTGCCTTTATGCCGTCAAGCCTGCGGGACACCATGAACGACTACAAAATGAAGCCTCAAGCTTTGTTTACCTTCAAATTAGGCTCCGACGAACAGGATTTCAGCATAAAAAATGACGGCAATTGGCCGGACGGAGATTGGCGCATGGTGAACGGCGAAGAGCAGCGGCTGGCGCAAGGCGAACAATATATCGATCCCGCGACGGGGGAAGCTCCCGAGCAGGTTTTATTGTATGCCCAAGCGGGAATGCGCACCATAAACATTTCGGCTTTCGACATTGTAAAAGCTTGGTTCAGCACAAAAATGCTCAGCCGCGTTCGTCTTGATTTCCTTGAAGACAATAAGCTTTTTATGGGGCCGAGATGGCTTCACGCCAAATACATAGGAAAAGCCGAGGACAACATAGTAAACCTGAGAAAGGAAGACGGAAGCTTTGATGTGGTTATCTTAATTAAGTACCTTGCTTCTTACGGAATCATACTCTTTTTTATCGCGGCTTTTCTTATCGCCATTGTCTGCCTTATACAAGATATCATCAGAATCTTCACTTATACCACAAGGCGCATGCATACCTTGCATTGGCTGCTGTTTATATTCAGCTTGCTGGTGGTGGTTTTGCCCGCTTTCCTTGTAATAGAAGGCACCAATGAAATAGGTCCGGCCTTTCGAAATTATTTTATTTTTGACTATGATACTTTTATGGAAAGCCCTTCCACCCTGTGTATCAGCGTGTTCGCTTTCCTTCCCGCGGCGCTGTCTTTTATTATGCTGATCCTTCCCAAGTTATTCAAAAATAGATTGAAGAAATTGCCTACCTTCGTGCCTAAAGGCAATCGTCCCAGACGACAACAAGAGAAAACCTTGAATTATTTGGCATATGATAATGTCAGAAGGGCATATCAAAATAATCTGAAAAGATAAGTCTTTTTGGAACACGGATTGTTTTGAGGCACTGGTTGTAAACTACAATCAGTGTTTCTGTTAAAAGGAGCAATTATGTTTGAAAATATAAAGGCCGATTTGCAAGCCGCTCTCGACAAAGATCCCGCTGCCCGCAATAAATTGGAAGTTATTTTGACTTACAGCGGATTCAAGGCGATGTGCCGTTATCGCATCGCCAACTGGTTTTATAAGAGAAAATGCTTTTTGCTTGCCAGAATAATTTCTCAAAGGGCCAAAAGGATAACGGGTATAGAAATCCACCCCGCGGCAAAAATCGGTAAAGGAGTATTTATTGACCACGGCAGCGGCGTGGTGATAGGAGAAACAACCGAAATCGGCGACAATGTTACCATTTATCAAGGCGTTACCTTGGGCGGCACCGGCAAAAGCACGGGAAAAAGGCATCCCACAATCGAAGACGATGTCATGATAAGCGCGGGCGCGAAAGTCTTGGGCCCTGTAAGAATAGGAAAAGGCTCAAAAATAGGCGCCGGAAGCGTTGTGCTTAAAGATGTCCCCCCTTATTCCACCGTGGTGGGCGTGCCCGGAAGAGTGGTGAAAATGTATGGCAAAAAATATAACGACCTTGACCAGAAATTGCCTGACCCCGTCAAAGACGAATTCGCCAGACTCAATAAAAGAATATCTTTGCTTGAAGACAAATTGGGGATAAAAACCTGCCGATATTCCATTGTCAACGATATTACGGAAGTTGTTGACGAATTCGGCGACAACGGCCAAGACGGCGAAGACAATAATCCCCCCGCAAAAGAGGAGTAATTATGCTTAAGATTTATAATACGCTGACCAGAACAAAAGAGGACTTTAAGCCTATTCGCGACAATCATGTTTACATGTATTCCTGCGGCCCCACCGTTTACAGCTACGCGCATATAGGCAATTTCCGCACATATATTTTTATGGATCTTATCAGGCGGGTGTTGAAATATAACGGATATAAATTGAAAGGCGTCTTGAACATAACCGACGTGGGGCATTTAATGCGGGACGGCGACGACGGCGAGGACAAAATGGTTAAGGCCAGCCGCGAAGAGCGGAAAACGCCGCTGGAAATAGCCGATTTTTACACAAAGGTCTTCTTTGAGGATTTGCAAAAGCTTAACATTAAAAAACCCGAAATAATAGCCAAAGCCACCGACCATATCCAAGAAATGATTGATTATGTAAAGGCGCTTGAAGAAAAAGGCTACGCTTACGAAACAAGCGACGGCATTTATTTCGACATCTCCAAATTCCCCGGCTACGGCAAATTGTCGGGAATAAATTTAGAGGACCAAAAAGCCGGCGCCAGAGTGGAAGTTAACAGCGAAAAAAGAAACCCCGCCGACTTCGCGCTGTGGAAAAAAGCCGAACCCGAACACATTATGCAATGGCCCAGCCCTTGGGGCATGGGATATCCCGGCTGGCACATAGAATGCTCGGCCATGAGCCTTAAATATTTGGGAACTCCTTTCGATATCCACAGCGGAGGGGTGGACCACATTCCCATTCATCACGAAAATGAAATCGCCCAAAACGAAGCGCTGACGGGCAAAAAATCAGTCAATTATTGGATGCACGGGGAATTCATGCTGGTGGACGGCGGCAAGATGAGCAAAAGCCTGGGCAATATATACACAATCAGCCAGCTTGAGGAAAGAGGCTTTTCCGCCATGGATTTCCGCTTCTTATGCCTTAACGCCCATTACCGCAAAAAGCTTAATTTTACTTTTGAAGGGCTGGCCTCGGCCAAAACTTCCAGAGAAAGGCTTTGCGCCGCTCTTTACAAGCACAAAACGGCAAAAAATAAAACCGATCAAGAAATTCTTGACAATTACAAGCGGCAATTTGTTGAAGCCATAAACGACGATTTGAACATCCCCTTGGCTCTGGGCGTTCTTTTTACCATGCTAAAAGAGAAAAAGAGCGAGGACATCTATAAGCTTGCGCTTGATTTTGACGCGGTTTTCGGACTTTCCTTGGACAAAACGGCGCAGCCCGAACAAAACGGCGAAGAAAACATTCCCGAAGAAATAATGGCTCTTGTGGAAGCCAGGGCGGCGGCCAAAAAAGCAAAGGATTACAAAACAGCCGACCAAATCAGAGATCAAATCATTAAAGCGGGCTACCTGCTATCCGACACCAAAGAGGGCACCTTTGTTAAAAAATCCGAATGAGGGGTTTATATAGCGGGTGTCCAGTTCTTCGTCTTCCTCTTTTATTGTGCGCTTGACCATTTTTCCGCGCTGTGGGCTGTAAGTGTTTGTGCGCAGCTTTTCCGTTTTAATCAGTTTGTTCCCTATATAAACATCTTTGTACGCGCAGCTTACCAAACCGTTTCGGGGCGAAGCCAAAATCCTGAAGGTTTCATTTTCTTTCCAATCTAAAGGGATATTCAATATGTCGTATTCGTTGCAGGGCAAAATCTTGATTATCTTGTTGCGTATTACCGTTCTTTCCGGCGTATAGTATCCGTAAATGGTAAAATATATTCTGCCGTTTTGTGTGTGCGCTTTAATATAAACATCGTGCTCGGTATTGTTGAACAGCAATAAATCGTTTTTGCTGGACACCATGGCGTCAAGCGACGGCCCCACGTAAGAAACGGGCAAGGAATGATTTACGGCGTTAATCACATCCAATCCCGCCCTTATCCAAGCGTTATACAGTGTGGTGGAAACTTGGCATACGCCGCCGCCCACTCCCTGCACAAAAGCGCCTCCGCTTATTATGCCCGCGCTTTTGAATCCGTTCTGTATAGTTCTCGGCCCCACAATTTTATTGAAGGATAATTGTGATTTCGCGGGAACCACAGCGCCGTTTAATTTCTTCGTGGCCAGCTCTATGTTATGCTTTCTGTTTGCCTTGGATGTGGAATAACATGTGGAAAAGACGCTTCTTTGATATGTCCTTTTTTTCAGCTCTTCCATCGTTATGGATTGCTCTATTTCTTTTGTGGGCAATGCGATTGTGGTTTTATAAGATATTTCCTTATATATGTTCTCAATTAGCTTTTGCTTTTCTACCTTTAATCCGTTTTTGCCTTCTACAAAATTAAATTCCGCCTTTTCCGCCGACCACAGCAGTTTTCTTTCTATCACGGGTTCTTCTGTTCTGTCTATTATGCGCTGCAAATCCCCGTTAATCTCATCGTTTAGGCAAGACAGATCTCGGACTTTTGCATCGCTTGAGTTTTTTTGATAAAACTTGTAATAGTTCCCTCCGTACTTAAATAATACATTCATTACTGTGGAAGTTTTTATCTTATAGACTTTTTTAAGCATTATTTCGCCGTTATGATAAACGGTTAACTCGAACTTTCCCGTGAATAACGCCGAACCCAAAGAGGTTATCAACAGCATAAAGACAATGACCGCGAATAATGCCCAAATTATTTTTTTCATATCATTTTTAGTATTTATCAATGCAAATTAATCTATATTTACAATCTCTGCCAAATTATAAAGAAGCGGCCGTTAATGCCGCTTCTTGACGCCGTTGTTTTATCGTAGCATAACTTATTCTTCGTCTTCGGGCAACTGCTTGGCCTGTTCTTCCTCAAGCCGCGCTTGTCTTATTTCTTCTTCGTCCACTTCCACATTGTCGTATTCGGCTTCTTCGTCGCGGGGGGTGGCGGCTAAGGATACCACTTTGGCTGAAAGATCCAGCCTCATTATTCTTACTCCCTGAGTGGCCCTTCCTATCTTGGAAATACAGTCCGCCCTCGTTCTTATCATAATGCCGTTGTCTGTGGTTATGATTATGTCTTCGTCTTCGCCCACTAATTTCATATTTACCAATCTGCCTGTTTTTTCGGTGAAGTTGCCCGCCTTAATTCCTTTGCCTGCCCTTCCTTGCAAGCGGTATTCGTCAATGTCCGTTCTTTTGCCGTATCCGTTCTCCGTAATGGTTATCACTTCTTTTCCTTCTTTAACGATGGACATATCCACCACAAAATCATCTTCGTCCAATCTTATGCTTATTACGCCTTGCGAACCTCTTCCCGTCTTCCTTACGTCTTTTTCGTTAAATCTTATGCATTTGCCCGAAGAAGAGGCTATTATTATGTCGTCATCGCCGTAAGTCAATTCAGCTCCTATGAGTTCGTCCCCTTCGATAAGCGAAATGGCTATTTTGCCCGTTGTCCTTACTCTTTCAAACTCCGAAAGTTCGGTCTTCTTGATCAATCCTTTGCGGGTGGCCATGGTTATAAAGCCTTCTCCGTATTCTTTTACCGAAAGAAAGGCGGTTATTTTCTCTCCTTCTTCCAGCGCCAAAACATTTACTATGGCTCTGCCCTTGGACACCTTGGCCGCTTCGGGTATCTCATAGCCTTTTTTGGTGTAAACCTTGCCTTTGTTGCTGAAAAACAGCAAGTCGTCGTGTGTGTTGCATATAAACATGGTGGCCACAAAATCTTCGTCTTTTGTTTTATGAGAATTAACGCCTTTGCCGCCTCTGCCCTGCGCGCGGTATTCCGATACCGCCGTCCTCTTTATATAGCCTTGATAGGTCATGGATATTACCACATCTTCTTGCTCAATTAAATCGGCTATGTCGATTTCGGCCTCGTCGTAGCTGAGCTCGGACTTTCTGTCCTTGGCGTACTTTTCTTTTATGGCGGTAAGCTCTTCCTTTATGATACCTCTTACCATGCTGGGGGTGGCCAAAACTTTTTGAAGGTAATCTATTTCTTTTTCCAGCTCGTCCAGTTCGTTATTGAGCTTTTCCACTTCCATATTCGTCAAGCGCGCAAGCTTGGTCTCCAATATGGCGCCCGCTTGCTTTTCGGACAGCTCAAAAGCTTCCATTAATCGAACTTGCGCTTGGCTTCTCTCCGCCGAAGTTTTTATGATTTCTATTACTTCGTCTATGTTGGCCAAGGCAATTACCAAACCTCTTACTATGTGTTCTCTTTCTTGCGCCTTTCTTAATTGATATCTTGTTCTTCTTTCTATCACATCGATTTGATGGTCTATATAGTATTGCAGTAATTCTTTTAAGGTGCAGACTTTGGGTTTTCCGTCAACAAGCGCCAGCAAAGTTATGCCGTTGCTTATTTGCAGCGCCGTTTGCTTGAAAAGCGTGTTCAGCACCACATTGGCGTTGGCGTCTCTTTTTAGCTCGATTACCACCCTCATGCCGAAACGGTCGCTTTCTTCTCTAATGTCGGATATTCCTTCCAGCCGCTTGTCTTTAACTTGGTCGGCGATGTTTTTTATTAAGTTGGCTTTGTTGACCTGATAAGGCAATTCCGTTACCACTATCCTTTGTTTGCCGTTGTATTCCTCTATTTCCGTCCTGGACCGAATTACCACATTTCCTCTCCCCGTCCTGTACGCCTTTCTTACGCCCCCTCGGCCAAGCACAAGCGCTCCCGTGGGATAGTCCGGAGCGGGGATATAGCTCATTAAATCGTCCACCGTCAATTCGGGATTGTCCAGCAAAGCCAGCGTGCCGTCTATCACTTCGCCCAAATTATGGGGAGGTATGTTGGTGGCCATTCCCACCGCTATGCCTTCGCTGCCGTTGACAAGCAAATTGGGGTATTTCGCGGGAAGAACCACAGGCTGCTGCAAAGTGCCGTCAAAGTTGGGATAAAAGTCCACTGTTTCTTTTTCTATGTCTTTAAGCAGCTCGCCCGCTATTTTGGACAACCTTGCTTCGGTGTAGCGTTGGGCGGCCGCCGGATCGCCGTCTACCGATCCGAAATTGCCGTGTCCGTCAATAAGGGGCTCGTTTATGGAAAAATCCTGCGCCATTCTTACCAAGGCGTCGTATACAGCGGAATCCCCATGAGGATGATATTTGCCCAGCACTTCTCCCACTATACGCGCGCATTTTTTATACGGCTTGTCGTAAGTGTTATTGAGGTCGTGCATGGCGTACAATATTCTTCTGTGCACGGGCTTAAGTCCGTCTCGAACATCGGGAATGGCTCTGCTGACATTTACCGCCATGGCGTAGCTTATGAAAGATTTGCTCATTTCCTCTTTCATGTTAACAGGAATGATTTTTGTCTTCTCAAGTATTTCTTTTATGTTTTTTACGTTATCTTCTTTTTTCGACATCTTTCACCTTCTATATATCTAATTCTTTTACCAGCCAAGCATTTTCTTCTATAAACGCCCGCCTTAGCTCCGGCTGTTCTCCCATCAAAAGAGTAACTATTTCTTCGGCTTCTTCGGCGTCTTCTATCTTTACCTGCAGCAAAGACCTTGTTTCGGGATTCATGGTGGTCTCGTACAGTTGATGAGCGTTCATTTCGCCCAAGCCTTTGTATCTTTGAACGTCGGCTTTATCCCACTCTTTCAATATTTCTTGCAATTCCTCATCCGAATAACAGTATTTTTCGTTCCTGTTTTGCGTTACTTTATACAGCGGGGGCAAGGCGATGTAAATATGCCCTTGCTCTATCAACGGCCGCATAAACCTGTAAAAGAAAGTAAGCAGTAAGATTCTAATATGGCTGCCGTCCACATCGGCGTCCGTCATGCATATAATGCGGTCATATCTTAGCTTTGTGATGTCAAACTCGTCTTTGTAGCCGCAGCCGAAAGCTTTTATCATAGATTTAATCTCTTCATTGTCAAGCACTCTGTGAAGTCTGGCCTTCTCCACATTGAGGATTTTTCCTTTTAATGGCAAAATGGCTTGAAAATGCCTGTCTCTGCCCATCTTGGCCGTGCCGCCCGCCGAATCGCCCTCCACAAGATATATTTCGCAATTCTTAGGGTCGGTGTCAATGCAATCCGACAATTTGCCCGGCAAGGTGGTAGATTCAAAAACTCCTTTTCTGCGGAATAATTCCCTGGCGTTTCGCGCCGCCTCCCTCGCTCTTTGCGCGTTTATGGATTTGGTAATTATTTCTCTGGCTATCTTGGGGTTTTCTTCAAAAAATTCGCCCAATTTCTCGCTTACGGTCTTGTTTACCAAAGTACGCATAAAACTGTTGCCCAGCTTGGTTTTGGTTTGTCCTTCAAATTGCGGATCGCTGAGCTTTACGCTGATAACCGCCGTCAAGCCCTCTCTGACGTCCTCGCCGCTTAATTTTTCGTTTTCTTTAAGCACTTTGAGTTTTTGTCCGTATTCGTTAATAACTTTCGTTAAAGCGGCTTTTAAGCCGTCCAAATGAGTTCCGCCCTCCACCGTGTTGATATTGTTGGCGTAAGCGTAAATGGTTTCGGCATAGCTGTTGTTGTATTGCAGCGCCACTTCTATCTCGTTGTCTTTATTGATTGTCTCAAAATAAAAAGTTTCGGGAAGCAAAACTTCTTTGTTTTTGTTCATGTTTTCCACAAAGTGCTTGATTCCCCCGTCGAATTTATAGGTTTCTGTCTTTTCTTTTCCTTCCCGCTCGTCTTGGACTGTCATTCTCAAGCCTTTGTTCAAATAAGCAAGCTCTTTTATTCTGTTTTTTATAATGTCGAAAGAAAATTCGATCTCTTCAAATATCGAGCCGTCGGGATAGAAAGTAATCTGCGTTCCCGTTTCTTCGGTCTCTCCCACTATTTCCAATTTGGTCACGGGCTTGCCTTGATTATACATTTGACGATAAATTTTGCCGTTCTGATAAACCTTTACTTCCAAGTATTCGCTGAGCGCGCTGACTACGGAAAGCCCTACGCCGTGAAGCCCGCCGCTTATCTTATAGCCGCCGCCCCCAAATTTGCCGCCGGCGTGCAGTTTTGTCATAACCACCTCGACGGCGGATTTGTTCTCTTTGGGGATAATGCCCGTGGGGATTCCTCTGCCGTTGTCCCGCACTCTTACCGAACCGTCTTTTTGTATGACCACGATAATATGGTCGCAATAACCCGCAAGCGCTTCGTCAATAGAATTGTCCACTATTTCATTAACCAAATGATGCAGCCCTCTTGAGTCGGTAGAGCCGATATACATCCCCGGTCTTTTTCTTACGGGCTCCAGCCCTTCCAAAACCTGAATGGTGTCTTGCGTATAAGCTTCTTGTATTCTTTCTGACATTTCTTTTTTTGCTCCTGAATGAAAATATTGAGGTCTTTTCTATTATTACCCTTAAATGTTGTCCTATAGTATATATTATAACAAATAGTATATATTATTGTATAGTATTTATTTTATCTTTTAATTAAAAATAAAGAAAAAATCGCGTTAAAAAACAACCGTCAACGCGGTTGTCTTTTTTGTTCTTTGAAAATCTTTGCTTATTTCAATTTTTCCATTATTTCATAAATTCTTTGAAGGTCGTCGTTTGTAAAATAATCAATGCTTATTCTGCCTTTGTTGTCGTTGCCCACAATCTTTACCCTTGTCACAAATATGCGCTTTAAGTCTTCCACAAATCTTTTCAATTCCGCGCTTATTTTGATTTTTTCTTCTTCTTTCATTTTTTTGGGAGCCTTTTCGGGATGAAAATAATATCTTACCTTTTTTTCCAGCTCCCTTACCGATAATTGTTTTTCTATGGCTTCTTCGGCAAATTTTATTTGCTGCTCTTTGTCCGCCACGGTAATCAGCGCTTTGGCGTGTCCTGCGCTCAATTTGTTTTCCATTACCATTGTTTGCACCTTTTCGTCAAGCAATAAAAGCCTGATTGTGTTGGCTATGCTTGACCTTGCTTTCCCCAGTTTGGCGGCAAGCTCGTCCTGCGTTAAATCGTATTTTTCCATTAATTCCTTCATTGCCCGCGCGGCTTCGATGGCGTTCAAATCCTCTCTTTGAAGGTTTTCTATCAGGCTAATTTCTCCCGATTTTTGGTCGTTGATATTTTTTACAAGAGCGGGCACGCTGCTTAGCCCCGCCTTTATGGCCGCCCTGTACCGCCTTTCTCCCGCCACTATTATGTATTCTTCTCCCTCTCTTTTAAGTATTAAAGGCTGCAATATGCCGTATTCTTTAATTGAGGCGGCAAGCTCGTTAATGGTTTCTTCATCAAAGCTTTTTCTCGGTTGGTCGGGGTTTTGCTTGATTTTGTTTATATCGATATTCAAAACGGCTCCGTCCGAATCTAACCTTTGATCTTCCACATTTTCCAGCAGTCTGATTATGCCCTTCCCTAATTTTTTTGCCATAAATACCTCCATGTCCCATATTTATAACGGTTTTTTTCTTGGTTTGTTACCGCTTCGCGGATAAATTTCGGGAGTAAAGCCCATTTTCTCTATTATAACAAGATATCTTGCTTTCAAGCCATCTATTTTATATTCTTTTACTTCGCTTATTTGACATTTTAATTCTTTCAGCGCGTTTTTGGCGTTTTCTATCTCTTCTCCCGCCTTTTCGCCTTTATACGCTATCAATTTCCCGCCCGTCTTTAACAAAGGCGCGGAATATTCGATTAATGTATTCAGCTCCGCCACCGCTCTTGCCAAAACCACATCATGCTTTGCCCTATATTCCTCTTGGCGTCCGGCCTCTTCAATTCTGATGTGTGTAGCTTCTATATTTTCCAAATTAAGTTGGTTGATTGCGATATTCAAAAAATTTATTCTTTTTCTCAGCGCGTCCAAAAGTAAAAACCGCTTTTGGGGATACATTATTTTAAGCGGTATGGAGGGAAAACCCGCCCCGCTTCCGATATCAACGATTTTTTGGCTTTTTTCAATATGGCTTGCGGCTTGCAGGCTGTCAATAAAGTGTTTGTTTATTATCTCTTCGTCTTCGGTTATGGCGGTAAGATTGAGGTTTTTATTGTGTTCCGCAAGCAATAGAGCAAACTCTTGGAGCTTGCTTAATTGCTCGTCGCTTAAATTAAAACCTGCTTGCAGCAGTTTTTCCGTCAAATAGTCTTTTTTCATTTTTTCTTATCGCAATTTTTTGTAAGCCAAATCATTAAAACCACTATGTCCGCGGGATTGACTCCGCTTATCCTTGCCGCCTGAGCCAGCGTCAGCGGCTTAATCTTGTCCAGCTTTTGCGCCGCTTCCTTCCGTAAGCCTTTAATCGATAAAAAATCGGTATCTTCCGGAATTTTGCGCTCTTCCATTTTTTTCATTTCTTTTATGGAGTGTTCTTGCTTTTTCAAATACCCTTCGTATTTTATGTCAGTTTCCACAATCTTTAATAAATTCCTGTCAAATTTGGCAAATTCCCCGTCAATTTTTATCAAATCTTCGCTGTTTATCTTATTCCTTTTTAAGATATCTTTTCCTTTAATGCCGCCTTTGGGAACCACTTCGCCTTTTTCCTTGAATACCTCTTCCACGCTTTTTGGGGAGTAGCCTTTGTCCAGCATTTGCCGTATTTGCTCCAAAGCGTTTTTCTTTTCTAAAAACCTTTGATATCTCTGGTCGTCAATCATTCCCAGTTGTCTGCCCTTTTCGGTTAACCTAAGGTCCGCGTTGTCTTGTCTTAAATAAAGGCGGTATTCCGCTCTTGAGGTCATCATTCTATAAGGCTCGCTTGTTCCTTTGGTTACCAAGTCGTCAATGAGCACTCCGATATAGGCTTGGTCTCTGCGCAAAATAAAAGGCTCTTTCCCTTCAATAAACAAGGCGGCGTTAATGCCCGCCATAAGTCCTTGCGCCGCCGCTTCCTCATAGCCGCTTGTGCCGTTTATTTGCCCCGCGCTGAACAGCCCTTCCCATCCTTTTATGGCCATAGTGGGCAATAGGCACTGCGAGTCCAAGCAATCGTATTCAATGGCGTAGCCGTATCTCATTATATGGGCCTTTTCCAACCCTTTTATGGTATGAAGCATTTTTTCCTGAACATCAAAAGGCATGGATGACGACAAGCCTTGCACATAAAGCTCGTCCGTATCGGCGCCTTCGGGTTCGACAAATATCTGATGCCTTTCTTTGTCCGCGAATTTAACTACTTTATCTTCAATGGACGGGCAATACCTCGGCCCCAAACCTTCTATGCTTCCGTTATATAGCGGCGCTCTGTGCAAATTTTCCAAAATTATCTTATGCGTTTGGGGATTGGTATAAGTAAGATAGCATTTATGCGAATTTTGCACTTCAAAATCGCTTGTTTCGGAAAACTTGGGCAAGCCTTCCTCGCCTTCCTGTATCTCCATTTTTGAAAAATCTACCGTGCGGGCAAGCACCCTCGGCGGCGTGCCCGTTTTGAATCTTCTCAAAGGCAAACCTAATTTTTTCAAACTGTCGGTCAAGCGTTCGCTTCTCAAAAAGCCCGACGGACCGCTGTTTTGGGAATATTCTCCTATTATTATGCGCGAATTGAGAAAAACGCCAGTGGCGATAATCACCGCCTTTGCCAAAAATTTTTGGCCCAGCATTGTGTTTATGCCCATTACTTGTTTGTTTTCATTTGTTAAAATTTCCGCCGCTTCGCTTTCAAGCAAGTCTATGTTGGGCTCTTTTTCAATGCTGCTTTTCATAAGCATGTGGTATTTGTTTTTGTCAACCTGCGCCCTTAAGCTGTGTACGGCCGGCCCGTTGGCTCTGTTCAGCATTCTTACCTGAATGGTGGCTTGGTCGGCTATTTTGCCCATAATCCCGCCCAAAGCGTCAATTTCTTTAACAAGATTGCCCTTGGCCGTTCCTCCTATGTTGGGATTGCATGCCATAAAGCCAATGGAATTAAGACATAAAGTAACCAACAACACTTTATGTCCTTTTTTGGCGCCCGCAAAAGCCGCCTCTATGCCGGCATGGCCGGCTCCTATAACTATGATATCGTAATTTTGGGCTGACATTTTCAATTATCCAATATTACCGTGGAAGGTCCGTCCGCTATTATCTGCAGCTCCATGTCTCCCCCGAATTCGCCTGTTTTCGTAGGAATGATGCCGCTCATTTCCTTTACAAAAATTTCATATAGCGGCAAAGAGATTTCTTTGGGGGCGGCGTGAGAAAAATCCGGCCTGTTCCCGTGCAGGCAATTTCCGTATAAAGTGAAATTCGACACAATCAAAGCCTCTCCCTTTTCGTCTATTACCGAACGGTTTAATTTGTCGTTTTCGTCGCGGAATATCCTCAATCGACTTATTCTGCCCGCTGCCCATTTTACTTTTTGCTCGGTGTCCTGGGCGTTGAAAGCGCACAGCACCAAAATCCCTCTGCCTATTTCCGCCGTGTATTTGCCTATTACCTCTACCCGCGCTTTTCTTACCCTTTGTACTATCGCTCTCATTGCTATTTTCCCACGCAAAAAGTGGAAAAAACCTCCTCTATTATGCTTTCGCTTATATCGTCTCCTGTAATTTTTGCCAATTCGTTATAGCCTTCCCTTATGTCTATTAAACTGCATTCGGGAGGAACGTTGCCAAAATCCGTCAAAGCTTTTTCTATATGCTCCTTTGCCGCTCTTAACGCCGCTATATGCCTTTCTCTGGTGATTACGGCGCTGTTGTAAATTTCTTCTTTTCCCGCCATTTTAAGCAATTCCTTTTTTACTTCCTCTATTTCTCTGGGCGGATTGGCTTTTATTTCAATGGCCTTTTTCCTCGGATATTTGGCTATGTCTTTTTTGTTTGCCACCCTTAACACCTTTTTGCCTTCCAGCATGCTTTCTATCTTTTCTTCTTCCGAGGCGCAAGGTTTGGATAAATCCATGACAAATATTACTATGTCGGCGGCTTTTATGGCTTCGTGCGATTTTTCTATGCCTATGTTTTCTATAACATTGTCGCTTTTGCGTATGCCAGCTGTGTCCAATATGTTAAATTTTATGCCGTCTATTTCAATTTGCTCTTTGATAACATCCCTTGTGGTGCCCTCGTATTCCGTTACAATGGCCCTGTCCGCCATAATAAGGCCGTTTAATAACGACGATTTGCCTACATTAGGCAATCCCGCTATGGCCACGTTAACGCCTTCGCTTATTGTTTTGGTCAGCTTTGCTCCCTGCAGCAGCTTGTCAATTGATTCTATTACCTCCTCAAGCGTTTCTCTATATGGATAATCGGGTTCGTCCTCCGTCTCTTCGGGATAATCCAGCCTTACTTCCAGTCCCGCTATCGCTTTTATGAGCTTGTCCTGCATTTGGTAAATACCCTTGGATATTTCTCCCGACAACTGCTTAAAGCTTTGCATTATTTCGCTTTCGGACTGCGCGTTGATTATATCCATAATGCCTTCGGCTTGCGCAAGATTAATTTTGCCGTTCAAAAAAGCTCTTTTTGTGAATTCTCCCGCTTCCGCCGGTCTTGCTCCTTTTTCTACGCACAGCCTTAATACGGCGTTTGCCACCCCTTGCCCGCCATGACAATGAAACTCTACCACATCTTCTCCCGTATATGATCTCGGCTGCTTAAAATATACGCATAATGCTTGTTCGGTAAAGTTTTCGCCTTTAATATACCCCAAATACATCATATTCGGGACCATTTCTTTGTTTTTGATTGATTTGCTTGAAAATATGCCGTCCGCAATCTCTTTGGCGGTATTGCCTGACAGCCGCACTATATTTACGCCCGCCTTGCTTGCCGTAGAGGTTGCCACCGCGACTATTGTGTCTTTCATTTAGAATCTGCTCTTTTTATACCCGAAGCTTTTCTTTATTTTTGGTCCGTTTTTCTTAAAATCCGTGATGCCGTATTCAATTTCTCTTTCTTCTTTATTAAGCGGCATTATTATCACATGCCTTTCCCTGCCTTCTCCTTCCGAACGGGTGCTTGCCATTTTGCTTCCCTGCAGCGCCGAATGGATTATCCTTCTTTCAAAAGCCGTCATAGGCTCCAATTCTATCTCTTCTCCCGAGTTGGCGGCTTTTTGCGCCAGTCTTTTGGCCAAATTGGTAAGCGTCTGTTCCCGTTTGCGGCGATAAAAATCAGCGTCCACTATTACCCTTTCGTAATTCTTTTCTTTTTTGTTGACGACATTGGCTACCAAATGCTGTAAAGCGTCCAGCGTTTCTCCCCGATAGCCTATTATTCTGCGGGCGTCGTCGCCTTTTATATAGAAATTCAGTTGATTGTCTTTTATTTTTTGCTCAACCTTGCAATTTATTTTCATCAGCCGCAAAACATCTTCTATATATTTTTTGCCCGCGCTGTTTGTGTCTTTTTCCTTTTCTTGCTCGTTTTCTTTTTCTTGGCTTTCTTCTTTTCTTTTTATGACCACTACCGCCTTCTTAAAAAATCCCCCTTTGGACAAAACTTCTATTTCGGCGTCTTCTTCATTCAAATTCATTTCTTTTAATCCGTTTTCTATAGCCTCTTCCACGCTGGCGGCTTTATACTCCTTTCTTTCTGTTTCCATTTTTTCTCCTTATTTCTTAAATGTGGTGGACATTATATAATCTCTTTCTTTCTCGTCTTTCTTTTTTGCCATAATATTATATATTAAATTGAAAATCGTGGTTATTAAAGAATTCATAAACATATACAAAGCAAAGGCCGTAGAATACAAAAAGGTAAATATGGCCATCATTATCGGCATCATATATCCCATCATTCTTGCCTGCGCTTGTTGAGCCTTTATTTGTTCCTCCGTCTGTCCCGCCATTTGAGGCTGTTCCGGCGGCTTGTTCAGCTTCACACCTATCAAATTAAGCAAAAACGCCAACGCCGGCAAAATTAAATATCCGTTCCAATTTCGTTTTCCTTTTTCGGTGATATTGTATTTTTTAATTAACGGCTTCATCACCTTGTTGTATTCGTTGGCGTCAACGCCCGTTATGCCAAATTTTCCTATGCCAGCGCCGCTGAACACCTCGGCGGTGGGAATGGGGTTTGCCCATGTGTCGGGCATAAAAATATTTTTTGTAAGCAAAAACCTTTCGGGTTTATACGCTTCAACCACGGCTTTTTCCGAAGCTTCCTCTTGCTCTTTCTTAAGCTGCGCTTCCGTAAAATCGCCTATGGGAACAAGTTTGGTTTCTCCGTCTACTTTTCGGTATTCGGCTTTTCCTTGCTCAATAAATTCTTGATTTTTTTCTTGAAAGGCTTTTTGGTATACGCCGCTTAAATCTTCAAAAGTTTTGGCGTTGTGATAACGCACGGCGCTGTTAAAGCCCGAAAAAACCACTATGAAAATAACAAGCGTTATTATCATGGGCAAACAGCTTGCAAACGCGCTGTATTTATGTTTTTTGTACAGCTCCCTTTGCTTTTGCATCAGCAATTCCCTGTTGTTTGCGTACTGCTTGTTTATTTTGTCTAATTGAGGCTTCATAGCCTCCATTTTTTTGGCGTTTACTCTGGTTATCTTTTTTTGCCATAAATCAAACGGCAAAGTCAAAACCTTCAAGAACAAAGTAAACAAAATTACCGTTATGCTGAAAGCTCCGAAATATACTGTGGTTTGACTCCAGCCGCTTACCCATTTATACAATATGTTGTATATCAGTTTTCCTATTAAATTTAATTCGGTTGCCATAAGACCTACAAAGTCCATTTTGCACTTCCTTTTAGATTTTCTTTTACGGGATCAAACCCTCCTTTCATGAAAGGGTTGCATCTTAAAATCCTTTTGACGCCTTTCAATATGCCTCTGACCGCGCCGTATTTTTCAATGGCGTCATACGTATACATCGAACATGTGGGCGTATAAATACAGCTTGCTCCCAACGCCGGCGAAATAAATCTTTTATAAAACAATATCAGCTTTTTACAAAGATACTTCATCTTTTTTCTCCGCTATATAGTCGCATCTTGACGATAACGCCTTTTTTATTTCTTCTTTTATTTCCCAAAATTCGGCGTCTACAATCTCCTTTTTTGCCACTATTACGAAATTATATCCTCTTTTTAAGTTGCCGATTATTGTTCTGAAAGCTTCTTTAAGTCTTCTTTTTGCTCGACTTCTTACTACGCTGTTGCCTACCTTTTTGCTTACGCTTACCCCAACCTTTATTGTTGCCGCTTCCACTATATATAAAATAAAAAACTTGGTATTTACCCTTTGGCCGTTTTTGTAAATATATTGAAAGCTGCGGTTGCCGGTGAGGCGATATTCTTTTTTCATTTTTACGCCGTCAGCTTGGCTCTTCCTTTATTGCGCCTTCTGGCAATCACGTTTCTGCCGCTTTTGGTTCTCATTCTTTTTCTAAAACCATGCACTTTGCTTGCTTGTCTTTTCTTGGGCTGATAGGTTCTCTTCATTTTATTTTTCTCCTCTTTATATTTTAATATCTTTTTTTACATAAGCTATGAAATTATACACTACCCTTTTTTCTATGTCAAGAAATTAGCTCTTATTGCCCCTTTTTCACTTTCTCTTTCGCTAAAATGTTCCACGTGGAACATTTTATACATATTTTCGTAAGGAATTTTTGCCTTTTTTCGCTATTTTTCTTTTTCTTTCTTTGCTCTTGTTTTTTTTGCTCGTTTTCTCTTTCCCCTTCTCTGTTTTTTCTTTTTGTTCCACGTGGAAAAATAAAAAACTCCTCCCTTTTGCTTGGAGGAGTTTTTTTAATTTTCTTCTTTTTTTTCTTTACTTTTTGGCTTTTATCAATTCTTCCACAGCCTCTTCTATGTGGGACGCGCTCATTTGGTATCTTTGTTCCAAATAATCCATTTTCCCCACTTCGCCGAATTCGTCTTTTACCCCTATTCTTATCATGGGTGTGGGATAATTTTCACAAAGTACCTCGGCCACGGCGCTTCCTAAACCGTTTATTATATTATGATTTTCTGCCGTAACTATGGCGTTTGTATATTTAGCGCATTCTATTATCGCTTCTTTGTCTATGGGTTTAATTGTGGCGATATTCAGTATTCCCACGTCGTATCCTTTTTGTCTTAAGGCTTTTTCGGCCTCTATGGCTTTTGATACCATAATTCCCGAACAAATAATGGCGCAGTCTTTTCCTTTTTTGATTTCTTTTGCTTTGAATAAATCAAATTCTTCGGTGTCTTGGTATATTTTCGGTGTTTTTTTGCGGAACATCCTGACATATACAGGCCCTTCGTGTTCAGCTATTTGTGGCATTATTTTTTCAAGCATGTTGGCGTCCGTAGGTTCAACCACAACCATGCCCGGAATATTCCTCATTATGCCCACATCCTCAAACGGCATATGCGTTCCGCCATTGAGTTCGGCGGATATTCCGGGGTCGGTGCCCACTATTTTTACGTTTCTTTTTGAATACCCTATTGATATAAAGACTTGGTCGTAAGCTCTCCGTGTGGCAAACGGCGCGAAGGTGGTGCAAAACGGTATTTTGCCGTAAGTGCTCATCCCCGCCGCTATCGTCATCATATTGGCTTCGGCTACTCCCACGTCAAACGCCCTGTCGGGAAATTCCTTAAAAAACCTGGCTGTTCCGCTGCTTTTCATAAGGTCGGCTTCAAAAATCACTATATTTTTATTTTTTCTTGCAAGTTCTATTAAGCAGTCGCAATAAACCTGCCTCATTTCTCTGTTTTCTTCCATTTAATCCTCCCACTTATTGCAGTATTCACGCCATGTCTTTTCATCGTAAGACGCGCTGTGGCATCCAACGCCCAATTCTTCGGCAAACTTAAATCCTTTTCCTTTTACGGTGTCAAGGATTATCAAGCTTGCTTGTTCTTTTTGGGCCTTTGCTCTCTTTACCGCTTCGTCAATGGATTCAAAGCAATGCCCGTTTATTCTTTGCGTAAAGAATTTAAAAGCTTCCCCTTTTTTGTCAAAGGGTTCTATATCGTTTATCTCTTCGGTCATTCCGTCTATTTGCATTTTATTGTTGTCTAAAAAGACTATGAGGTTGTTCAGCTTTTTGTTTCCCGCAAACATAAGCGCTTCATATATTTGCCCTTCCTGAGCTTCGCCGTCTCCAATTATGGCGTATACATAGTTGTCCATGTTGTCCAGCTTGGAAGCAAGCGCCATTCCTACCGCGGCCGACAAACCTTGCCCCAATGAGCCAGCTGTCATGTCAACGCCTTTTGTTTTGTTCATATCGCAATGAGAGGGTAAATTTGTGCCCGGCCGGTTGAGCGTTTTTATTTCTTCCATGGGGAAATACCCTTTGTCGGCAAGAACGGCGTATAACGCGGGGCCTGCGTGCCCTTTGCTCAACACCAATCTGTCTCTGTTTGAATCGTTGGGGTTTTTTGGGTCCACTTTCATTTCTTTATAATATAAATAAGTTAAAATATCCACTATTGAAAGCGCTCCGCCGATATGCCCCACTCCCAATCTACCTATCATTTCCACCACTAACTTTCTGATTACGTCGGCTTTTGTTTTAAGAAATTCGTAATCCTTTTTCATTTTACCTCCTAACCGATCAATCTCAACGGCAATACGATGCATTTATATTCGTCTTCTTCTATTTGTCTTATAAGTATGGGTTTTGACGGCCTTTCTATTATTATCTTTAAGTAGTCTTCTTTTATTTTTGAGATTGCTTCCTGCAAATAACGGCAATTGAGGCCAAGCTTTGTGGGGTCTCCTGTATTTTTGCAGTTGATGTTTTCGTTTATCCTTCCTTTTTCGGATTCCGCTCTTATATTAATAGTGTTTTCTTCCACGTTGATTATTATTTTACTATATGCCGTATCCCTACATATTACGCTCGCTCTTCTGAGACAATCTTCCATTTCTTCTTTGTTTACCACTATTTCGTTTTTTACTTCGGCGGGCAGATTTACTTTGTAATTATAAAATTCTCCCTCTATCGTGTTAACTTTTATTTTTGTATGCCCTTTGTCGAACAATATCATATTGCCTTCTTTGGTCACTCTTATGACTTCGTCGCTTTCTTCCAGAGCTTTAAGCACATCCGAAACAATTTTTCCGTATATTATAAAATTTATGTCTCCTTTTTGGCTCAGCGTTTTCTTTTTGCTTACCGCTATTCTGAATCCGTCCAAACATACGGCTTCCACTTCGTCGTCTTTTACGCTGAAGCTGCAGCTTTTAAGCATTACCCGATTGTTTGTCAAAGCCACGCAAAACAGCGATCTGTCTATTAATTCTTTTAGGTCTTTTTCTTTTATTTCAAAGTACAAATCTGAAGAATATTCGCCGAAATCGGGAAAATTCTCTTTTTCGTAATATTGCATTTGCACTTCGGAAAGGTTAAATCTTATGGATATGTTCTCTTCGTCTATTTTTTCTATTTCCACTTTTTCCTTGGTGTTTATCTTGCTTACATAATCGTTGAAAAGCCTTCCTTCCACCACGATTTCGCCTTCCACCAATACATCGGCTTTTATTATTTTTTCTATATATATTTCTTGATTATAAACCGAAAGCGAAACCGTGTCTCCCAACGCTTTTATTTTTATTCCGTCCAAAATAGGAATGTTGCTTTTTACGGATAGTATTTTGCTTACTACCCCCGAAGCGCTTGCTAAATCCAATCCGTCACAAATAAATTTCATATATTTCTCCTTTTATTATTTATATTTTTTATTGGTTAACGAGGAGTATTATAATTAGGGCTGTTTATATGTTGACAACATGTTGAATTGGTTTGTTTTTTAATGAAAACTAACAAAAATCAGAAAGAACAAGCGCTTTTTTTGTGGATAGGTTTGTTGATAAGTATGAGGTATGCGCTTAATTTTTCACATGGCGTCAAACATTTAACATACTCCTGATGTCGTTAATTTCAAGTTCCAGTTTTTTGTTTTCTTTCAGTTGATTCATAATCTTGTCTCTTGCGTGAATTATTGTGGTGTGGTCCCGTCCGCCGAAAATTTGCCCAATATTCACAAGAGGAATGCTTAAAAGATCGCAAACAAGATAAATAGCCACCATTCTTGCGTCCGAAATATCTTTGGTTTTCTTTTTTGACAAAAGATCGGCCTTGCTGATGCGGTAATATGTACAGGTAGCGTTGATTATGTCGGAACTGTCTATGTCCTCTTTTTTTACGGGCGCGCTTACGCGCAAAGCTTCCTTGGCCGTTTCCACATCGGGATGAGGTTTATTTATGAGCTGGGCGTAAAGAATAACTTTAAGCAGCGCTCCTTCAAGCTCTCTGATGTTTGTGTCAATGGTTTCGGCTAAGAAATAAACCACATCGTCGCTGACGGCGACTTTTTCGAGCATCATCTTTTTGCGTATTACGGCTATTCTCATATCCAGATTGGGCATGCCGATATCGGCAAGAAGCCCTCCTTCAAAACGAGAACACAGCCTGTCTTCTATTGTTTCAATTTCTTTGGGCGGCCTGTCCGACGATAAAATAATTTGTTTGCCGCTTTGGTATAAAGTATTGAAGATATGGAAAATAGCGTCCTGCAAACCGATTTTCTTTTTTAAAAATTGGACGTCGTCGAACATCAATACATCCACGTTTTGATATTTATCGATAAAGTTGCGGTAGGCGTTCTTGTCCGAGGAGGTTTTTTCAAGGGCGGCAAAGTATTCGTTGGCCAAGGATTCGGTAGGCATATAAACGATTTTGAGCGAAGGGAAATGTTTGGAAATATAATTGCCGATAGAATGCAAAAGGTGAGTTTTTCCCAAACCTACGCCGCCGTAAATAAACAAAGGGTTGAGGTTAAGGCAACCGTCGCTGGAACCCGGTTTTTCCGCCACGCTCTTTGCCGCGTAAAAGGCAAGCTTGTTGGATTCGCCCACTACAAAATTATCGAAGGTGTAGCGGGAGATAAAAGGTGAAGCGGAGCGCTTTTTTGAGGAAGAAGAAACCACTAATTCCTGATTGTGAACAAAGTCTCCCGCTTCAATAAAAAAAGACAGCTCTTCCCGCGTTATTATTTCGGTATTTTTCAAAGTGGGCTTTACTTTTGAAAGGCATTTGTTTATGGTGGAGGAAAAGGATTTCCGCACCGTTTCCGCCGAATTAAGGGAAGGAGCCAGCAAAATCAAGACATCGTCTTTGATGCATACCGGCGATAATTTTTCTATCCAAATAGAGTAAGCGACGGCATTAATAGACGGCTCTTTCAGCAGCTCCGAAAGAGTGTCCTGCCAAATATCCTGTAAGTTAATCATATTTTGAATTATATCATACAGACCTATAATTTTCAACAGAAAAAGAGAATAACAAACACATAAAACGAAAAAAAGACAGCCCAAAAAACACAAAAAAGCAGGGATAAAGCGTAATAAAAAGCGGATAATTAAGAGAATGGAGCAATATTTATAAAAAAAAGCAAAAAATATATAAAAAGCGTTTGACAATGACATCTTAATATAATATCATTAATAGGCTAAAAAGGATTTATATGGTGAAAGCCCCGACACCGAAAATCTTTTTCAATCAATAAACGGAGGTAAACCCATGAAAACATATATGGCAAAACCCGAAGAAGTTAAAAGAAAATGGTATGTGGTCGACGCTTCGGGAATGGTTCTGGGCAGGTTGGCGTCTCAGATTGCCTCAATACTGAAAGGAAAAAACAAACCCGAATATACCGCCAATGTCGACACCGGAGATTATGTCATAGTGCTTAACAGCGATCAAATAGCGCTTACCGGCAAAAAGGCCGAACAAAAATATTATCGTTACCATACCGGGTATGTGGGAGGACTTAAAGAAACCAGATACGACAAGCTGATGGAAAAGAAGTCTGATTTTGTGCTGTATCGCGCGGTTAAAGGAATGCTTCCCAAAAATTCCTTGGGACGGAAAATGATAAAGAAACTGCACATTTACAAAGGCGGAGAGCATAAGCATCAAGCGCAGCAACCCGTAGAGCTTAAATTGAATTAATGAGGTGAACAATGACAGCGAAAAAAATATTAAAGAAAAAGATTCAGTATTGGGGAACGGGAAGAAGAAAAAAAGCCATAGCCAGAGTAAGATTAATCCCCAATGGCGAAGGGAATATTATCATAAATAAAAGGACGATTGACGAATACTTCCCTCTTGAAACGCTGAAATATATTGTGCGCCAGCCGTTGGAATTGACAAATACCGCGGACAAGTACGATGTGGCGGTAAACGTAATCGGCGGCGGAACAACCGGACAAGCGGGAGCAATCAGACACGGCATAGCCAGAGCTTTATGTCAAACCGATGAAAATTACAGACCCATACTCAAAAAAGCCGGATTTTTGACAAGGGATCCGAGAATGAAGGAGAGAAAGAAATACGGCTTGCATAAAGCAAGAAGAGCGCCGCAGTTCAGCAAGAGATAATCAAAAAAGAAAACCACGAAAGTGGTTTTTTTATTGAAAAGAGATAAGGATAAAAATATAAAGAAGAGGAAAAAATAAAAAAGAAAGGCAAAAAAGCAATAAAAAGGGTAATAAATAATAGATAATTAAAAAACAAGTTAAAAAAATAGCATTAAAAGTGTTGACAATAATTAAAGTTTGATTTATGCTATAAAGGCTCGCTCAAAAATTGGGCGGGCGAATGACGCACCTTAACAACTGAACAGACAAGTAAGCGAAGAATGACTT